>CAYQRW010000093.1:8811-11813 GCA_964419735.1 uncultured Spirochaeta sp.
CCGGCGCGCCTGCGGTTGGTAATCGTGGTGGCGTGGCTGTATGCGCTGGCGCTGTTTATCGCCGGCGGGAGTAACGGCTTTCTGTTCCTGGCGGTGGCCCTGTTTCTGGCGGGTGGTGCTGGGGGAGTAGTAGAAGCGCACACCGCTACCCTCATGGTAATGACTACCAAGGATGAATCTGAGGCGGGACGGCTCATTTCGCTGACGCAGGCGTTCTTTGCGGTGGGAGCACTGCTGACGCCGGTATACTTGGCGATGGGTAGCTCTCTGGGGGCGAGTTGGCGCACGCTGTTTCTGATTCTCGGTGTCGTGGGGATCGCGGGAGCGCTCATCGGGGTCACGATGCGGGCGCGCCGTTTCGTCTTCGCCCATACCGAGGTGGGCACGTTTCGTTGGAGACCGTTAGTTAAGGTCTCGGTGGCGATCGCCTGCTACGTGGGGGCCGAGGTGACGATCTTTGGGTGGGCACCGACGGTGATGGAGCTGTATCACGGTGTTCCCGTTTCCCGGGCCCGGCTGGCGCCGACCCTGTTCTGGATCGGTATGCTTGGGGGGCGCATCGTGATCGCCGCCCTGACGCGGCGCTTCACTGCGGAGAAGCTCCTGCGAGTGTCTGCGCTGCTGGGGGTAGCATCGGCGGTGATGCTGGTAGTGGTGTCCACCGAACCCCTGCTGTGGGTGGCGGTGGCACTCTCCTCGATCGCCTGTGCCGGAATCTGGCCGCTCATCGTGGCTACCAGCGGTGAAACCGGCCACGAGACGGGAACCACGATTATCGTCGCCGCCGGTGGCCTGGGGGCCGCGATTTTCCCCTATCTGGCGGGGCGCATCTCCGAGGTCCTACCGGGACACTTCATTCTTCTCATGGCGGCGCCGCTGCTCCTGGCGGTCTTCTTCTTGATGGGGAGCAAGAGCTCCCGGGTACCGCTACGGTAAGCGGCGTCAGGAGGAGGCGTCGTTTTCCGTCCCCCCGGGTCCGTGCGTATCACCGGTCAACGTGAACGTGGCCAGGCGGTCCTGCAACTCCCCCGCGCGGTTGGTGATCGCCTCACTGATTCCCGGAAGCGCCTCGGCACTCTCGGTGAGCGCGGTGGTGGCGGCCTGCACTGATGCGAGGAGCTCCTCCACGTCCTGAGCGATAACCTTTGACTGCTGTCCGGCGCTGTCGATCTCCTCTGCCCCTTCGTTGATTTCGGTCACTGCTTCTACTACACGCTTGTTGATCGCTTGCAGATTTTCCATTTGCGAGGTGATGCCGGCGGCGGTAGTGTTCATTTCCGTGGCGGCGCCAACGATTTCACCCAGGGAGTCGGTGAGCGAACCGGTTTCTTCGTCGACGCGTTGAAAGGAGGTCTCCACCTTACGAATCGCCTGATCGGTCGCCTCGATTCCCCCCACCACGCGCTTGAGAAACTCGGAGGATTCCTTGGCGTTCTTGGAGGCTGATTCCGCCAGCGAACGGATCTCCGCGGCGACCACCGCGAATCCGCGGCCCGCATCACCGGCGTGGGCGGCCTCGATGGCGGCGTTCATCGCGAGCATGTTGGTTTGAGCGGCAAGCCCCGCGATCGCCCCATTCAGGGAGAGGATATCTCCTACCTGGGCGGCGATGCTTTCCACGTTCTGAACGGCGTTCTGCGCCTGCGAGCGGCTGTCGGCGGCAACCGATCGTAGTTCTTCGGCGGCCTTCTGCCGCGTCTCAGATACCTCAACCACGCTGCGGGTGGAGGAAGAGAGTTCTTCGGCGGAGGCTACTGTCTCGTCGATGGCGGTGTTCTGGTTGGTGATCTGACCACCCAAGCTCTGAAGCGTACGCGTAATTTCCTCGGTGGCGCTGGCGGTACTATCTACGTGGTCTTTAAGTTCGCGGATGCGGGTAGCGGCGGATTCCAGCCGCTCGGCCACATCCCGAGATGCGGTACGCTGGTCTGAGGCTTGTGAATTGAGGGACGCCGCGGTTTCCACGTTGCGGTCGGTATCGGTGCGCGTTGCTCCGAGCACCTCGGCCAGCGTATCTACAAAGGTGTTGATTCCCGCCAGGGTGAGATCAACTTCGCTTACGCCGTCCACGGGAATTCGCTCAGTCAGGTCGCCGTCGGTGAAGCGGTGCAGCTGGGAGAACGCCCGCGTCAGGGGCCCCGTGATGACCTGTGAGAGAAAGCGGGTGAGCACCACCGTGAGCGCCAGAAAGGGCACCGCCACGAAGGCGATCCGAGTCAGGGCGAAGCCCAGACTCTCACGGGCATACACCGGAAAGAGCACAATCCCCACCGCCCCGAACAGGAATGAGGCGATCGTAAGTACCACACTTGCCATGAAGCGCACGTCCGTGCGGGGCGGGGTGACCTCCCCCGATAACGCCGGCCCGATGGGAAGGTGGGTTTCCATGCGGGGTACAACTGCTGCATAAAACAGGATACCGAAAAACGTTCCCACCGCTCCCGCGTAGAGACCCACTATCCAGAGTCCTACACTATCCGTGACAAACGTCGATCCGGAGTGCAGGACCAGCGAAAACGCCAGGTTGTGCAAGGCCGACCACACGATCAGCGCCGCCGGTACCAATGACAGCATGCGGTACGCCACAATCGGCCGCTGTCCGCATGCTCTATAGAATCGATTAAGCAGGATGCTGAGTGCTGCTGACCCGAATGCCAGAAGCACCACGAAGGTGCCGACAACCAGTGGTGAGATTGCGCCTATCAACTCTGATAGCGTCGCCAAGCGGGTAAACCAATCGAGAACTACAATGCTCACCGGACCAAGAACCGCGGGAAACAGAAAGAATGCGATAACCCGCAGAGAAGATTTTTTCATACGCGCCGTAGGATATCCGCGATGGAATCGTTCTCGCAAGTGGCGTCGTGGGGGCCAACCGCTTCGAGGATCGTTCTATCGCGTGACACGAACCGTCGGTGAGACAACCGCGGCGCGCTGCTCCACGTGGCGCGTCCAGAGCATGCCGCAGGCGGCGTTGATGTCCTGACCGCGGGAGTGCCGGA
>CAYQRW010000094.1:0-6753 GCA_964419735.1 uncultured Spirochaeta sp.
CACCCCCTGGCGGCGACCATCGGAGACGATCGTAGCCGGGGTGTAAAACCCCATGGGCCAGGCGTTGAGCAGGGCGCAGGTGAAGATGGTAGGGTAGAAGGCGCGCACCCACGCCGTGGCGTAGGCGATCAGGGCAAAACTGGCGGCGTGGCTTTCGGGGAAGCCGTACTCCCCGAAACCGCGAATCTGTTCAAAGACCTGTTCGGCAAATTTTCGCTCGATGCCACGCTGTACCATACGCTCGATAATGGTGGTCTGGTGCTTCTCGATCCGGCCGGTCTGCCGCCACGCCGCCATATCCCGCCGCAACTGGTCCGCCTCCCCCGGGGTGTAGTCCGCGGCCACCATCGCCAACTTCATCACTTGCTCCTGAAACAGCGGAACTCCCAATGTTTTGGCGAGAATCGGTTTCAGATCGGCATGGGGATACGCTACCGGCTCCTCTCCCCGACGACGGCGCAAGTAGGGATGCACCATTCCTCCGGTAATCGGACCGGGACGGACGATACTGATCTCCACCACCAGATCATAGAATGTGCGGGGGCGCAGTCGCGGTAACATCGCCATTTGCGCTCGGCTCTCCAGTTGAAAGACCCCTACCGTTTCCGCGTTTCGCAGCATGGCGTATACCTTGGGTTCATCCATGGGGATGGAAGCCATCGTCATCGATGTGCCCAGGTGGCGTTCCAGCAGGTGAAACGCGTAGTCCAGGTGCGTCAGCGCCCCCAAGCCCAGCAGGTCGACCTTAAACAGATTCATGCCCTCCACCCCATGCTTGTCCCACTGGATGACCGTTCGTCCTTCCATCGTGGCGTTCTCCTGGGGGACGATCCGGGCAACGGGATCACGCCCCAGCAGAAATCCACCGGGGTGAATCGACAGGTGGCGCGGGATCCCGATAACCTGGGCCACCACCCGCAGAAACGCGCTCACCCGGGGCTGCTCGGGTACCAGCCCCACGCGCTCCGCCGCCTCCTGCGGCGACATCTCCCGGTGGGAGAGCAATTTGGTCATCTGGTCGAGCATAATCGCCGAATATCCGAACACGGCGCCCACCTCCCGCACCGCCGAGCGCCGGCGAAACCTCACGAGGTTTGCCACCATGGCGGCGCGTTCCCGCCCATACTGCCGGTACACATGCTGGATCACCTCCTCCCGACGGCGATGCTCAATATCCAGGTCGATATCCGGCGGCTCGGCGCGCTCCCGAGAAATAAACCGTTCAAAGAGCAGATCCATCTGCACCGGGTCCACCGCGGTAATTCCCAGGCAATAGCACACGATCGAGTTGGCGGCGGACCCCCGCCCCTGACAGAGAATACCCTCGCTCCGGCAGAACATGACGATCTCCGCCATGGTGAGGAAGTAGCCACTATAGTCCAGCTCCGCGATCAACTCCAGTTCTCGCTCCAGCTGAGCTACCATCTGGGGAGGCACCCCGGTGGGGTAACGACGCTGCGCGCCCACCCGCGTGAGTTCCCGGAGCCAGCCGATATCGGTCCATCCGTCGGGACGCGTCTCACTGGGATAGCGGTACTGAATCTCGGAGAGTGAAAACGTACAGCGATCGGCGATGCGTCGCGTTTCCGCAACCCACTGCGGGTGGTCGCGGTAGACGAACGTCATGGACTCGGGAGTCGGCAACGTAAAGGACGCGTTGGGAAGCAGCGTCTCCGCGGAGTCATCCAGCGTGGTCCCTGCTCTGATACAGGTGAGCACATCCTGCACCTCGCGGCGAGTAGGATCGTGGTATAACACGTGGGGTAGCGCCACGATCGGCAGGTCGAGTCGGTGCGCCCACTGCCGCAACCGCATTTCAGTATCCTGATCTCCGGGACGGAAGTGACGGGATATTCCGATCCACGCCCGACCGGAGAACGCGGGAAGAATCTCCGTTAACGCGGTCTCATCGCCGCTATCCTCCGTCCAGATTATGAGTACGTCCGCGCTGAATCTCCGCACCTCCTCCGCTGTTACCAGGCTCTCCCCCTTGGGTCGACGTAATCGACCGTGGGAAATCAGCTCGGATAGATTGCCGTACCCCACCGCGCCGGCGGCGTACAGCAGCACCCGGTACGAGGGGGGAACCGCGCCGCCCGCCGCTGCTTTGGTATCGGCCGGCTCCGCGTTGTCCTCAGCCACCGCTGATTCAGTTTCGGCCACCGCTGCTTTGTCCTCAGCCACCGCTGCTTTGTCCACGGCCACCGTCACTTCGGCACCGATGAGAAGCTGCAGTGGTGATTCCCGGCGGGGGTGCTCCCCGTCAGAGCCCGCCGTGCGCAACTCCACCACCTGCCGCCACGCCTCCACCACGCCCCCCAGGCTATCCCGGTCGGTAATGGCGATACCATAACACCCCGCTTCAGCAGCGGCGGTGACCAGCTCCTGCGGGTGGGAAGCCCCGATCAGAAAGGAGTGAACGGTGGTACACCAGAGCGGTACACACCCGGCGTCTGGTGTCATTCAAGATATCCTTGCAGGTAGAATCGATGCCCCAGCCGCAGATGCGCTCCCCCGGATCGCCGACGGTAGATCCACGCTTCCCGACCGTCCGACTGCAGGCGGTACTCATACACCCGGTGTTCAGAAACTCCCTCCCACCACGCGGAGGACAGAAGAAAGGGGCCGCTCGTACGGGGCCCGCTTATTTGAGAGCCGCTCGTACGGGGCCCGCTTATTTGAGAGCCTCTCGTCTGGGGGCCGGCCGTTTGGGAGTCGCGCGTGCGGGGACCGCCCGTGGGGGAGCCGGTTGTTCGGGGCCCCCGCGTACCGGGTTCACTCTGCAGTGGCGACGGTTCCGTTGCACCGGAAGTGAGTATTCGGCGTATCCGAAAGATGGGGACCTCCCGGGAAGGCGCTGATAGATCGCCTCGCTGCAGGAGCTCCCGCCCATGCGAGATCGGGATTACGGCAAAACGATCTTCCGGGAAACGGCCCGGTACGATCAGAATCCGGGAACACACCGCCGATCCCAGTTCCGCCTGGAGCGCGGCGATAGTACGATCCAGCAGCTCCGGGGTGGGAGGAACCTGGAGAGACGGGGTTTCCCGCAGCTGCGCTCCCGGCGCAAACGAGAACTCTCCCTGGCGGAACTCTCCCACACTCAGCTCCGCCTGCACCCGAACGGCGGTAATAAACGATCGCTTCAGTTGCAGGTGGTCCAGCCGCATCTCTACTAACGAGAACAGATACGGCAGATCTCGCGTAGCCCGGCCGCAGCGAATCCGCTCATCCAGAGGATCCTCTCGCTCGCGGTCAATGCCAATTGCCAGCACCTCCACCCACGCCCCACGCTCCGCCACCATGGAAACGATCCGGCGGATCAGTGTCTCCAGGGCGCGTTGCACGGGACCGCGCGCCATGACCGGCGGCTCAAAGCGCCACACCTGCGTGTGTTCAGCCGGAGTGCTCTCGTTCTGGATGGGAAGCGGATCAAAGGCGCGCGCACAAAACGCTCGAAATACCGCCGTCCGGGATGATACCCGCGCCTTTACCGCGGAGGCTGGGGCATCTATCAGCTGTCCCACCTGTCTGAACGCCACCATCGCCAGGTGCTCCTGATCACGTTCCGGAAGGGGAAGTACCGTAAGCGGCTGATTGCGCATCCACAAGTGTTCGGCGGAGCGTGAGGAGAACGCCACCGGAGCGTCTTCCTGGAGCGCTGCCAGCATCGTTCCCGGCCGCGTCCATCCCCGACACACCCGAATGTTCCACCCCTCATCGGTGCAGGCGCGCCCCAGACTGCGTAACCATGGTCCGATCCCGCCAAAGAGCCGGCGCGTCCCGGAGATATCGAGCCAGTACACTCCCTCCACTAGATCCGAGGCTTCCACCGCCGGGGCCACGCGGTGCAGCAGATCACGAATCTCACGATCGGCGCGGCGGCGCACCTCGGAAGATACGGTGCCGGCACGGATGTTCTCTGACAGGGACAACGCATGGGAATACGTCATGCCGGGGCGGACCCCGTAGGCTACCGCCGCCCGGTTACACTCCAAAATATGAGCTCCCGGCCGCTCACTGGGAACGATCACCAGGGGCACCGTGTGATCCATCCCCTTTTCGCGTTGAACTAGTTGCATCGCAAAATCGGTGACGCTAACACATACCAGCGGGGCGGCCGACATGGATACATCCTCTCCGAAGCGGTGTGCGGGCGCGAAGCACCTCCAATCTCAACGGAGATGATAGAGGTGTATCCATTTGCGATGGTGATACGCGCAGGTGAAACCGAACCGCCGGCGAGAGGGCCCGGGCCTCTCCGGGAGTGACAAGCGCCACCGTGGCCCCGGAACTTCGACACAGGTGCATAAACCGGCCGAGAACCCCGGGAGAGAGATCCTCATACTCACCGCGATCAAGTACGATCAGCGATGCGATCCGGGCGCGGAGGAACCGATCCACCACGTATAACCGGTGGTCCATATCGGTGGCCCGCACCACACACAGCCGCGACAGATCGATACCTGCATGGAGTAGATCCAGCGGAAATGGTATTGACCGTTCGTCTCCGGCCCACGCCACGGGAGCCTCCGACAACTGCTGAAATCTGGCCAATAGCTGCGTTGCCACCGTGAGTGGGGCGGTCCCCGATAGCTGGACAATTGAACCGCTCAGTGTCTCCGCCGCATCGTGAAGCAGCGTTTCGGCTCCGGCGGCAGGCATCTCGCGGTGAGAGTCGATAAGACGTGATGCGCGAACAAGCCCTGCATGCATAGCACCAAAGTACTATACATATGTTTAGCTTGCAACCTACTTTATCTTTTGAGGTCTTTCGTACTATATTCATTCATGAAAAGGAATACTTCATCGTGTCGGTCTATCGCATTCACTTTACCTGGAAAGAAAAGCCTCGCATCCTCCGTGCTCGCATCCTCGATATGACCCATCCGTACTTCGTTTCCATTCGGGGACTGATCTTCCCTGACTCCAGTTCGGTCATTATCGACCCCAGTGAAGATGAACTGCATCGAGACTTTGGTGAAGCGGAGCATGTCATGATCCCTTTTCAAAACGTATCTCTTATTGAGGAGCTTCCGGATCGCCCCGCATCGGATACCGGTAAAGTCATCCCATTTTCCGCACCCGAGGATCACACCGATGGATAAACAGGACACCAGCGCCTACGTACTCTCAACCCTTCGCCAGATCATCCGCGCTATCGACATTCACTCCCGTCAGCTCTCCAAGCAGTACGGACTCACCGGCCCGCAGCTGATCGTGATCAGTGAGATCGGCCAGTATGGCCCCATGACGATTGGCGAGCTGGCACGGCGCATCAGTCTCAGTCAGGCCACCGTCACCACCATCCTCGACCGCCTCGAGCTGAAAGAGCTGGCCACCCGCGAGCGAGACAGTCGTGACAAGCGGCGCGTCTACGTGGCGATTACCGAAAAGGCCCGGACGATCCTGGAAAGTCACCCCAATTTCCTACAGGACGCCTTTGTTCGCCGCTTTAATGCCCTGGAAGACTGGGAGCAGACCTTGATCCTGTCGTCGATCCAGCGGCTCTCGGCGATGATGAACGCGCAGGACCTGCCGGCGGATGCCTTTGACCTCGACTCAGGGATATAATGGAAGAACAGCGCCGCGAAGTTATCAGCGAACTGGACAACGAGTGGCACACCCTGAAGCACGGCAACCCGGTTCCCGGCCTCTACCCTCAGACCGGTACCGAACTGGTCAAAGTCCGTGGGTCCTCCCGCATTGAAGCGGAACAGTCGATTACCACCTATGAGATCGTGGTTTCCGACGGGGGCACCGTGGTGGGCCGC
This sequence comes from uncultured Spirochaeta sp., assembly GCA_964419735.1. GTDB lineage: Bacteria > Spirochaetota > Spirochaetia > DSM-27196 > Alkalispirochaetaceae > Alkalispirochaeta. The sequence goes on from CAYQRW010000094.1 coordinate 5,775, forward strand.
TACCGCGTCATCGCGGAGGAGCAGCTCGCCGACTACGATGCGGGATACAAAACCGACGAGGAACCATCGTGACATCGCCAGTTGTAATCGTGACCGGCAGCAGCCGCGGCATCGGTCGGGAAACCGCGCGGGAACTCGCCCGCCGGGGAGCGACGGTAGTCCTCAATGGACGATCCGCGGACCGGTTGAATGAGACCCTGACCACCCTGCGCGCCGACCTTCCACAGGCTTCGTTTTCGGCGGTAGCCTGCGACATATCCACGGAACCCGGCGCGCAGGAATTGGTCCGACATACCCTGGAGACGTGGGGTCGCGTGGATGGCCTGATCAACAACGCCGGAGTATCGATGCGCGGGGCTATCGGTGATCTGCAAGCTAAAACCCTGGACAAACTCACTGCCGGGAACGTGTCCAGCGCGGTACTGCCGACGGTGGCGGCGCTACCGGAGCTCTTCAAGACCCGCGGAGGGGTGATTTTCGTCTCCACCGTGGCGGCGATTCACGGATTCCCCGGGGTCTCGCTCTACTCAGCCACCAAGGCTGCGGTGGGCACCTTTGCCGAATCACTGACCGCCGAGGTTTCGCACCACGGCGTCCATGTGGGATTGGTACTGCTGGGATTTGTAGAGAACGATCCCGACAAGACGACCCTCGGGGCCGATGGCAGGGCGTTTCACCACGAACGGCGCGCGATGCAAAGCCAGACCGCCGCCGCCCAGGCGATCGCGCGGGCCCTGCTCCGCCGCAAGCGCCGCACTATCACGGTCGGCGCCGGACGTCTGCTGGACGTGGCTCATCGCCTCGCCCCGGGCCTGGTAAGCCGCGTTCTTGCGCGCAGCGGCGGCCGTCTCCACGCCGTGGACGAAGGCCGGTAGCTCGGCCTCACCCGCGGAGGCCAGTAACTGCATCACTCCCGTGCCGATGGGCTGCTCAGCCGCCGCCACTTGTCCCGCATACGTACCATCGACTCCTCGGTGGT
>CAYQRW010000094.1:6853-11714 GCA_964419735.1 uncultured Spirochaeta sp.
GGCTGCTCAGCCGCCGCCACTTGTCCCGCATACGTACCATCGACTCCTCGGTGGTAAACTGCTCCAACTGTGACAGGGGAACCCACGCCACATCATGGCTCTCGTCGCTTACCACCGGCGGGGCTTGCTCCGGGGCGCGGTAGGCAAACCGGAGGTCGTAGTGCAAGTGCCGCGGTACGCGTCCATAGGGCGGGATCTCGTGGATATCGATATCAAAGGGGACGTTCGGGTCGCCTTCGGCGCTAAACGCCCGGAGCCCGGACTCTTCTACGATCTCCCGCGCCGCCACCGCCGGTAGGTCTGGATCCCCGTCGGCGTGGCCTCCCAGCTGGAGCCACTTGTCAAGTTTGCGGTGGTGCGTAAGCAGTACCGATTGGCTCGCTCCATGCACCACCCACCCCGAGGCGGTGAGGTGGCCCGGAAGGTGGTCCCGAACGAGGCAGTCCGGCCACGCATCGATGAGCTCCAGGAAGGTGGCGACCACCGCGGTTTCATCGGGAAAGCGCTCCGCGTACGTGCGGAGCGCCTCTCTCAGGTGAGATTGCGTCATATCGGCCGGATAGATCAGTAGCTACTGGATTGAGCCCAGAGATTGATATCACTATCCACCGCGAAGCGGTCGATCTCTTTGAGCTCTTCGTCGCTGAACTGGAGCGTTTCCAGGGTAGCCACGTTCTCTTCGATCTGCTTCACACTGCTGGCGCCGATTAGGACGGACGTGATCTCAGGACGGCGGAGCACCCAGGCCAAGGCCATCTGCGCCAACGACTGTCCCCGCTTCTCGGCGATCGCGTTCAAGCCGCGAACCCGGTCCAATCGGTCCTGCGTAAGCATCTTGGAGTCCAGGGCCGACCCTTCCTGGGCAGCTCGCGAGTTCTCAGGAACAGCTCCGAGATACTTGGAGGTGAGCATTCCCTGGGCCAACGGAGAGAAGGCGATACATCCCATACCCTCTTCGGAGAGAGTATCCAGCAGGCCCTCTTCGACCCAGCGGTTGAGCATCGAGTAAGAGGGCTGGTGAATAACCGCCGGCGTTCCCAACTCCCGGAGGATCGCCGCGGCCTCGCGCGTTTTCTCGGCGGAGTAGGAGGAGATCCCCGCATAGAGCGCCTTGCCCTGGCGGACGGCGGTATCCAACGCTCCCATCGTCTCTTCCAGCGGCGTATCAGGGTCGAACCGGTGGGAGTAGAAGATATCCACGTACTCCAGGCCCATGCGGGACAAACTCTGATCGAGCGAGGCCAGAAGATACTTGCGGCTCCCCCAGTTGCCATAGGGCCCGGGCCACATGTAATAGCCCGCTTTGGAGGAGATTACCAGTTCGTCGCGATAGGGCCGGAGATCTCGCGCCAGGATTCGGCCGAAGTTCTCCTCCGCCGAACCGGCGGGGGGACCGTAGTTATTAGCCAGGTCAAAGTGAATGATTCCGAGATCAAAGGCGCGGTGGATCATCGCTGCCGCGGACTCGAGAGGAGCCTCGTGCCCAAAGTTGTGCCAGAGACCCAATGAAATTGCCGGTAGGGTCAGGCCGCTATCGCCACTCCGGCGATAGACCATGCTCTCATATCGCGAAGAATCTGCTTGATATGCCATGTATTCAGCCTACGCCCCGCACCGCCGGTAGTCAAGTTGTCAGCAGCGGCGGGATGTGTGCATCTTTGCGGTGATGTTCCAGAATGAATCACATCGCATCGAGTCCAACCCGCCGCGCTTGAGTTATGGGGTGGCCGCTACCGATATCGACGGAGATGGTCGCCCTGAGCTGGTGGTTACCGGATTTGGTACCAACAATCTCGTCTTGGACTGGCAGGAGGACGGAAAGATCCGGAATATCGCCCCGCCTGCGATCGCCGATCCCCATCGGCGGGCGATTGGGGTCGCCGCCGCCGATGTCAATCGCGATGGCCAGGAGGAGATCTACGTACTCAACACCGACACGTTCATGGGAATGAAGCGCTTCGGGGACCGGTTCTTTTTGCAGCAGGACTCCGGTGATATGGAGAGCTGGATCGACCTGTTCGAACTGCCGGTCAACGTGGAAAATCCCAATCTCAGCGCCGGGCGGTCGGTGGCAGCGGTAGATGTGGATGGAAGCGGTGCGTATCGCCTCTTAGTGGCCAACTACGGCGGTCCCATGCGATTGCACCAGGTCGACGAGTTCAACCGGGTGCGGGATACCGCCGCCGACCTGGGTATTCACCTGATCACCGGTGGCCGCTCTCTGTGTGTGATCCCCGACGTAGGAACCTATTCGGCCCTCTTCTGTGGGAACGAGAACGACGCAAATACGCTGTTTCTTCGTACCGCCGATGGCACCTATCTCAATCGCGCCGAGGAGTTCGATGTGGGCGACGCCACCGAACACGCTCGGGGCGTCGCCCTGGCAGATACCGACCACGATGGCCTGCTGGAGTTGGTGGTGGGGAACTGGAATGGCCCGGGACGGCTCTACGTGCGGCGCACCCCGGGAGACCCGCGCTCGGCGTGGAGTGACCGCGCTTCCGCGCGCTTCCGCGAGCCGCAACGTAATCGGAACGTGATCGCCGCCGACTTTGACAACGACGGCCGAGTCGAACTGTTTTTCAACAATATCGGTGAACCTAACCGCCTGTTTCGTCTGCGCGAGGACGGCGTGGAAGAGCTGGATCCCGGCGCCGCCGCCGAACCGGACGGCCTGGGCACCGGCGCGGTGGTGGCGGATATTGACGGCGACGGTATCCTGGAACTGTTGATCTCCCACGGAGAGCAGGAAGAGCAACCCTTAAGCCTGTACTCCGCCGCGTCGGCGCGACGGGGAAACTTTCTCCGCGTCGCCCCGCTTACCGACTACGGGGCGCCGGCCCGGGGGGCACTGGTCCACCTCTACGCCGGCGACCACCACCAGGTTCGCGCCATCGACGGAGGCTCGGGCTATCTGTGTCAGATGGAGCCGGTGGCCCATTTTGGACTCGGGGGACGACTCGAAGTGGACGCAGTTGATATTATCTGGCCCGGCGGCCGACGACGGCGCATCCTCCAACCGCAGATCAACGAGGAAATCGAGGCAACCCCATGAAGCAACAACCGTTACGCGACAAAGTAATTGAAGCGCACCTGCAGGCGATCGCCGGCGACGCCACCGACACCTATATACTGGCCGACGGCACGGTGCGGGCGGTGGTCGTGCACGGAACCGCCCTGGTCAACCGCATGCAGGTTAATCACCACCTGAGCGGTACCGGCTCCCTTATCCTGGGACAGGCGTACCTGCTGGCGCTGTTATCGGCCTCCACGCTGAAGGACGAGGATCGTCTCTCCCTGGTGGTTGATTGTACCGGACCGCTTGAAGGGCTCTCGGCGGAGGCAAACTCCCACGGTCAGGTGCGGGGATATCTCCACAATCCGGAGGTTCGCCTGGCGGAGGTGGGTTCCATCGAGGAGGCGTTCGGTACCGGCACGCTCACCATGATCAGGGTCGGCCTCGACACGCAACATCCATTCCAGGGTCAGACCGAGTGGCATCGGGGAGACCTGGCTCAGAACGTGGCGTGGTATTTCGCCAACAGCGAACAGACCGCAACGCTGGTAGACGTGAACGTGCACTTTGACGAGGACAAGCGAATCCGGGGCGCCGCCGGAATTCTCCTGCAGGCGCTCCCCGGGGCATCACCGGATGTGCTGGAGGAGATCGGCACCGCCCTCACCCCGTCTCGTCCGGTGGGGGCCGCCTTTGCTGCCGGTACCACCGCGTCGCAACTGGTCCAGACGCACCTGGCACCGTGGTCACCGCAGTTGATTGGTACACGGGCGGCTGAGTTCTACTGCAGTTGCAGCCATGAGCGTTTTGGGAAGTTTCTCGCCGCCCTTCCCCAGGATGAACAGCGGGACATTCTGGAAAACGGCCCGATCCCGGTAAAAACGACATGCCATAACTGCAATTCCACGTATCGCTTCGAACGAGAGGAGTTAGTGCAGCTCTTCAGCGATATCTCGCCCGCTCAATCGTAGCCGCCCGGCGGCGAATATCGCGGGATAGATTGGACTCGATCAGCAGGTCCAGCGCTTCCTCGGCCGCGGCGGGATAGCGCTGAGTTGCAGAGGTAAGCTCCAGGAACTCGATCATCGCCGGTGCCAGCGCGGTACGGTCCCGATCGTCGGAGCGACGAAAGCGCTCCACCGCGTGGGCGGTGATCCCCGCTTCATCTATGCCGAAGCGCGCGAAGGCGTGCAATGCCGCCGCTACCACCTGGGCATCCGGATCGTGGCGTACCACATCGGTGAGAACCTCTCGGCTGGTACGATCCAGATAACGCCCCAGCTCCTCCACGGCGGCGCGTCGAATTCCAGGAAAATCATTACGCACCCGTCCCTCATCGACCTGGGGCGATTCGAGCGTCTCTCGCACCAACCGCCGCAAAATCGAGCGCGCCTCGCCCACCCGATCAAAGAGTACCGCCCGGCGGCGTTGCCCCTGGATTTCCGACAGGAGCGCGCTGCGCTCACTGCGGGAGGTTCCCCGGAACACGGCCTCCGCTCGGGCACTGAGCGCTCCCGGGGACACGGCGTTCCCATGGCGCTGTCCCCCCGGAACCGGGGGGGACCATTCGCTGACAAGCGGGAGCGGCTCAACCGGTCCGGCGGCCACGGCCCACGCCTCGATCGACCAGTCCCCGTAGGTTAGGATCAGTTGTCCTATACCGTCGATCCAGGTTGCGGTGGCAGGATCGTCGGAAAGCTCCACCTCGTCCAAGATCACTCCCGTATCAGACAATAGCAGGAGCTGTCGACCGGAAACGACGAAGAACCCACCGGAGGGGATACGCCCTGTGCGGACCATATCGATAGAAGTTTCGGCAGGCAGCGGAACCGCGCGCACGTCTCC
>CAYQRW010000095.1:0-11708 GCA_964419735.1 uncultured Spirochaeta sp.
TCATCTCCGGCGTCATCCATCCGGTGTCGGTGGCCCCCGGGTTGATCACGTTTGCAGTGACCCCCAGTGACCTGAACTCCTCTGCAGCGGCGAGTACGATGCGGTCCATTGCTCCCTTGCTGGCTCCGTAGGGAAGATTGCCGGCTGTGTGATCGCTGCTAATCGAGATGATGCGTCCGCGCCCAGGGGTGCTGCAGAAGCGTTGGCCGTACTCGCGTACCAACAGCCAGGTGGCCCGGGCATTCACGGCAAAGTGGGTATCAAAGCTTTCGATGCTGGTAGTCAGGATATCGCTATCGACGGAGTGGCAGTGAGAGAGTATAAGTGCTGTGACCGGTCCCAGATCGCGTTCCACCGTATCAAAGATGTGGGTAGCTGATTCCGGCTGTGACAAGTCTGCCTCGATTGTCGCCACGGCGGCACCGCAGTTTTCCAGCCGGATACAGAGCGACTTCACTTCATCCGGGCTACTGTGCCACGGCATGTCGGCGTCGTAGGCATGCCAGTAGGTAAGCGCGATATCCCAGCCGGATTCGGCAAGGGCGCTGGCGATAGATGAACCGATTCCGATAGCGCGACTTGCGCCGGTAATCAAGGCGACGGGACGGCGTGCCATGGATATCCTCCGTGAGGATTAGACTATCACACTGACTGCGCCGACCCGCGCCTCTTCTCTCATACTTCCGTACGAGACGGCAAAATCATACTCATGTCCGATTGGCTCCTTTCATCCAGGGGGGCATAGTGGCGCCAACAACTCACACAGGAGGAGAGAAGAATGAAACATCGAATTGTATTGGCGCTGATCGTAATGGTAAGCATGGCAGGATCGCTGGCGGCTCAGGACGGGCCTCGCTGGAACGTATCGCTCGCTGCCGGTGGGTCGCTCAGTGGCGGCGACGGCATGGGCGGCCTGGGAGCCGAGGTTATGCGGGTGGTCGGAGAGCGACTGGAGGTCGGAGTTCGAGCCTACGCCCAGGCGGAGGTTTCTAACGAGTACGAGGATGCCCAGGGTCGGGAGTATCACATGTCTTCCGGCTACGGCACCCTGGTGGTGAAGCCGAAGCTCCAACTCGGACCGCGGTGGGAAATCGGGCTTCCCTTGGAGAGTGGCAACGGAATGGTGCAGTACCGCTACGGCGGCGAGTACCGGGAGGAGCTGCGCTGGACGGAGGAGATCATCGATCAGGTGAACCACTCAGTCTACTCGGCAGGCATAGAACCGAAGTTCTTTGTCGGCGAGCGGGGCGCGGTAACGCTGGCCGCGGGTTATCTGGTCACCGGACCGATACGAACCGATCTGGCCGACGATGGCGAGCTGAACGGGTTCTGGGGCCGCCTCGGTTACGCCGTGGCGTTCTAAGACGCGGCCTTTCGATACAGCTATTTGGGGCGGACCCGGTAGTCCGCCCCCCAAACCTAATGGAGACAAGACGAAATGCAGAAGATATGGGTATTAGGAACGATCATGCCGCTGGTCCTTATGGGGGGCGTCACCGGTTGCAATTCAATGCAAGGAGAGCACGCTTTGGTGACCGACTCCGCTGGGTCCTGGGAGGAGGTCTCTCCGGAAAGCCAGGGGATCCAGTCGGAAGACTTGCAGCGCATGGTGGTGCACATCGACGAGAACAACCTCGCGATTGACAGCGTTGTCATATACAGAAATGGAACGATTCCGTTTGAGGCGTACTTCGAGCCGTCTAACGCTGGTGTTTCCCACAACATGAAATCCACCAGCAAGGGGGTTATCTCCGCGCTGGTAGGTATTGCGCTGCATGAGGGATTGATCGAGAGTCTCGATGACAGCGTCCTTTCATACCTACCTGACTACGAACCGGACGATGCGGGCAAAGCGGAGATCACCATCCGAGATTTGCTCACGATGTCCGCCGGATTGAAATGGAACGAAAACGATCTCAACAGCATGTATACGTTTTTCATAAGTAAGCGCATTGCTGGGAGAGTTCTGAACCAGCCCCGCGTCGACGAACCTGGAACCCAGTTCAACTACAGTACCGGTCTCACCCACCTGCTATCCGCGGTCATTGCGGAGGCCTCGGGAATGACCACGCTGCAGTTCGCCGAGGAGTATCTCTTTGGTCCACTCGATATCCATAACGTGCAGTGGGAGACCGATCGAGACGGATACCATATCGGCGGATCGGAACTGTTTTTGACGCCCCGGGCGATGACCAAGATCGGAGTCATGTACTTACAGGAGGGAGAGTACGCGGGCCGTCAAATCGTTCCCCGAGAATGGGTGCAGGAGTCTACCACAACCCAGATAACCGGATCATTCCACAACACCCCCATAGCATACGGATATCTGTGGTGGATCGATATCGGCAATCCGTTGTTTACCTACCTGGAACAGGAAGGTGCGTTTCTGGCGATGGGAGTCCATGGTCAGCGAATCGTGATCCTTCCGGAGCAGGACACGGTGGTTGTTATTACCGCGGACCAGGGGGATGCGTCACAGTGCGACATCCTGATCCGGGATTTTATCCTGCCGGCGTTGTAGGGCACCCGGAAGCGGTCTCACATACGGGCACTGAATCATGCGAGCTTCATACGACGTCCATGGACAGGCATTGGTGGACTACTGGCGCGGAGGTACCGACGCGGTGACGATCCTGGAGAGCTCGGACGGAAAGATGCGGAAGATTCCTGCCTCTGCATACTTCCGCGAACCTGACAGCTTCTTTCCGGTTGAACGGGCTGCATTGAATTACGTGCAGGGACGAGTGCTTGTCGCGGGAGCCGGGACGGGAGTCCATGTTCTGCCGCTTGAGCGCGCAGGCTTCGAAGTACACGCGATCGACGTCAGCCAAGGTGCTGTGGAAGTAATGCAGGCCCGCGGAGTAGGAAGTGTCTCCCGGGAGGACATATACACCCATCGCGGCCATTACGACACGCTCTTATTCCTTGGAAGGAACATCGGCATGGCGCAGACCCTCGCGGGGATTCCGCATCTCCTTCGCACGTGTCAGTCGCTCTTGCGCCCTGGGGGAATCCTGATTACTAACTCTGTTCCCGAACAGCCGGGGACAGTCGATAGATCGTCGGAGGGGTATCCCGGGAATCTCAGCTTTCGAATTCGGTACAAGGACCAGGTGGGCGACTGGGTCCGGTGGCTGCATGTGGATTCGCAGAGACTCGAGCTGGCAGCCAAAGACCTCGGATGGCGAACCGAAATCATTTACGAGGAGCCCGGAAGTGATTTCGCCGCTATGTTGCGACTTCCTCCGCGGCCCTGACCCGACTGACCTGGCTAATACATGCCGGGCTTGACAGCGCCCATGGCGCGGGCTACTAATCTTCCAATGTGAATCACTTCATACTGTTCATGTACGTTGCGCATCTCTCCTTTGGTGTTGCGGGAGTGGCCTCGATGGCGATGCTTCACTATCGAGTCCGCCACGCGATAAGCGGCCCCATGTTGTGGACGATGAGCTGCCTGCTGGCCTCGGTTTTCCTGACGATGGTGCAGTACTACTTCCTGACGAGCACGGGATCAACCTCCGCGTACATTGTGGTCCAGTACGGCCTGGGCATGGCGATAGCTGCGGCGCTATACGGCGGGCTCTACCTGCTCATGTTGCGTTCGCCGGGGGTGCCGAGGCTACCGGTACTGCTCATGACCGTATTTGTTTTGGTCGTTCAGATCGGTCGGACGCTGGTGTTGCTCCTCGCCTCCCCGGAACTGGCCGCCGCGATTCGTGCGCCAGCGATCGCGCTCATATCGATCTACCTCTTCTTTCTCGGCTGGATGCTCTACCGCGCGTCGGCCTCTGAGTCGCACGAGCTCATGGCACTGCTTCTGAAGCGACTCGGCACACTGACACTTGTCTTTGCTCCGTTATCCACGCTGTTTTACATCGTTTCCTACCGGTTTCCCGGTATCGAGCGCCTGCACATATCCCTGGACTACATCTATTTCTCAGTATGGAGCCTCATCACCATCGCTGTATTCTTGCGGTATCTCTCCAATCCGACGGCGTTGATCAACGAGGGCAAGATTAGCGAGGCGTTCATTTCCGCCTATAAGATTACGAAGCGGGAGGCCGAGGTGGTTGAGCTGATCAGTCTCGGCCTCAGCAACCAGCAGATTGCAGACCGGTTATACGTTTCTCTCACCACCGTTCGCACCCACATCTACAACATCTTCCAGAAGACGGGCGCGGAGAGCCGAGTCCATCTGCTGCGTATCGTCAGCGGCTGCCGGGGGTAGTAGTCCGCACCGATTGTAGCCGGTATCAGCATCCGAGACGGAACAGGGAGAACTAATTATGAGAATGCGAATAAGCTTACCACTCGTTTCCGGTGTAGCGGTGGTACTGATGATAGTCCTGCTTTTCTTATGAGCAGTGGAAGGGTCACGAAAGCGCGTCATCTGAGAAAGGGTTTGTGACAACGATGCCGGCGTAATCCTGACCGGCGTTGAGGTCTTCCGAGAGGACGCGATGACACCCAAGAAGCCGAGCTGCCTCGATAATCGCGGCATCCCAATAGGATATATTCCATCGTGATGCGGCGTGGACAGCGTTCCGCACGACATCCACCGAGGTCTCCTGAATAGGAAAACGTAGCCACGTTTCCACCAGGGCCAGCGCGTCGGCTATCTCGATCCGGTCGGCCCGGGTCCGGCGAGTTGCCTGGACGATAAACTCCTGCAAGACCTGAATTGATAACGCCAGATCCGGGGAGTCGAGTATCTCCGCCGCTACTCGTGCCTTTGGGCCTTCCTCAGGATTGCCACTGATGCTGTACAGCAGGATGTTCGTGTCAAGAAATCTCACGGCGCGCGTGTACCTCATCTCGGGAAAGGCGATTAGCTCCGGAAAAGGAGGTGTTTCCGCGACCAATTTTCTCTCGCAACGCATGCTCCTGGGCGCGCAGTCGCTCAAATTCCGTTTCTTCTCCGGCAAGTTGCTCCAAGCTGTCCCGTACGAGGGCCGATACCGACGTATGCATCAAGGCCGCCTTTATTCGTGCTCGGTGATAAATGACATCATCCACGGAAACTGTGATATTCTTCATATCTTCACAGTACTGCTTGAGCGATGGTGAAGGCAAGGTGGTGAGGCTGCGAATCTGTGCGGCCGTCCACCGCTGCGCCGTGTTCGATCCGCTTGGGCCTCATTGAGCTCTTTCATATAATCCGTTTGCAAATACGGGCGACCGCGGCTACCATCGGTACAAACCGTCTGAGAAGGGATGAACCATGGCTGATCTGATCATTCGAAACGTACGCACCGTTACCGACTCGACTGTGGTGGATGTGGCGATCGCGGGGGGCGCCATCACGGCAATTGGTGCCGACCTGACCGAAACGGCCACCACCGAGATTGACGGTGAAGGGGGGCTGATGACTGCTCCCTTTGTGGACGCCCATTTCCACCTGGACAGTGTGCTCACCAAACTTCCCAACGCCAGTGGTACGTTGCGGGAGGGAATCGACAACTGGGGCGCCTACAAGCGCGACGGACTTACCGTGGCAGACATCGTAGATCGGGCCGGACGCTACTGTGAGTACGCATTCTCCCGCGGCATCATGGCGATTCGCTCCCATGTGGATGTCTCCGACCCGCAGTTACGCACGGTGGAAGGGCTCTTGAAGGTCCGGGAGCAGTTCAAGGATCGCATCGATATTCAGCTGGTGGCGTTTCCGCAGGATGGGTTTTATGGCTCGCCGGATAGCCGGGCACGGCTGGTGCGCGCCTTGGAGATGGGCGTTGACGTAGTGGGAGGTATCCCGCATAACGAGCCCACCTACGAGGATGGTACGCGCAGTATCCACGAGCTGGTGGGGATCGCCGCCGAGCGGGGCCTCCAGGTAGATATGCACTGCGATGAGAGTGACGATCCGCACTCACGCCACGTGGAGACGCTGGCCGCCGCGACGATTGCCAACAATATGCAGGGTAGGGTGGCCGCCTCTCACATTACCGCCAGCGCCACCTACGACCGGTACTACCTCAGTCGCCGGCTGATTCCGATGATGCAGCGCGCGGAGCTCCGGGTGATCACCAATCCCCTGATTAACGTGCATCTCGGGGGCCATTTCAGTTATCCCGCCCACCGCGCCATGGCCCCGATCCGGGACTACCGCGATGCCGGGCTCACCGTGGCCTGCGCTCAAGACTGCAATCAGGACCCCTGGTATCCGCTGGGAGATGCGGACATGTTCGAAGTAGCCAAGATGGCGGGGCACATCGCCCACCTCATGGGGGAAGAGGAGTTTGCGGTGCTCTTTGAGATGATCACTACCGAGCCCGCGCGCATTCTGGCCCTGGAGCGTTACGGACTCTCGGTGGGAAGTCGCGCAGACTTGGTGGTGTTCGATGCGGATACCCCAAAAGAGGCGATGCGCCGCTCGGCGCCACGCAAGATCCTCGTGAAACACGGATCGGTGGTGTAGGCCCATGGAAAAGGGGTTTTACCGCTCCACCTTCATGATCGGTGTGGGCTTTTTCACGATGGGCCTCATGGATCCGCTCTACGATAACTATGTGCCCGTGTTCCTGGATGGGTTTGTGGGCTCCCGGGCTCTGATCGGGGCGTTGATGACGATCGACAACATCATGGCGTTGCTGTTGATTCCGCTGGTCACCGCCTGGAGTGACAACGCCCGCACGCCCATTGGCCGGAGAATGCCGTTTGTCACCGTTTTGCTCCCCCTGAGTGCAGTGACATTCGCGTTGCTTCCGTACGCCGGCGGCGCCACGCTGGGTCTGTTCGTGATCGCGGTGGTGGGGTTCAATCTGTTTAAGCAATCCGCCCGAGGGCCGGTGGTGGCGCTCATGCCGGATACCATTCCTAACGAGTACCGCAGCGAGGCCAACGGCGTGATTAACATGATGGGGGGCATCGCGGCGGTGGTGGGTACGGTGATCCTGGCGCCGATGATGGACCTGAGACTGACTCTCCCGATTATCGGCGATACCTCCCGACGGCTTCCGTTCATTATCGCTGCGGTGTTGATTGTGGGGGCCACGCTACTCCTGCGCCTCACAGTAACGGAGAAGCCACTCCCCGATTCCGCTTCGAAGCGGATCCCGGTGCTGACTTCGATTCGATCCATTTTTGCGCAGCAGGACAAGTCGGCGGTGTTCATTCTGGTGGGACTGTTCCTGTGGTTTTCCGCGTACTGGGGCATGCGCCCCTTTATGACCCTCTACGTGATTGAATATCTGGGACTCAGTGAGGGAATTGCGGGGCTCTCCACGGGAATGGTGGCGATCGCCTACCTGCTCTTTGCGGTTCCCAGCGGTATGCTGGCGCATCGGATCGGTCGCAAGCGCACGATCCGGCTCTCCCTCATGGGCATGGCGGTGCTGGCCCTACTCATGTTTTCTCACCAGTGGTGGACGATTCGCATCGGGGCATCCCCCTCCCTGGCGGTGGGTACGTTCTGGGCGTTGCTGTTCTTCTTCGGCGCCTGCTGGGGCGCGGCCAACACCAACAGCTTTCCCATGCTCTGGCAGATGGCGGATCTGGATACGATGGGGGCCTACACCGGGGTGTACTACGTGTTCTCCCAGGCGGCGGCGATCGTCACCCCGCCACTCACTGGACTCATCGTCGATATCACCGGGTTCCGCGCGATCTTTGCCTTCTCCGCGGTGGTAATGGTGGCGTCCTTTCTGGTGATTGGACAGGTGCGGGGCGGCGAAACGGCGCGCATTACAAATCTGTAACGTTTCGGTAAGAATGGGGTAATCCTGATAGGCAACACTACGCTTTCATCGGGAGGGAACAGTGCCTGAACAGAACGAGCAGATACGGATTACCGCCACGGATGACGACCTGACGATCGTGATCGACGGATGGCCCGCGGATGTCACCTTCGGTGCCACCTCTTCAGTGAGGCCATCAACTGAGAGTCTTCCCATGGATTTCCTGCAGCTCACCCCCTCTGAGCGGGCGGAGGAGTTCGTGATCACCTTTGAATTTGATACCTCTCATCGAGACGATTGGGACCGCAGCGGCCTGCAGCGACTCGATGCCCATGTGCAGAACGTCTCGGTCCGTCTCCGGGACGACGGGTACGTGCTGCAGGGGGAACTCACCGGTTGGGTTGGCTACACCGCCGCCGCGGTACAGTCCCGCTCGGTGTGAGGATCGGGGCAGTGTGACGCTCGGGGTCAGTGCGAGGATCGGGGCAGTGTGACGCGTGGTGGGGTGGGTAGTGACGCGTAGTATGCCGCGCGGGCGCTACGTCGGTGCTCCCGGCCGATTGGCAAACGGAGCAAACACCAGGAACACCACCGTAATGGTCGCGGTGATGAGCGAGGCCGCTCCGTAGCCGCCGAAGGTGTCCAGGGCCAAGCTAAAGAGATAGGGCCCTACGGCGGAACCCGCCACCGACCATCCCATGGCAAACCCCGAAATACGGCCCAGATTGACGGTGCCGAAGAAGCGAGGCCAGGGAACGTTCAGGACGATTCCAAACATGCCGCCGTTAATGCCGTTACCGATGATGAGGAGTACCACCGTGGCCGGAGTGGAAAGAAACAGTACCGCCATGGTGGTCAGGAGCATGCCGGCGCCCTGGACGATGACGAGATACTTCAACTTGACGTGATCACTAATCCAGCCTCCCAGGAGGTTGAGCGCCAGGGCGATTACCGAGGAGGGCAGGAAGATCGCCACCGCCTGGGCGCGACTCATACCGACCTCCTCAAACACGGAGACGATGTTAAAGGTGAGCCCGGTGAAGTACATCGATGCCAGCGTGGTAATGCCGACGAAGACCCAGAAGGTGAGCGTCCGCTGCGCCTGGGGCAGCGTAAACTGAGCACTGGGCGTGGCCTCCGGCGCTGCCCGCTTTCGGACCGGTTGGATGCCCCCGTCGGGCAGGAGCCCACACTCCCGCGGGTTGTCCCGGGCCAGCAGAAAGAACACCAGGGCGAAGGGAATTGCGATCACTACGCCCATGATGCGCCACGCGTCCTGCCAGCCATAACTCCCGATAATCGCGTTGAAGATTACCGGGGAGGACGAAAACCCCACCGTAGTGGCCACGCCCACCAGGGCGTTTGCCAGTCCCCGGCGCTGTTCAAACCACTTGAGCACCATATTGCGCGCCACCAACGACAGGACACCCTGCCCAAAGAAGCGCAGTAAGAAGAAACCCACCGAAAGAATTACAAACGCCACCGGCACCGCGGGCAACACGGGAATGGCGCGTCCCAGGAGCGCCACCGTTTCCGGTACTACGGAGAGCATGACAAGCACCAGTCCCAGGGCGATCGTCACGACGGTCCCCACCAGTCGCGCACCATGTACGTCGTACGCGCGACCCGCCCGGGACAGCGTTAGGGAGCTGGTGAGCGTGCCGATGAGGTACGCCAGGCTGAGATTGGTGCGCCGAATATTCAGGTCTTCGATGAGAAAATCGGTAAACGGGGATACCCCGATCGTCTGTCCCGGGGCGCTCATGAGAACCCCCAGAGTGCCCATAGCTAGGATAATCCAGCCATAGAAAAAAGGCGTACTTGAGGGAGAAAATGGAAAGCGAGGTGGTAAATGCATAGGTGCTGTGGTGTACTCCGGCGGGAACTATACCACTTACACCGTGCCGTAGGTAAGTCGTCGCCAGAGCCACTCCAACGGTCCGTAGCGGTGGCGCCACAGCCACCAGCTACTCACGGGAATCTGCACCGCGTACAGGGTGATCGCCAGGAGAAACCCGGTGACCAGACTGGTGGTGCCAAACATCCCGGCGCCGTAGCCGTAGGCCAGGGTACTCATGACCACCGAATGGGCGATGTAGTTGGTAAGTGCCATCCGGCCCACCGGCGCCAGGGGAGTCAGGAGGCGCGCCCCGGTGGCCGTTCTACTGAGCAGCACGATTCCCGCGATGTAGGAGAGCGAGAGCAACACGCTCCCCACAGCCAGAGCCGAGACCTGGGCCAGTTCCAGCATAGTGAAGATCTCGATGCCGAGCTTGTTCTGCTCGAAGCCGGTGGCTCCCACGAAGAGATTCAACACCAGTCCGATGGGAAGCGCCCACGACAGCAGGCGTCGGAATAGGGCGTGGTTGTCTGCAATATTCGTGAACCACCCCTTCTTTCCGGCGCGCAGACCCAGCAGAAACATCCCCAGCACGCTGGGTGCCATGAAGAGCATCGTGGAGGAGACCAGACTGAAGAACTCTGAGGCGCGGTAGCGCGTAACGGTCCACCAGGAGCCATGCCGGTACGCCTCGGTGGCGGCGGCGACCTCCCGGCGAATCTCCTCCTGCGCCGCTTCAAAGGCTGCCTGCACTTGCTCGTAGGCCCCCGTCTCGGGAGGCGCTTGCCGGGCAAGCTCCACGAGGCCCGCGGACAGTGCGATGAAAAGAACCGGCAGGAGCAGAAACACCACCGCCCACACGAGAAGCGTCTTGGGCGAACGGTTACGAAAGAGCGTTACCGTGATGAATCCGATCACCGCATACATCAGCAAGATGTCTCCGGTCCACAAAAACACCCCGTGCACTACACCGAAGATCGCCAGCACCAGCAGTCGCCGGAGATACACCGGCAGAAAGGGAGCTTCCTTGGCCTGCGCCCGTCCCATTTGAATCGCCATGCCCAAACCGAAGAGAAACGAAAAGAGGGTGTAGAACTTGGATACGAAAAACGTGTTGGTGATGAACTTCACCACGTGCTCGCCGGCGGTGGAGTCGGCGGTGGTCATCGGCGCGTACCACGGGTTGAAAAAGTACAGCACGTTCACCACCAATATGCCAAAGATCGCGACGCCCCGGAGGACGTCGATCACCGGTATCCGCTCTTGGGTTGAGACCGGCTGCATGTCACTGGTTTTCACGGGTATCTCCTTTTTGGGAATCCTACCAAAAGGAATGCTCCGTATGCCAGAGGCGGCGTTGGCTGCGGGGAGCGGGGTCACTTTCCCCTTCTGTGCGACCGGCACTTGAGGTATACTCGTCCCATGGACCGTCGTCGTCTCCACCAGAAACAGACCGAATACGCTGATCGTGTGCTGCGCCTCGACCGGGCGCTCATGAAGCGGATCGGCCTGATTCGAAACCGTACCCATCTCAAAATCGACGGATATTTCCTGAACTGTATTCCCTACGATCTCTCCCTGAAGAAGTGTCGGGTAATCTCGGTGCTCGATTCCAAGGAGATCGAATTCTTTGGGGAGTACCGCGGCTCGTCTCACAACCTGCATCTCACCGTGGACAACGCCCTCTTTGGGCGCGAGGTCTCGATGTTTGCCAAGGTGAAGCTCCAGGATCTGCGCCAGCCCAATCCGGAAACCTCCGTGTGTCTCATCGATCTTGATCTGATGACGGTGCCCAATGATCTAGCGGAGATTCTGGTCACGCTGTTTGAGGAGCTGGACCAGGCCCGGGCGATCTACGACCGCGCCGTGGCCGAGGAAACACCCCGTTCGCTGGTAGATCTGTATCCCGCGTGGCCCCACCGCTATGGCCGAATTGAGCGAGGAGGGGAAACGATCGCCGCGGCGGCTCGCATCATTACGCTCGCGCCCCATCGGGCGCGATTCTTTGTGGACCTTCCCCAGGGGCCGCCGGAAACAGAGGCTGTGGTGGAAGTGGTGTTCGGTGATGGTGACGATCAGCTCTTCGTGAAAGGAAAGATCGCCGCCGTGGAGGACTCCGCGGAAGTGCCGCAGTGTGTCCTGATTACCTTGGATTGCGAGTTCTCCGCCCCCTTCGTGGAGCGGCTGTC
>CAYQRW010000096.1:0-11588 GCA_964419735.1 uncultured Spirochaeta sp.
CGGTGAGATTATCAAACTCGTCATCGAAGGTGCTGGGAATCTGGTTTCGGAGCACTTGACCATCCACGCCGAGGGGTGCGGTATCTACGTACTCGATATCGAAAATGACCGGACCAGCGGAGAACTCCGTCAGGGTGACAAGTCCCCTCGCCATGATCTCGCGGGACCAGGGCCACACGCCCACCCGGGAGATCGCTACATCGTCAACGTCGAGAAACAGTAATTCCTCTCGCTCTTCCACGGCCGGCTTGAGATGCAGCCACGCATCGTAGACCGCGTGTTCCGCGGAAACAAACACTCCCGTGATCTCGAGGGCTCCAAATAGTACTAATAGGATCGCGGGAAGCACCCAAATTACGAAACGTTTTATATTCACCGCTTACCCCACTTCATAGTTCTTTGCAAACATTCTTGTCCGAAACTATAATGTATCATATTCGGGTATGCCAGGAGACAGTTGTATGGAACTAACACCACGGCGCGCGGCGATTCTCGGGGCTCTGTTACTGCTCGTCCCAGGAATGCTCGTTGCGCAATCCAATGAACAAATCGACCGATTGCTTTCGCAGGATCCCGCTCAGTTGGGTCAGGCGGCGTATCTCGTTCTTACCGCGGCGGGACTCATTGAAGAAGACTCCTCCCCCGGAGAGGCTCTGGTCGCCGCGCAGGAACGGGGAATTGTCTCTGCCGAAGGACAGGTTGATGATCCCCTGCAGTTCGGCGAGTTCGCGTACATGCTTACCGATTCATTTGGAGTCTCCGGTGGTCTCATGTACCGGCTCATTCCCGGTCCCCGTTACGCCGCCCGGGAGGTGGTGTACCAGGGATGGTCCCGTTCGCGACGCGCCCCCCGTGAGGAACTGAGCGGCGATGCCGTTGCGCGGATTATGAGCGTCTATCTCAACCAGGAAGGAGGCGCACGATGACCGCACTACTTCGTGTAAGCGCCGGCGTGCTGCTGGCAACGTGGGTTGCGGCGGGGGCGTTCGGGCAATCCGCAGTGGACTGGGGTGGCAGCATTACCACCACCAATACGGTGCAATCGGTGCCGGACGGTTCCGATGATGACGCGTTTATCAACAATGAGCGCTTCGTTCTGTACTTCACCGCGCCTTTGGGAGAGCGATGGGAGTTCGTCTCCCAAGCGGCGGCTACGTTTGATTCCGAACCGGTCTTCGCTACAGATGTGGAAAAGCTCTACTTCGGCAACGTGATCGATTTCACCGAGGATGACGAGCGGCGTACCGTCGAGCAGCGGGGAGGCCTGATTCAACTTTCCAGCCGTTTCGGCCGCTTTAACTTGGCGGACCCCACGGGCCGCGTGATGAGTCACCCGGTGGATGGAGCAAATGTTCGTATCAGTGGAGTTACCAGCGATATCGAGCTCGGCGCGGGATATACCGGGTTAATCAATAAAGAGTTCTCGCGGGTGTCTCTAACGCTCCAAGATTCCGTGGATGAGAACGACAGTGATGTGTATTTCGGTGCACCCCGGCTATTGGGCCGCGGAACGATAGCGTTTCCCGAGCTTGTGGCTGGACAGAACCTGTCGCTGGGATTTGCATTTCAACAGGATCTGCGGGATCCCGACAGCGTCGTGCAGGATGGGGTCACCCAGGAAAACACCGAGGAGATCGGAGGTCTGCTCGATACGCAGTACGCCATTCTCAAAGTCGATGGTCCGATATCCAGGGTAGGCTCCCTATTTTACACCCTGTCGTATGTGTTTAACACCGGACGGACGCTGGGACTACTTGCCGATGAGGATGGTGGTCAGGACACGTACCAATACAGGCCGATTAGAGGCCACCTGGTGGATGGTGCGGTACAGTATTTCATGCCGTCCTACTTCTCATCCGCTGCGGCGTTAGGTGTTGTCTATACGTCCGGTGACTCAGACTACCTGAGCTTCACCGAGGGGAACACTGAGGGTGACGCCACCATGTTCACCGCAGTCACTCCCGGCGGTCGGGGAGCCGTATTTGGCCTACAAAGTGGAAACTCCACGGTAGGGGAGATATCTTACAGTATGAAGCCCTTCTCGGCGTCGGATGGAATCCTGAGTTCCCTCCAAACCCGGGCAGTGTTGTACAGTTTCTTCCGTTCCGCCGGGACCGGCGCGGTTTCGGTGTCCGATGTGGATGCCGACAGTGACGGTGCCTATCTGGGTAGCGAGGTGGACCTCGACATCCGATGGCGTCCGTTGAGTGATCTGGGTCTCGGTCTTACCACCGGCTTCCTGTTGGCGAATGAAGACGTGCTCGTAGAAGGCTCCAACAGCTTCAACTACCGAGTTCGGCTGAGCGCGTCGTTGAGTTTCTGATGTATCGAGTCTTGAGGAGGACTGCCATGAAGAGGGGCATGTTTACGGTGTTGATTCTGCTGTTTGCGGTCACGGGAGCGTGGGCGCAGGCGGAGTTTTCTGAGATTTCCGGCAAAGTTGAGGTGCGCCCCGCTTCCGGCGGATCGTGGACACCGGCAGAAGTCGGCATGCAGCTGGCGCGGAACACGATGATTTCCACCGGGTTTAACGCATCCGCTGAGATCCGGGTGGGCGATGCCACCGTGGAGGTTGAAGCACTGACGCGGATGGAGTTTGAGGAGATTGTCGAACGAAGCGACGAGGTTGAGACGCGACTTAATCTGAGTGTCGGCAAAATGCGAGCAGAGGTGCGTTCCACCGACGGCCGGTCTCAGGACTTTCAGGTTCGTAGTCCGATCTCCACCGCTGCCGTGCGAGGCACGGACTTCAGTTTCGACGGGGAGGAACTCCAGGTATCCGAGGGACAGGTGGCCTTCGTGAACAACTACGGGCAGCAACGCGTGGTATCCGCCGGACAGCGAAGCCAGACCACCGGAGAGCCCGGTTCACCCTCGAATCCTGCCGACGAAGCCAATGAAGATAGTTCCACCGACTCCGATCCGGTCGGCTCTGGAAGCGACGACGAAGATACCGCCGGTTCCGGTGGCATCGTGACCGTCCCGCCGGGCCCGCGAGCAACTCGTGGTTCCGTCGTGATCGAGATTCAATGAGGAGGATGGTATGAGTGTCATCCGAACAATAAGAAGCGCTGCCACCGTGGCGGCAATCCTGCTGCTGGCGGGATGTATTCTCGAACCGCAGGACGACAGCGGGTCGATTTCCTTCTCAGTGAGCGCCCCAGAGGCGTCCATTAGTGGGAGCAGTATCACGATTGACGGCGACGAAGTTGATCCGGATACCGATGTAACCCACGCTCGAGTCTGGATGTACACCAACGGCTCGGAGTACCGCCTGGCACCAACTTCCGCACGCGCGCCGTCAAGCCGCAACTACGTCGAGGCCGACCTCAGTAGCGGCAGTGCTACGGTGAAGATCGACGACATCCCCGCCGGCGGTGGCTATTCGGCGGTAATCATCTTGGGCAAGCAGGAAGAGGATGTCTTTATTCCGGCGGCGTACGCCCGGACCGGCCGCTTTTCGATTAATGCGGGGCTGGAAACGGAAGTGCGACCGCAGAAGGTGAAGTTGGTGGGCGAAGATGCTTCACCACTTGATTCGGTCGCGTATCGCTCACTCGGCGAGGATCTGAACTCGGTGATAGTGAGTGGTGGTGAGGTGATTGCCGCGGACTCCGACACGGTGTACGAGTACGGAGAGTCGGGCAGTCCTGCCGAGAGCGACGGATTCGGCTCAATCAACCGCCTCTCCACCGGCACTATCGGCGGCGATGCGGTATGGTTCACTAATTCTTCAGAGGGTATCTTCCTGAACGGGAACACTCCGAAGATCTCGGAGGACGGTATCGAGAACGTCACCTTCTCCGGGGCGTTCTCCGTGGATGAAACGACCGACGTGGTCTTCTACCAGCGCAAAGGTGGCCTCGGCGGCGTGGCAGGGGCGACCATATCCAGCACCTCCGAATGGGAAGATTTCGGCTCCGAGGACCTGGAAGACCTGATCGACCCCGATACCAGTCCCGTACGAGCGCAGGCAAGCGGCTCGGACAGCGGTTTCTTTGCGACCAGCGTGCTGGACAACTTCCGCCTTACGGAAGCACTTTTCGATGTCGACAGCGATATCGAAGCTGAAGATCTGATCAGTGGAACTGTGGACGGGGTGAATTTCTTTGATGTGCCGTATCCCGGTGGTCAACGAATGCGCATCAACCACATGGAAGTCGTGAATGTCGACTCCGACGCCAGTGGCGATCCTGTGGAGCACCTAGTGGTCGGTACGCCGCGGGGAGCGTTCGCCTTTCCCCAGGAGAATATCGGGGGCGGGAGCGATGTATTTAACTCCAGTACCAACGTGCTGAACGCAACGCACAGCAGCTTTCGTTCTATTATCCGCGATGAGTCCGTAGCAGCCTTGGCCACCGACGCAGAGGGAAAATGGCTGGCGGTGGCTACCGCGGAGACGATCGTCGTACTCAATGTGGCCGATGGCGTACCGCAACCAGAGTCTCGGGCAGAAGCCGAGGATGCTGCTCTCTTTATTCTGCCCCGTCGCGGGGTGGCGCTTGGCGAGGTTACGGGACTGGCGATACAGGTTGATGCCAGGGGGCTGCAGCTGCACATCTCCGGTACCCAGGGATTGACAACAGTCGCCAAGGACCTTCCGGATTGATCTTCGTAACAGGTTTATGGACAAAAAGGGCCGCCCTCCGTTGGGCGGCCCGTTCTATATGGAAGCGACTCAGATTTGGATGCGGAGACCGACGATAGCACCGGGCGCCCGGGTGCCGAGCGCGTAGTTGACGTGGGCGAAGAGATTGATCACCGACAGCTTCATATCGAATCCGCTATTCAGCACAACGTTAAACGCGTTGAACTCCTGGGATGCGTAGGGCTGGACCGCCGGTGCCGTTGGATCCGCGGTACCTACCTGTCCCGCGAAGTTTTTGATGCCTGCCTCGTACGCCGAGGACTGGTAATACGCGCTGAAACCCAAGAATGGGTAGAACACCCTGATGAAACGGCTTGAGGCACGCACATCGAAGCCAAATGAGTGGGTAGTGGTGGCAAATACCGCGTCGCCTTCCAATGTGAGGGGGTCGCCGTCTTCGGCAAGCTCCAGCGGATCCAGCTCGGCGAGATCGTAGCCGAAATCGATGTCGCTGTAAACGTAGCCGACTCCCGCCGAGATCGCCGGGACTCCCCGGTCCTGCCGCACGAGGACCTTTCGCAGCCGCGTACCAATCGTCGTGAGACTCGCCGTAAGCGCCTCCTGGCCAGCGATATCGGTCACCGCCTGGGGGACCACTCCCGCCTGCAGGGACAGCTCGTACCCGTCAAAGAGTCCCACCCCGTATCCGACGCGGAGACTGGGGTAGGGCGCGTAGTTATCGGTAATATCACGAACCTCCGAATCGTTGAGATTCGCTTCGGTGAGGAGCTGGTCCAATAGATAGAAGTTATTCCAGTTGTATGAGTCCTCGTCCTGGGTGAATTCGAGAACTCCTGGAGCCACCGTGCCGCCGGCGGAGAAAGAGAAGTACATTCGCGGAAAGTCTCCCAGTTCTGCGCTGCCCAGTTCGTGATTCATAACAGATGCGACTTGCAGGTTGGGAACTACATCCGCACCTAGGCGGTCAAAGATGATCTGCAAGTCTTCGGCCAGGCCCGATATCTGCGCCTGCGCTCCCATAGTGAAGGCTACCAGCAGTGTAGTCGCGAGAACCGTCGTTTTTCGTTTCATGCGTATCCCCCTCGAGATTCCTTATCATCATGATACGGGAATTGGCGGGAATTTGCCATGGTGAGTTTTGAAAGCACGACAGAGGGGAGCGGCTATTGCCGCCTCCCCTCGTCGGCAGGGAGGGTCAGGTCTCGCAGGCGCCGGCGAGGCAGGCAAGTTCCTGGGCGGCGTTGGTGAGGTCCGTCTCCTCATAGCGGTAGATCTTGGAGAAGTCCACATGGGGGAAGGCGGCGATCCGCTCTTCGTATTCCTGCTGGGTGATCTCCTCATAGGGGAGCTGATCGTAATTGGCGTCGGAGTGCGGAAGAAACGCCATACCGCCGATCTTGTCCTGGTGGTCATAGATCCAGCGGATCATATCCAGCACCTCGTGCTGTTGGTAGGTGATCGTCACGCTGGGGTTGTGTTCGGTGTAGTGGACGCGGTTCTGCAGCCAGTAGTTGCACTGTTCCAGCGCCCCGCGATCGGAGCGAACCACGGCGGCCTCCGGAGACTTCACCGGGAAGTGCACCACCCAGGTGGTGGCGTTGTCCCGCGTCTGACCATTCTCCGGGTCCATGGGAACGCCGGCGTCCCGCAGGACCTTGTATACCGGCGAGTGGGCGCTGACACGAATGTTGCGCACGTAGTATGGCGCCCAGCGGGCGTGAATACCGGAGGCGCTATTTAGGAGCTGGCTGGAGTTGCCGGAGGGCTTCACCGCGGTGGTTGCCGCCGACTGGTTGATGCCCAGGATCTCGGCGTAGCGCTTGTTGGTTTCTACCACGTGGTGTTGGAGCATTTCTTGCGTGTCGACATCCTGGCTGGCGGGGCTGTCCATCTGACCGTTCAGATCAACACCCAAAAGCCGTTCCTCCTGGCTATTCTTCTTCCAGATATCCCGGAGGCCGGGAAAATTGGTGGCCATGCTCTGAATGGTGCCGATGATGGTGGCGAGCTCAACCTTCTCCTTGAGCGTCTCCGCGGTATCCTCGGCGCGGGCCACCGCACTGGTGAGATTACAGAACTGGTAGGGCCGCAGGATGATTTCACCGCAGGGGTTGGTGCCGAACTCCGCCGCTTCCCGGCGGGCGGGGCGGTTTTCCAGTGCGGCGCGGCGGTTGAAAATACCCGGCTCGCCCCCGCCGGACTCCACCATGTCCAAGGTAAATCTTGCCACTTCCTGCTGTGAGAGCTGACGATCCGGCCAGACCGCGGAGTTGTTGGCGTTCCAACGCTGACTGTTGTGCACCCAGAAATCGCCATCCTTGCAATGGCGCATATCCATGTCGTCGTAGTCGAAAAGGGCGATCATGGCCGTACGGCGAACTCCACCGGAGACGGCGGCGCCCCCCACGGCGCACATGATGTCGTGGGCGTCGAGGGTAGTCATAAAGGATCCCTGCCGGGCAAGGATGCGCTCCCGAGCGAAGCGGAGCATGGTGCGCAACGGCTCGGGGCCGGAGGCGCGGCCACCCTTAATTTTGAGGGGGGCGCCGGCGGGACGGATCTGACTCATGTCAAAATCGATATCTTCGCCGTCAAACCACGTCTGCATGCCCACGCGCAACGCTTCAGCCCACCCCTCGGAGGTGTCGGGAACGACCATCGTTGCCGTGCGACTTCCGGTCTGCCGTTTAATGCGGGGGAGCTGTTCTACATACTGGCGCTCGACGCTGTATCCTACGCCGCAGCCACTCATGGAGATGATGAGGCCCTCAACGAAGCTATCGATACTGTCCACCGGCAGGTAGGAGCAGTTGTAGATAGCGACGTTGTTGCGCCGCGCCGGATCACCGGCCATCGCCAGAAGGCGCATGGAGGGCATCACCTTCATATCCAAGATACCGTTATGGATGCGCTGGTAGTCATCTTCCGCGAGACGGTTCTCCGAGAGCTCTCGGAGATAATCTACGGAACGCTGCACCGTCTCCAACCACGTTTCCCGGCGACCGAGATCGTAATCAAAGCGGGAGTACTTGTCGTAGAACTGGAACTGCTGAATCGGAGTGGGGAAGTACTGATCGGCCTGATCAAACGCCTCTTTGACCTCCGCCGGCACCGCGCGGGTCTTGCGTAGACGGGCGTGCTCGGCGCGGTAGAGAATATACGCCTTAGCGGCGGCGTACTCGCCGTTGGCCTGCAGCACCATCTCCACCACATCCTGGATATTCTCAACGGAGGGATCCGGATACTGGGCGGCTACTACGTTAACCACCTGGCGCGTAATCTCCTGAATCGGCGTGCCGGGAAGACGTTCCAGGGAATCGTAGCAGCGGTCGATTGCCCGCTGAATGAGCTTGGAGTCAAACGGAACCACCCGTCCATCTCGTTTGGTTATCTGCTGTGGTGGCTCCCGCTCTTCTGCCAGGTTATCCTCTTGCCGAGTTCGGATTGTTGCCGAACGCAATGCGGCGGATTGATCCATAGTTCCCCTCCCCGTTTTCTAATAGTGTCTCTCGATCAGACAGGAGAAGATGCTACGCCATATGTAGCGTCGCTGCAAGGGTGAAGTGGTGGATTTCTTAAGAAATTTCAGGCCGGTTCCGTTGGGTCAACGCGACGCTACGGAAGCGAGCCGCGCACCCGCTCCGCAGCGGATCGAATCCATCCCCACGGTGGATCATCCGTGGAGAAAGCGGTGACCATGATGCCCAGCTGCCGAGCGATCGGTAACTCCACCAGTTCGTCCATGCGCTGCGCGGGAACCAGAATGATCCGCGGGTGGGTAAGATAGTCGAGAATCTCCCGTCGGAAGGGAAAGGAGTGCGTGATCAGTACATCCGCCGACCGGGCGCGCTCAAGCAGTTCCGGGAGCGTGGTCTGAGAGAAGCGCTCTACGGTACCCAGCGCCTCCAGCTCATGCCAGGGAGCGGTCGCGTCACATTCCGGGTAGTCCAATACTACAATTCGCATGTATCATAGCGTATCTCATAAAGGAAACATATGCGAAGTTTAAAACTGGCTCACAAGCTATCGATGGTAGTAGTGGGCATTATGCTCGCCATTCTGGTGGTTGTGGGAATATCCGCAGCCCGCGACGTGAACGGCATGGCCACCACCGTGCTGGAAGAGAATCAGCGCGCGCAGGCGGCGCTGGTGGAGGACTTGATCGTCCAGATGGAGGGAGAGGCGCTTCAGGTGGCCACCGTTCTGGCGGAATTAGAACAGGTCAAGGCCGCCTACCGGGAAGATGACGAAGCGGTGGGACGCGCGCAGCTGGATGCGGAGATCGCTCCTATCGTCGATCTGCTTACGGAGCGTCTCGAGCGGAGTGACCGGTACCGGGTTCACTTTCACAAGCCCCCGGCGGTGAGCTTCTACCGGAGCTGGACCGATCGCGCCGGCGATGATCTGTCCGAGTTCCGCGCCACCATTCTGCAGGTATCCCGTACGGGAGAGGCGCTCCGCACGGTGGAATTGGGGCGTGGCGGGTTTGTGATCCGCGGCATCGCCCCGGTTACCGACGGAGATACCTATCTGGGAAGCGTGGAGGTCTACTTTCAGCCCACCCGAATCGTTCCGTTTCTGGGGTCCGAGACGCAGACGGGAATTATCCTGCTTACCAACGCCTCCGCCGCGGAGCAGCTCTTCTTTGAGGAAGACTACGATGAGTACTTCCAGGGTCGTATCGGTGACAGTCTGGTATCGGCGGTGTCCGATGACTGGATCGACCCGGAACAAGTTGTCGATCCCGAGTTGGTGCGCCAGGTGCAGCAGAGCGGAGAGACCGCCCTCGCCGCGGCCGGTATCTTTCAGACCGCCTACATCCCACTCCGCGATTTTTCCGGTGAGATCAACGGTCATATCGTAAGCGTCATGGACGTTTCCGGCCTACGGGAGCTCGCCCGCAACCGCATCATTCAGCTGCTGGTGATCGTCTTCGGGATGATAGTGGTAGCCGCGGCGGCGCTGGTCTTCTTCGTGACTCGGGCAGTGGCAGCCCCCCTGACCGCCACCGCGGATAACCTGAAACAGATCGCCCTGGGAGATGGGGATCTTTCGTTGCGCATGCCGGAGACGCGGGCCGATGAGATCGGTCGCCTGGCACGGCACTTCAACAACTTCGTGGGCAACCTCTCGGGAATCGTCAGGGCGATTCAGGAGGCCACGGTGGATCTCACGGAGAACGCGCAGCGCCTGGACGATAGTTCGGACAACACGCAGCTGTCGGCAAGCTCGATTAACGGCTTGGTGGAGCGGGTATCGCAACAGATCCAGGAGCAGGACACCAGTATCAGTCAGAGTTCGGCATCGGTGGAACAGATCACCGGCAATATCGGCTCACTGCAGCAGGTGATCTCGCAGCTCTCTGAGAGCATCGATGATTCCGCCGCGTCCGTAGAGGAGATGGCGGCCAACATCTCATCTATTACGCGGAATCTGGAGCAGGTGGATGAGTATGTGGACAAACTGGTGGGCGCCTCCGAGCGGGGACGCGAGACGATTCACCAGGTCACCGATCGTATCAATGAGGTGGTGGAGCAGTCCGAGCATCTGCAGAAGGCGAATCAGCTGATCGCCTCAGTCAGTGCACAGACCAACCTGCTGGCGATGAACGCCGCTATCGAGGCGGCGCACGCCGGCGAGTACGGTCGCGGATTCGCGGTAGTTGCCGAGGAGATTCGCAACCTCGCGGAAAACTCCGCCGAGCAGAGCAAGATTATTGCCGGTGAACTGAAGCAGACGCGGGCTTATATCGAGAACGTAGTTGCCGCCAACCAAGATGTGGATCAGGCGTTTGGCTCGATGCGGGAAATGGTGAGCACCGTAAACGATCTGGAAACCAGTGTCCGGGATGCCCTGCGGGAGCAGGAGGCCGGAAGTAGTTCAGTCATGGGCAACTTGCAACGCATGCGCGATATGGGAAGCGAGGTCAACGGCGGCATCTCCGAGATCTCCAACGGTTCGCAAACGATCGTCGAGGAAATGACCAAGTTGGTAGACATCAGTCGTCAGGTGACGGCGCTCATGGAGGAGATCTCCAGCGGGAGTGAGATGATCGGCGCCAACATGGAGGAGATCTCCCAGCAGAGCCACCGCAACCGAAAGTTGGTGGAGTCGGTGAAGAACGAGTCCGGGCGCTTCAAGGTGTAATGCGCTGCACGGTTTAGCGGCGCTTCACGGTGCCGGGGCGGTAGGTGCGACCATGGGGGCGTCCTGCCACCGCGCGGAAACTTGATCCACCGCGGCGCCTCCCAGGTTCACGTAGAACTGGGTGCGCCGCGCTCCGGCGTCTTCGCCGTGCGGCAGCCGCACCGCCACCCCGGCGGTTAGGTTCAGAGGGAGCAGATTGAACTTTCCCTGAAGGGTCAGTTCCGCTCCCGCCACCGTGTAGTTGTCGGTAGTGATCGCGGGTGAGCCCCCAGCCGCCTGCGATAGGGCCGGCTGCGATGCCACCGCCTGTGATACGTACACCGTTGAGCCCAGATTTTGGAGCGACACGCCCCGCCACGCGAGATCCAGGGGCCGCGCGGCGCCGGTGAGCGCAACCCGTCCCAGGACCGCACCGTCAGCGCTGATGATCGCGTCGCGTCCCTCCGGGGTGAAGACCGAAGCGTTCCACGGCAGGTTGTCCACTGCAGCCCCACTGCTGCTGGTACCGACGGCGGCGAGCGGGCGCACATGGAGTTGCCCGGTGCGCCGTCCCAGTCGAAGTGCGGCGGTAGTCACCGTAGCTACATCCTGCTCCGTCTGGTCCAGCAGCTGCGGTCGATACTGAACCGCGCCCTGCACTTCGCCCCCGGTTCCCCCGAAGATCTGCCCCGCGCCACTGTACCGGTAGCGCGCCATCCGGAGTGCGCCGTGGAACTCCACGTACTGCGAGAATCCATCGACCTCTGCGAGTTCATATGCCCCACCTACTTGTGCCGCGACGCCTCGGTAGCGCGTAGACCCTTCGTCGTACCACAGCGGTCGCGTGAGCGCC
>CAYQRW010000097.1:0-11549 GCA_964419735.1 uncultured Spirochaeta sp.
GAAACGGGCCACCACGATCGCCCACACTGGTGGTGGCGATCACCGCCACCACCGCCGCCACCTCCCTCCTCTACAACGGGATCACCGGAATGCAGATATCCACGGTGAACGTGCGTCCCAGCTCGTCGGACATCTCCGCCTCCGGGTCGGTGTCGATGTACTTCTCGTAGCACAATCGGTCATCCGGCTGATAGCCGCTCTCCGGCAGCCAGACCCCGTACACCCAGCTCCAGGCACCGCCGAACTGGGTCGCATCAAGGTGAAAGCGCGCCTCCGCGTACGTTCCCGCGGGAAGCGTCAGCTTGCCCACCTCGCCGGAGACTTCCGTATCGGCAGGCACGTTGATCCCACAACTGATGCGCAGCTTCTGCGGGTCCACCGTGTCCGGATCGTCGTGATAGATCACGATCTCCTCGGTGACGCCCCGGGTAATCAGATTTCGGGGCCCCGCCCACTTGTACAGCGCCGTGTACAGCCGCTGAAATAGCTCCTCATCACCAAAGTACGGCCCCGTGTGCCGCACGTAGGCAACGGTCATCTCCGGTTTCTCCAGCACCTGCACCGACTCGGCGGGAATCGGCTTCATGGAAAGTTCAGACATATCTTTGCTCCTCGTATCGTGTGATATGTCCCCATCGTATGCCCCGGTGCCGGCGGTTGCTTTGCCGTCGTTGCGAACCGGTATGCTCAGATTGCGATCTGTCATCGTCAGGGTGGCGCGGCGTGCGCGATACTCGCTGGCGGACACCCCATGGGCGAGCCGAAACGCCCGGGAAAACGCGGCTACATCGTTAAATCCCACTGACAAGGCGATATCGGTGATCGACCGCCCTCGATGCGCCACCACCAACATCGCCGCCTTCTCCAGCCGCAGCCGCTGCACGTACTGCCCCGGCGTCTCGCCGATATGCGCGAAAAAGATGCGATGAAAATGGTACTTCGAAAACGCCGCCACCGCCGCAAGTGTTTCCAGCGGGAGTGGATCCGATAGGTGGGTGTCGATGTAGTCCATCGTGCGGTTGATCCGCTGGGTGTACTCGGTGCGCGATCGGTTCATGCCCACCCGTCCCCCGTGTGCGACGTATCCCCTCCGTGGTCCAAGGCAAGATCGAACTGACCTTCTGCCGAGAGCTGTACGGGAACCGCCTCCGCGTAACCCCAGGCGGCTGGGGCACCACCGCGTGCCGCCAGACTCTCGCCGAGATCGACCACCACCGTGACGCGGTAGGTCACGCTGAAGGGCCGGCCGTCAACCGTAGCGGGCACCGTAACCAGTGTTGTGTGTTTCACGTGCGCCCCTTAAGTATCCGGACCACCGTGCGCCCGTCGCGGGAGAGCAGGAAGCGCAGCATCGGGAGCGCCACGGTAACCGGTACCACCTCCACTGTCGCTCGTCCGGTAAAGGAAAAGTGAGCGCCGGCAAAGGAGGGCTGCACGCGCAAGCCAACGCCCTCGCCGAGGCGCAGAAGGAGTGGCGCAGACATGCCCCAGAGGATTCCCGTGTCAGCGGGATCGCTCAGGCCGATGGACACATCCCCGTCGGCGGTGACCGTGAAGCGGCGGACAACCCGCCTCAGGAGGGTCAGCACCGCCCGGACGATGACGGGAATCTCCTTCAGGGCCGGTCTCCGGGAGCGGTTGTGGGTGGCGGCGGACCGGGGGGTCCGCCTGCCGGGGCCGCGGCGCGTGCCACGCTTCGTCCTGCCGGGAGCGGGAGCGTCCGGTGCGCCTGACGCACGTCCGGTCAACGGGATCCGCACCACACCGAAGAGCCAGCGGGCGGTCACCACGACCCGGTCAGATTCCGCGCTCCTTGTCGCCCGTACCCCTAAGGGCACGGCCAACACCACCAGCAGGAGCGCCACTATCGCCGCAATGAGCCCCACCACCGCGGCGAGAAGCCAGAGAAGTATCATCACTACTCCGCTCCTGCGCGATCAGGACGCAGGGGAGTCCGCGTCCGCGGTACCGGTAGCAGCGCCCGCTCCGGAGCTGCCCTCACCGCTCGCGCCGGCGGCCTTTTTTTCGGAGCCGGTATGCTCATCGGCCACGCGTTTCACGATCGCCGCAACCGACTCCGCCAGGGAGGAGGAGTTCTGCTTCACCGACTCCACCCGAATCCCCTGGTCGTCGGAGATCACCAGCGCCACCGGCTTGATGCCTCCACCGCCGGCAGCTCCCTGCCCCCCTCCGGCGGGGCCGGATTTGCCGGTTTCGGTACCGCTGCCACCGCCAAACGCAAACCCCACGCTCACCAACGGTACCACCGTGGCACTACCGATCTGCATCGGCTCCCCCACCACCCGATCAGTGGTGAGAATCGACCTGATCTGTTCCATCGCTTCCGCGACCATTCGTTCCGTGTCAGCCATACTGTTCTCCTGTCTATCCTGGGCATGATGATTCGCCGCGCCGCGCACGGCATCTTGCTATTCTACCACCACCCGGCACTATCGTGAGGGGATATTGCACGCCCTCCCGACGCCCCGCCGAGTTGCCCCACCGCATCGCAGCGGGTAGGATGGCGCATCTATGGAACTTCTTGCTCCCGCCGGAAACCTCGAGAAACTCGCCACCGCCTATCGCTATGGGGCGGATGCCGCCTATATCGGCGTGCAGGGGTTCAGTCTGCGCACCCACGCCGATACGGTGGCCTCCCCGGAGCTTGCCGGGCAGCTAACGGAGCTGAAGGGAGCGGGAAAACGGTTATACGCGGCGCTGAATCTTTTCGCCCACCAGCAGGACCTGGACCGGTTGCCGGAGGCGCTGGAGGTGCTCCGCGAACTGCCGATCGATGCGGTGATCCTCGCCGACATCGGTCTGATCGATCCGGTCACCACGGCGCTGCCCGATGTGGAGCTCCACCTCTCCACCCAGGCCAACTGCACCAACGCCGCGGCGGCCAAACTCTACCACCGCCTGGGGTTCACTCGTATCGTCCCGGCGCGGGAGCTGTCGTTGGACGAGGTCAAGGCGATGAAGGACGCCGTGCCCGGACTCGAGGTGGAGGTGTTTGTCCACGGCGCCATGTGCATGGCGTACTCCGGCCGCTGCTTCCTCTCCGATTTCCTCACCGGCCGCAGCGCCAACCGCGGGGATTGCGCCCAGTCCTGCCGCTGGAAGTACTCCGTGGAGCACTATCGCCTCGAAGAGGAGCAGCGCCCCGGGGAGTACATGCCGGTGGAGAGCGACGGCCGGTTCATGAGCATCCTCTCCTCTCGAGACCTGATGCTCTTTGATCATATGGAGGCACTCATCGATGCCGGCGTGGATGCGGTCAAGATCGAGGGTCGGATGAAGAGCTCCCTCTACGCCGCGGCGGTGACGCGCAGCTACCGCGCGGCGATCGATGCGGTCCATGCGGCCCGTGGCGGGGCAGGACTCGATCGCGTAACCGCCGCTGCCCGCGATGCTCAACCTATCAACCTCGCCGCGCATCGGCAGGAGCTCTTTCGCATCTCCCACCGGGAGTACACCACCGGATTCCTCTTGGGCGATGAGACGGTCCACAGCCCCGCCCTGGACAGTGAAGGCCCCGATTACCGTCTCATGGGCATCCTGGGAAACTCCACCGCCGGTGGCTGGACGGTGACGGTAAAAAACACGATCCACCGCGGGCAGGAGATCCAGTATCTCCCTGCCACCACCGAGGGGCCGACGCAGATCCATGACCGTGAGTTCGACCTGAGGGATTCCGATGGATCCCCGGTTGACCGCATCACCAACGCCGGCCATGGGATCATCGTGCCCTCCCCGGATGCCCGGGCGCACCTCACCGCCGGGACGGTAATCCGCGCGCCCCGCAATTCGTAATCAGCGCTCCGGCCTTAGCCACGGCGGTAGAGCACCTCAACGTGAGTTGTGATGTGGCGCACCACATGAGCGGGGAGCTGTTGCACGCTTACGATATCAACGGCAAACTCCATATCCTCCGCCAGCTCCATCGCCCGATAGAGATCCCCACCGTCAAGCGCCAGGTCGACATCAAAGTCAGGATTGCGAGGAACTTCTCTCTGGAGAGAACCGAAGAGATACACGCATCTCACCGTGGGATCATGCTCACCGATACGCCTCGCCAGATCAGCCGCACTCGCTCGTGCCGCCACGGCGCGCTGAGCCGTCCGCTCGTGCTCTCGATCGTTGAGACGACGTAATCCGGCTGCGTAGGGTCGAGGATCAAAGGGCATCGGCGATACCGCGGAGCTTTGCGATGAAATCTCGGTGTATCTGGGGGAAGGCGGAAAAGAATATCTCCACTTCATGCTGGACGTAAGCGGTCTTCTCCGGATCCAGGTCTTCGCCATAGAGGTTGCGCACACGGTGGCGAAATCTGACGATTTCCTTGATGCGGGCTTTGTGTAAGGGATCCAGGAGAAGCGCCGGTCGCACTCCGGGAATATCGAGCGCCATCTTCTCCACCAAGGGCTGGTGCCAGCGGTCGGCGGGCAGGTTGTTTTCGAAGTATTTGGACACCCGCAAGAAGTAGTTCTCCAGAACGCCGTACACCGTGTGAATCGTGAACGCCAACGCCCCCCAGTCCACCGGATCATCGGCGCCGTGTTGGATTCGCTCCCAGGCGGTGCGATTCCGAACCATGACTCGCTCAATCTCCGAGGCATCTCCTTCGAGTTCCTGAATCAGGGTCAGGAGCGATTCATACGTACGCATGGCTCGTGCTAGTGTAGTGTCGCAACACGATGCTGTATACCGCCCTGAGCTTGACGCCCCCACCGATCCGCCGGAAACTGAACGTATGACGACTGACCACCGCACCGGCATCAAACACCGGATCGCCCATCCCCGCGACCTCCTGGTGGAGATGATGGACCGCGTTTATCGCTTCGGCATGACCACCACCTCCGGCGGCAATCTGAGCCTCCTCGATGAAGAGGGGGCGATGTGGATCACGCCGGGCGGCGTGGACAAGGGATCGCTCCGGCGGGAGGACATCGTGAAGGTGCTTCCCGACGGCACGGTGGAAGGACGCCACAAGCCGTCATCGGAGTACCCCTTCCATCGCGCGATTTACGCTGCGCGTCCGGACGTGCAGGCGATCGTTCACGCCCACCCGCCGACGCTGGTGAGTTTTTCCGCGGTGCGGATGCCGGTGCAGACCCGGGTGGTGCCCAACGCCTTTCTCATCTGTGGCGAGTGCCCCGTGGTGCCCTACGCCGCCCCCGGCAGTGAGGAGCTGGGGCGCAAGATCGCCGACCAGTTCGCCACCGGTTCCAATGTGGTACTCCTGGAGAACCACGGCACGGTGACCGTGGGGAGCGATATCTTCGAGGCGTTTATGCGCTTCGAAACGCTCGATTTCTGTGCGCGACTGGAAGTGCGCGCCACGCGGCTCGGCGATGTGCATCTCCTCAGCGATGAGGAGGTCGCCGAGGTTCACAAGAAGACCCCAGTGATCGAGACGTTTGAGCTCCGCGAGCACTCCACCCGGGAAAAGGAACTGCGCCGAGAAATCGCCGATATCGTGCACCGCTCCTACGAGCAACTCTTGATGACCAGCACCGAAGGAACGGTGTCCGCCCGCGTGGATGACGAATCATTTCTAATCACCCCCTACGGGTATGACCGCAAACTGCTGGAACCGGCGGATATGGTCCTAATCCGCAACGGCCAGGCGCAGGCGGGGCGGCCGCCGAGTCGCTCGGCGCGTCTGCACCAGGCGATCTACGCCGCCCATCCGGAGCTCACTGCAATTATCGTGGCCCATCCACCGGCGATGATGGCGTTTGCCGTGACCCACGCCCCCTTCGATTCCCGGGTGATCCCGGAGAGCTACATCTTGCTTCGAGATATCGAGCAGCTTCCCTACGGCGTATCCTATTCCGACTACCCCGCCGTGGTGGGAGCGATCTCGCCGGCAACGCCCAACCTCCTCATCCGCAACGAAGCGCTCATCGTCACCGGAAGCTCACTCCTGGAGGCGTTTGACCGGCTGGAGGTGGCGGAATACACCGCGGAATCGATCCTCTCCGCCCGGGCGCTGGGCCCAGTGGTGGCGATCGGCGAGGATGAGATCAAAGACTTGGAACGGGCGTTCAACTTGCCCCCCCGCTGAATTGATGGCGTTCTTAGTGGCCGTCCCCTATACTGGGAAATAACGACTACTCACGGCTAAGGAGCGGACTATGGCGACATCGAAGACGAAGGCGATAGGGATTCTCACCAGCGGGGGAGACTGCCCCGGTCTCAACGCGGCGATCCGCGGCGTGGTAAAGGCGGCGATCGGGTCGTACGGGATCAAAGTTGTGGGATTCCTGGACGGGTTTCGCGGACTGGTGCAGAACAGAACCATCGCACTGGATGACCGCGCCGTGAGCGGTATCCTCACGCAGGGCGGCACCATTCTGGGTACCGCCCGGGACAAACCGCACAAGATGCCCATGGGCGGCAAGAAAATGGATATGACCGAGGCCGCAGTGGAAAACATCAAACGGCACCATATCGATTGCCTCGTCTGTCTCGGCGGCGGAGGCACCCAGAAGAACGCCTACCACCTCCACAAGGAAGGTGGCATCGACGTGATAACCCTGCCCAAAACGATCGACAACGATGTGGCTGAGACCGATGTAACCTTCGGTTTCGACACCGCCATGAATATCGCTACCGACGCGATCGACCGCCTTCACACCACCGCCACCAGCCACCATCGCATCATCGTCTGCGAAATCATGGGCCACAACGCGGGGTGGCTCACCCTGGGAGCGGGGATCGCCGGCGGTGCCGATGTGATTATGATTCCCGAAATTCCCTACGATTTGGACGCGGTCGCGGCGCACCTGGAGAAGCGACGGATGAGTGGCAAGCGCTTCTCGATCGTCGCCGTGGCGGAGGGAGCGATCTCCAAGGCGGAAATGAAAGCTCGGGAAAAGGCCGAGGAAGACGGCAAGAAGAAGAAGGACAAAAAGGAAGAAGTCGTCATCGAACACGACGCCGACGGCCAGCCCTATCACCTGGTGCAGGAGCCCAAGGCCAGCCAGATCGCGCGGCAACTTCAGCAGCTCACCGGCACCGAGGCCCGCGTGACCTCTCTGGGACACGTACAGCGCGGCGGCAGCCCCTCACCACGCGACCGTTACATCTCCTCGATTCTGGGAACCGCCGCGGCTGAGGCCCTGGCCCAAGGCAACTACAACAACATGATCGCGATCCGCGGCGACCGCTCGGAGCCGGTAAAACTCAAGGATGTGGCCGGTAAGAAGAAGCTCGTTCCGCCGGACCATCCCTCCATCGCCAGCGCGCTTGCATTGGGCACGTGCATGGGCACGTGACCTCATCTGGGCACGTGCATGGGCACGTGACCGGTACTTGGGCACGTGCATGGGCACGTGAAGCCCCGGGCGGGCGGTGCTGCCCGCACGTGACCTTACTGAAACCAGCTCACTCCCGCGCCAAATAGATCGAGCGTGGCCGCCGGCGGGAGGTGGCGGTTGAGGCCGGGCCGCTCCCGCTCGGTATGCCCCATCTTGCCCAGGAAACGGCCGTCCGGGGAGAGGAGCGCCTCCACGGCGTCGGTGGAACCGTTGGGATTCCACGGTCGGTCCAGCCGGGTCCGTCCCTGGGTATCGACGTAGCGCGCCGCCACCTGTCCAGTACCACCCAATTTCATTAGCAGATCTGGGTCGCAAACGAACCGTCCCTCCCCGTGAGAGACCGGCACCGTCACGATCTGCCCGGGTTGAGCGCTACTCATCCACGGCCCCACGGTGGAGTCGATCCGCGTCAGCACCCGACGGGACACGTGCCGACCGATGAGGTTGGGCGCCAGGGTGGGGAGCCCCGGTCGTCGCTCAACAAACTCGCCAAAGGGCACCAGGCCGGTGCGCACCAGCCCCTGGAAGCCGTTACAAATGCCGAGAATCAGCCGGTCCCCGCCGATGAAGTGCGTCTCGATCACCTCGCGGATCACCGGTGAGCGCAGCACCGCGGCGATGTACTTCCCGCTCCCGGCAGGCTCGTCACCGGCGGAGAAGCCTCCCGGGAGCATGAGAATCTGACTCTCGGCGAGCTCCGCCGCCAGGGCGCGAAGGCTCTCCCGAAGGCGAGCGGTGGAGCCGGTGTGCAGCACGAACTGAGAAGTGATCGCGCCGGCCTGATCAAAGGCCGCCGCGGTGTCGTCCTCGCAGTTGGTACCGGGGAACACCGGAATTAGCACGCGGGGACGGGCGATGGGACCGGAGGCGCGCCTGTGGCGGGAACTCCCGCCTCCCGGGCTGGGGGCAGAGACTTCGCTCTCCTTGGTCATCGCACTGGAAGTGTCGTCGGGAAACACCTCCCGCAACGGCTCGCTCCACAGGCGATAGAGGTCGGCGGTGCGCCGCAGCGCCGCTCCCGCCCGAACGACTCCGTCCGCGGTGGTGTGGCCCAGGAGAATGAGCTCCGGGGCGGGCGCGTCTGGGCCGTCGGGAGCGTCTGGGCCCTCGGGAACGTCTGGGTGGGTGGGAGCATCGTCACCGATGGCAGCGGCCGCCGCCCCGCTCAGCTGCACGATGAGCGAGCCGTACTCCGGCTCGAAGGCGTGTTCCCGGTGCTCCACCTGAAATCCCAGGTTCTCGCCAAAACACATCTGCACCACCGCGGGAAGCCACCCTGCTCCCCGTACCGGCGCCGCCGCGGCCACCTCTCCGCGGGCAGCGGCGGCCGCCAGCCACCGGTGAGCCGCGGCAAACTCTGCGGCGTCGGGAACCCCGGAGGGGGTGCGGGCCACCCGCACCAGGTAGACGCTCCGGTCCGGCTCGGTGAGATGCGGCGGCACCACCCGCTCGGCGGCGATAACGCCCAACGCCACGGAGATCACCGTCGGCGGCACATCGATATCATCGAAGCTACCGGACATGCTGTCCTTGCCGCCGATCGCAGTTACCCCGAGGTCACGCTGCGCCGCCAGGGCACCGAGAAGCGCCGCCGCCGGCAGCCCCCAGCGGTCAGGATCGTCCCCGGGGCGGGGAAAATACTCCTGCAGTGAAAGCCAGATCGCCCCGGGGGGAACGCCGGCGGCGGCCAGCCGGGAGACACTCTCCACCACCGCGGTATACGCCCCGCTCCAGGGAGCGCGCTCGCTCACCTCAGGGTCGAAGCCGTAGCCCATGACCGTTGCCACCTGAGGCACTTCGGCGGCCACCGCGTGCGGCAGGAGTGCCGCCATCGCCGTCACCGGAGAGCGCTGCAGCCTGCCCGCACCGTGGGCCAGGAGCGTTCCCGCCCCGATGGAACTATCGAACCACTCTCCCAGAGCGAGCCGCGAGGCGAAGCGCAGATCCTGCAGGTGCGCTTCCAGCTGCGATAGAAGATCCTCGGCGGGGGATGCCGGCGCCGGGCGCTCCGGCACATCCGGGGCGTCGGCGGAACCGGTAATGGTCGTCCCGGCATCACGGGCCCCGCCACCGAGCGCCCCTCCCAGCAGTTCAGCGGCTCGTACGCCGCCGGGCCCCTTGGCGTCGCTCTCACCCTCCCCGCCACCCACGATCCGCACCGCTGTGCTGCCCCGGACCCCGGCGCTGTCCACGAAGCTCCGGTCCAGATCCACCACCGCTTCGCCGCGGTACCGCATGACTAACCGCGGCGCGGCGGTAACCCGGGCGATCGCCGTGGCCTCCAGGTTTTCCTCCGCAGCCAAGGCGACGGCGGCATCGCGATCGGGGGCTTCCACCACCACCGCCATGCGTTCCTGGCTCTCGGAGATCGCGATTTCCGTGGCGCTGAGCCCCTGGTACTTCAGCGGCACCGCGGAAAGGTCGATATCGAGGCCCTCGGCGATCTCCCCCACCGCCACGGCGACCCCGCCGGCACCGAAGTCGTTACTGCGCTTCACCAGTCGTGTGAAATCCTCCCGCCGGAAGAGGCGCTGCAGCGCGCGCTCCACGGGAGGATTGCCCTTCTGCACCTCAGCTCCGGCACGCTCGATCGAGTCCTGGCTGTGGCTCTTACTGGAGCCGGTGGCGCCCCCTACCCCGTCGCGACCGGTGCGGCCGCCGATAAGCAGCACCACATCTCCCGGGGAGGGCTCCTCCCGGCGCACCTGCGCCTCGGGAACGGCACCCACCACCGCCCCCATCTCCAAGCGTTTTGCCCGGTAGCCGGGATGGTAGAGCTCATCCACCAGGCCGGTGGCCACGCCGATCTGGTTGCCGTAACTGGAATAGCCCCGGGCGGCGCCGGTGGTGATCAGGCGCTGCGGCAGCTTCCCGGGCAGGGTCGGCGTGCCGATGCGCGGTGGGTTCTCAGCGGAACCTTCGGTTCGACCTTGACCGATCGGCTGCCGCCGGGGATCCGCACTGCCGGTGATGCGCATAGCCTGATAGACGTAGGCGCGGCCGGAGAGGGGGTCGCGAATCGCCCCGCCCAGACAGGTGGCGGCGCCGCCGAACGGTTCGATCTCGGTGGGATGGTTGTGGGTTTCGTTCTTGAAGAGCACCAGCCAGGGATGCGCGGGATCCACCACGTCCTCGAGCCCGGGCGTGTCGGCGGAGATGCGCACCGTGCAGGCGTTGATCTCCTGGGAGAAGACCACCCCCGGGAGCGTGCCATCGTCCCGGCGCCAGCGCATGAGCGCGGTGGCCAGATCCATGAGCGTAATGGGTCGCTCCGTTTCACCACGGCGCGCGCGTTCGGCCAGGTACCACTGCCAGGACTCCTCGATCGCCCGGGTGAGCGCGGGGGCCTCGGGGGCAGCTGGGCCACCAGGGACGGCGGGGCCGTGGACGCGGGCGCGCGTGTCGCCACCCGCAGCGCGATCGCCGCCGGGACCGCGCATAGGCTTGGGCGCGGCTGGGCGAGGCGGGCCGCCGGATCCGGCCGCGACGCGGAAGGCTCCACCGTCGACGCCGGCGATTTCCATATCGGTGAGCTCGGTGCGGAAGGTGGTGTGGCGGCAATGATCCGACCAGTAGGTGTCGATCACCGCCAGCTCCGTCTCGGTGGGCGAACGGCCGGCTGCCGCGTAGTAACTACTCACAAACTCACGGTCGGCGGAGTTGAGGCCGGTGGTGGCGATGTCGCCGGGGCTGGGGGCTGCGTCGGTTTGCCGGGCGCTGGAGGTGGCCTCGGCGGCGGGCGGGGTGAGGTCGCCGGGCGCCGCGGATTTGCCGGGCTCGCCACCCGCCCCGGCCGGCACGGGGGTGCTCAGCTCACTGGGCGCCCCAGGTGCCGACGGGGCGACGTGAGCAGCCCCGCTGGGCTCGCCGGTGACGGCCGCCGGGTCCACCACCTCGGAGTCTACCGGGTTCACGAGGCGCGTCTCGAAGTCGCGGCGGCGCGCGGCGGCGACCGCGGTGTCGGCGGGGCGCACCTGGAAGACGAATACCTCCGCCACGCGAACCACCGGGTTCCGCACGCCGTGCAGACGCAGTACCTGCTCCGCCGCGTCGGCGCGCTGATCAAACTGGCCGGCGTGATACCGCACGGCGACGGTAACCGTGGTAGGTTGCGAGGCGCCGGTAGGTGCGGAGGCTTCCGGTGAGGCAGGGGCAGAGCCGGCAAATGAGGGGGCTTTCGGCAAAGGTGGAGCGGAGTCGGCAGACGCGGGGGCGTCCGGTGCG
>CAYQRW010000098.1:0-8352 GCA_964419735.1 uncultured Spirochaeta sp.
TAAGTATATCGCAAAACGGGGCTCCTGTGAGCCGGGAGGCACGATGAAGATCGCCTACCGAGAGATGCAGCCCTCCGATCTGAGCGCGGCGCGGGCGTTGTGGCGCCGCACGGAACACATGGGAATCGGCACCGCCGACGAGCCTTCGGAACTTCGGAAATTTCTGGATAAGAACCCAGGGTTGAGCCGAGTTGCCACCACGAAACAGGGCGGAACCGACCGCCTGATCGGCACCGTGCTCACCGGCTACGATGGCCGCCGCGCCTACCTCTACCACTTGGCGGTAGACCGGGACTACCGCGGTCGCGGAGTCGCCGCCGGCCTGCTGAAGGCGGTAGTGGCGCGCCTCCAGGAAATGCGGGTGGAGCGCTGCCACATCATGATCTACGTGGAAAATACCGCCGGCATGGCAGCCTGGCGCCGGCTGGGATGGAGCGATCGCCCGGACATCGCCGTCATGAGCCGTGACGTGGCCCAGGCTGCACCCGAATTGCGCTGCTGAAGGGGTTCGGTCTACACTCGCCGCCATGAAGTACCGCTTTTTAGGATCCACCGGCGTGCGTGTTTCCCAGGTGGGATTCGGCACGATGTCCTTTGGTGGGGACGCCGATGAGCAGACCTCGACGCAACTGTTTCAGCAGTGCCGCGAGGCGGGAGTGAACCTCTTTGACTGTGCCGACGTCTACCAGAAGGGGCGCTCCGAGGAGATCCTGGGAAAACTGATCCACGACTGTCGGGACGAGGTGGTGATCACCAGTAAGGTCTACTTTCCCACCGGTGATGGACCCAACGATCGCGGTGCGTCGCGCTATCACATCTTCCGCTCCCTGGAGGGATCACTGCGGCGCCTGGGAACGGACCGCATCGATCTGTACTATATCCATCGCTTTGACGATTACACCGCCATCGAGGATGTGCTCACCAGCCTCGACATTATGGTGCGGGACGGTAAGGTCCTTTACCCAGCGGTGAGTAATTTTGCCGCTTGGCAGGTAGAGAAG
This sequence comes from uncultured Spirochaeta sp., assembly GCA_964419735.1. Lineage (GTDB taxonomy): Bacteria > Spirochaetota > Spirochaetia > DSM-27196 > Alkalispirochaetaceae > Alkalispirochaeta. Next base: position 1,002 of record CAYQRW010000098.1, read on the forward strand.
GTGCTCGGCACTGCCGCGCGGCGGGGCCTGGTGGCGCCGGTGGCGGTGCAACCGATGTATAACCTGGTGAAGCGCCAGGCGGAGGTTGAGCTGCTGCCCATGGCGGAGGCCAATAACCTGGCGGTGTTTTCCTACAGCCCCCTGGGCAGTGGACTGCTCTCGGGGAAGTACGGCACTGCCGACCGGCCCAGCGCCGGGCGGCTCATGGAGAATAAGATGCACCAAGCGCGCTATGGAGATGAGCGGGTGTACGAGGTGGCGGAACGGTTTCGGGAGCTGGCGGCGGAGTGGGGATACCATCCGGTGTCGTTGGCGCTGGCCTGGGTCGGCGCGCATCCGGCGGTGACGGCGCCCCTCATCGGCGCGCGGTCACCGGCGCAACTGGAACACGCGCTGAAGTCGGTGGAAATTGAGCTGAGTGAGGACCAGCGGTCGCAGATATCCGCACTCTCCGCCGCGCCACCACCGGCCACCGACCGTAACGAAGAACGAACGCGGCATAATTTTGGCGCCCGCTAACGGCGCGGACCCACGAGGAGAGGTAATGAAGGCTGTTGAACTGAACAAAGTATTTGATGCACAAGACTTCGAGGACCGGATCTACCGGATGTGGAAAGACCGCGGTCACTTTGAACCGCGGGGCGATGCCGACAAGGATCCCTTCGTCATCGTGATTCCCCCTCCCAACGTTACCGGTGTGCTCCATATGGGGCACGGCCTCAATAATAGTCTCCAGGATATTCTGATCCGCTACTGGCGCATGGAGGGGCGGCCCACCCTGTGGGTGCCCGGCACCGACCACGCGGGAATCGCCACGCAAAACGTGGTGGAGCGCAAGCTCTTGGCGGAGGGTACCAGCCGCGAGGAACTGGGGCGGGAGAAGTTCATCGAACGGACCTGGCAGGTGAAGGATGACCATCACGCCACCATTACGCGCCAGTTGGAAAAGATCGGGGCCAGCTGTGACTGGAAGCACGAGCGCTTCACCCTGGACGAGGGTCTCAACGACGCGGTGAAGGAAGTCTTCGTGTCGCTCTACGAGCGGGACCTGATCTATCGCGGTGAGTACCTGATTAACTGGTGTCCCAGCTGCGGCACCGCCCTCTCCGACGACGAGGTGGAGCACAGTGAGTCCCACGGACACATCTGGCACCTCCGCTATCCGCTGGTGGAAGGCGAGGGATGGATCGAGGTGGCCACCACCCGGCCGGAGACGATGCTCGGCGATACGGCGGTGGCGGTGCATCCCGAGGATGAGCGCTACACCGATCTGGTTGGGAAGCACGTGAGACTGCCGCTCACCGGCCGAATCGTGCCGATTGTGGCGGACTCCTACGTGGACCGGGAGTTCGGCAGTGGAGCGGTCAAAATCACCCCCGCCCACGATCAGAACGACTGGGAGATCGGGGAGCGCCACGGGTTGGAGCGAATCAATATTCTCACCGCGCAGGCAACCCTCAATAGCAACGTGCCCGAGAAGTACCGCGGCCTCGATGTCCATGGTGGCCGCAAGGCGGTGGTGGCGGACCTGGAGGAGCAGGGCTTTCTCGTTCGTGTTGAAGATCACCACCACCAGGTGGGGCACTGCTACCGCTGCAACACGGTGGTGGAACCGTGGGTGAGCACGCAGTGGTTTGTCCGTATGAAACCCCTCGCGGATAAGGCGCTGGCGGCGTGGCGAAACGGAGAGATCCGTTTCTATCCCAAGCATTGGGAGAACACCTACTCGCACTGGCTCGAAAATATCCGTGACTGGTGTATTAGTCGCCAGCTGTGGTGGGGACACCGGATTCCGGTCTGGTATGACGACGACACCGGAGAGATGATCGTGAGTCGGACCGATCCTACGCAGGATCCCGCCTACGCGGGACGCACCCTCCGCCAGGATCCCGACGTCCTGGACACGTGGTTTTCCAGCTGGCTGTGGCCCTTCAGTACCTTGGGCTGGCCGGAGCAGACGCGTGACTTGGAGCGCTTCTACCCCACCACCAGTCTGGTCACCGCCTACGACATTATCTTCTTCTGGGTTGCCCGCATGATTATGGCGGGCCTGGAATTCATGGGGGAGGTGCCGTTCCGCGACATCTACATCACCGGCCTCGTCCGAGATATTCAGGGACGGAAGATGTCAAAGAGTCTCGGCAACGGGATCGATCCCCTGGATGTGGTAGCGGAGTACGGCGCGGACAGCCACAAGTTCACCCTGGCGTATCTCAGCGTGCAGGGATCAGACGTGCCGATCGCCCCCGACAGTTTTCAGCTGGGCAGCAAGTTTGCCAACAAGATCTGGAACGCCACGCGCTTTCTGCTGATGAACCTGGAGGGAAGAACGCTGGTGCCCTTTGAGCAGATCGAACTGCGTGATGTGGACCGCTGGATCTACTACCGGCTGAACGAGGCGGTGAAGACGGTGAACTCCGGCATGCGCACCTACCGCATGGACGAGGCCTCCCGGGCGGTATATGAGTTTTTCTGGAACGAGTTCTGTGACTGGTATATCGAAGTCTCCAAGTTAGGTCTGTATTCCGAGGATGAGAGCGAAAAGGACCGTGGTGCATCAATGGTGCTGTACGTGCTGGAAGAGTCGCTCCGGCTGATGCATCCCTTCATGAGTTTTATCTCAGAGGAGATCTGGCAGAAGCTGCCCACGGAGATCGAACCCGCCGACGGCTCCGGGCGCCCGGATGCGGTGATCGTCGGGCGCTATCCGCAGGTACAGGAACGGCGGGAGGATCACGCCTCTCGGACCGCGGCTGAGGGATTTGCCGCGGTGCAGGAGCTGGTTCGGGGAGTACGTACCATTCGCAGTGAGTTCACGATTCCGCCCACCAAGACGTTTGACGTCTACGTGCGGGTGGCGGAGGGACGTCCTGAACTGACGGAGTTTATACAGCGCAACGGCGCCTACGCGCGCTTGCTGGCCAACCTGTCTGCGCTGGAAATTGGTACCGACGATAGCCGACGGGAAGGCTCCGTGGCGGTAGTGGGCAGCGGGTTCGAGGCGTACCTCTACGTGCGGGAACTGATCGACGTAGATGAGCAGATCACCCGGCTGGACAAGAGCATCGCCAAGATCGAAAAGGGTCTGAACCAGGCGGAGCGCAAACTCTCCAATGACGGGTTTATCGCCAAGGCGAAACCGGAGGTGGTGGAGGCGGAACGCGCCAAGGCGGCGGACCTCCGGGATCAACTGGAGCGCACCCGGGCGGTACGGGCGGAGCTGGAGCGGGCCTGACTACGGTTGTGACCGTGACTGTGGTTCTGACTACGGTTGTGGTCGTGACTACGGTTCTGGCGGTGGTTCTGACTGCGGTGACGCCGGGGGGCTCTCGGGAGCCTCCGGCTCATCTGGCTCATCCGGCGCCCCCAGGGGATGATCTCGGAGTTCAGCGATCCACAGGGTGGTGTGGATCAGGATCTCCGCGTACACCCGCATCAGCATCAGAAACAGCACCGCCGAGGCGAGAACGCCGTACACGATCAGCCGGCTACCGGCGCTGCGGACCACCAGTCCCGCTAACCACGATGCCCCCTGCCACACCACTGCCGCGGCAAGCACCGGCATAATGGAACCCCTGACGTGGAGCGGAACGCCGGAAGCCAGGCGGATGAGGCTCCACAGCACTACGGTGAGAATGATGGTGGAGCTCGAGACCGCGATCAGTTGCAGGAGAAGCCCCGAGACCGGAACATACGGCTCAAGGACGCGGGCGGTCAGGTTGAGCAGCGCCGTGGCGTAGATCAGCAGGAGAAAGAGACCGTTCAGGACGATCGCCCGCCCGCGCCCCCGCGCCGGAGAGACCGGCATGCCGAATCCCGCGCGCACCACGCGATGCACATCGAAAAACAGCTGGTGCACCGACCACAGAAACACCCCCACACTGATAATCGACAGAGAGCCGGGACTGTTGGCTAGCCGCGACATACTGGCACTGATCGAAGCCTGGGCGGAGTTTGGCAAGACCCGAAAGAACTGATCCTGCAGCAGCTGCTGTACCTCAGGCGTGAGCGCGATACTACCGGCCACGCTCAGGAGGAACAGCAGTGGCACCGTGGCGAAGAGTGCGGAAAAACTGAGGCCCTTGGCCAGGAGCGGGCCGTGAATCGCGATATAGTGGCGGAATATGCGCGCCTGCCGCCGAAGAATTGGTGCGTGAGTGATCCGCCGGTGCTCCATCCTCCCCTCAGACTACGGCGTGGGCTGCCGTTTGCCAAGCCGGGGTGTCGAGCCACACTCAATTCGTTGCCCGGGGGGGACGCTCGTGCTATGATCGGCGGCATGGTTGCAATGAGTAGCATCCGGCCGCGCCTGGTGGTGGCCATCGTGTTGTGCGCGGCTCTTACCACGGTGGTAGCGGCACAGGAGAACTACCAGAAGACATATGCCCTCCGGTCTCCCGAGTACGAGGCGTTGCGAACGTTGTATATCGAGCAAGGCAGCGCGTTGCCGTTTAGTTCGGGACCGTTCTCCGTAGCCGAAATCCGCGCCGCCCTGGACCGTCTCGACTACGGCGGGCTGTCTCAGGCGGGCCGCACCACCTACGACTGGCTCCAGGAACAGCTTAGCCCTGTGCCCGACTACCAGGAGGAGAACGGTCGCTTTCAGTTTCAGGTAAACCCGGAGTACTCCTTTGAAGGCTACGTGCACACCGACAGTGATAACCCGCTCTGGGAGTATCGCTGGGAGGACCGGCTTCCCTTTGCCCGCTTTCCATTGGAAGCGTGGGTGTCGCAGCACGCCTATGGCGTCTTTGACCTGGCGTTTATGAAGAACATTCCCGATTTCAGCGTCTATCCAACCTACAGTTCCGGGAGTCAGTACCAATTCGACGGGAACGGCGAGTTTGGATTCTCCACGGAAGAGGAAGATCCTTGGTCTAACCTTCCTACCAACGTGAACACCTTAGACGTGCAGTTTCCCCACCGGGCGTTTTTGTCGGTTGGTGGTGACCGGTGGAACGCTCAGATGGGGCGCGACGTGATTGACTGGGGAAACGGGCGCACTGGAAACCTCTACATTTCGGACTACGCCGACTGGCACGATGCGCTGCAGCTCTCCACGTTCTGGGAGCGGTTCAAGTTCTCCTGGATCTGGGTCAGCTTGGACGGACAGCTCGCCAGCGACGAGCGGGAGTTCGAGGTGTACCAGGTGGGGTGGGATACCGACGGGGATGGCGAGGCGGATACGTTTGAGGACCCGGATCCCAACGACGACACCGATGGGCCGATCCGCACCTATGACGCCGATGAGGAACACAAGAATCTGATCGCCCAGCGCTTTGAACTGCGGCTGTGGGACCGGCTGGGACTCGTATACACCGAGGGCATTATTTTCGGCCGAGAGCGGGTGGAGCTGCGCCATCTCAATCCGCTCTACCACTACCACAATCTGTACACCAACACGCAGAACACCGGTAACGCGCATCGCAGCTTTGAGTTCGATTTTGCCGTGACACCGGGACTATCGCTGTATGGAGTGATCAGCCCCGATCAGTGGACCAGTCCCCTGGAGCCGGGGACTGATGTCACCGATGAGCCCAATGCGGTTGCCTATCTCGCCGGCCTCGATTATCGTCGGGCGGTGGGGCAGGGATTCCTGAAGGGCGTCGTGGAGGGAGTCTACGCCACGCCCTGGATGTACATCCACAATAGCCCGTTAACCAGTATTACCCAGCGGCGTCTGGTCATGGCGCAGCATGGAAATGAGCGCACCCAGGTATGGATCGACCGGCCGCTGGGCCATTACGGCGGTAATGACTTTGCCCTGATCTGGTTGGATCTCTCCTATGGTGAAGTGGGGCGCTACCGCTACGGGTTCAATACTTACTACGAGGGAGACGGGTCGGTTCCGATCAATGCGCTCCTGCAGAGTAAGGTCACCAGCGGCCTCCGTGATTCGCCCACGGAGGAGGAAGCTACTATGGACGCCCCTTCCTCGGGATACGACGCGAGCGACGGAACGGACGGCAAGACTCAGTGGCGGACCGCCGCCAGTGTTTATGGCGAAATCTGGCCGTGGTTTCTCGACAACTATAACGGAAACGGTACCACCCGCACGCTGCGCATCGGGTCTGAACTCTCGGGGCAATGGACGCGGAACCGGTTAAATCTGGAGTCGGCCTGGGCGTTTGATCTCCAATGGGTGGTGTCCGCGACGATTGGATTCTGATAGATGAAAATTGCGATCGTCTTTGAAATTTTTTATCCCACGGTAAACGGGATTATCACCTCTTCCGTGAACCTCGCGGAAAACCTCATGGACCAGGGGCACGAAGTGGTGTTCTTTGCGCCGGCGTGGAAGGCGTACGAGGAACCCCTGGTGAACGGGCGTATTCCGGTGAGGTACTTCAAGAGCTGGTACAACTGGGGGTACCCCGGCATGCGTAACGTCCTTCCCTGGAACCGTTCCGTGGAGGTGGCGCTTCGCCGGGAGGGGGTCGACGTGGTGCATATCACCGGTCCCTGGTTGCTCACCTGGGCAACGATCCGCGCCGCCGGCAACCTGGGGATCCCAGTGGTCCACACCTTCCATACGATGCTCCATGAACCCAGTTACATCCAGTATATGTTTCGCACCTCGCTGATGGTTCCAGTGATCCAGGCGATCGCCTGGTCCTACTACGGGCTCTACGTGCGTCGGGCCCGAATCAACACCGGCCCCAGTATGATGGTGTGTAACCAGTTGCGGGCCCACTTCCCCGATGCCGATGTGCGCTACATTTCCAACGGCGTTGACGTGGACCGGTTCAAGACGTACGCCTCCCTCACGGAACTCCGGGAGCGTTACCCCTTCCATAACGACCACACTTTTATCTTCGTGGGGCGGCTGGGGCAGGAGAAGTCGGTGGATGAACTCATTGATGCCATGCTGCTCGTCACCGAGCAGGATCCGCAGGCGCGCCTGATTATCGTGGGGGATGGACCCTCGCAACGGCGCTACCTGGCGCAGGTCCACCAGCGGGGTCTCAACAACCACGTCAAGATGCTCGGCCGCGTTCCATACACGGAGCTGATCGCCAGTGGACTGATCCACCATTCCCTGGCGTTTGTCACCGCCAGTACTACCGAAAACCAACCCATGACGGTAATCGAATCGATCTGCTGTGGCGTGCCCACCATCGTCCCCGACGTTCCCGGCATCACCGAGCTGGTTGAGGACAACGGGCTTCGGTTTGATCCGCATAACGTGGAACGTCTCGCAGAGGCGATGATCCAGCTGGTGCGGGACCCGGAGCTCAGGCAGCGGTGCGCCGCCGCCACCGCTCCCATGATCGACCGCTTTGACGGGCGCAACGTGGCATCGCGCTTCCAGCAGACCTATGCCGATGCGCTGGAGGCGGGGCCGGTACCC
>CAYQRW010000098.1:8452-11537 GCA_964419735.1 uncultured Spirochaeta sp.
GGGAAGGCCGCTACACTATGGGCCATGAAAGCGGCAATTTTCGATTTGGACGGCGTGGTAGTCTATACCGATACCTACCACTATCAGGCGTGGAAGCAACTCGCCGACGAACAGGGATGGCGTTTCGACGAATCGCTTAACGACCAGTTGCGCGGCGTTTCCCGCATGGCCTCCCTGCAGGTGATTCTCGACCACAACAACGTTGACCTTCCCGAGAGTGAGAAGGAACGCCTGGCCACGGAAAAGAACGAGTACTACAAGCGCCTTCTGCAGTCGATCGACGAGAGTGCGGTCGTGAGCGGGTCGATCGAGTTTATCCGCGCGCTCCGGGCAAAGGGACTGCTGATTGGCCTCGGTAGCAGTAGCCGCAACGCCCAAATGGTACTCGACAAACTGGGAATTACCGAGCTCTTCGACGCGGTCGTCACGGGACACGATATTACCCGGTCAAAACCAGATCCGCAGATCTTCCTCAAGGGTGCCGAGCAGCTCGGCGTCGCACCGGCGGAGTGTGCGGTGTTTGAAGACGCCTCCAGCGGTGTGGAGGCGGCTCTGGCCGGGGGCATGCTGGCCGTGGGGTTTGGGCCCAGCGAGGGACTTGAGCAGGCGCACATTCGGATCAGCTCCTACAGCGAGCTGGACCCCGCTGAGTTTGCTGCTCGATGAGTGCCGGGCCCACGAGCGTGACAGACCCCGGTTCCGAGCGTATGGCTCACGGGATGGCCGAGCTCGTTTCCCGGCAGCGTGCGTTCTTTCGATCGGGAGCCACCCGATCCCGCGCATTCCGGTTGGCGCAGCTGGAGACGCTGCGCCAGGCGATACCGGCGGTGGAGAGCGAGCTGTACGCCGCATTGTGGCAGGATTTGCACAAAGGCGAGTTTGAAACGTTTACCTCCGAGGTGGCGCTCCTCTATGACGAGATTCGTCACACCCGGCGCTACCTGAAGCGCTGGATGGCGCGGCGGCGCGTAGCCACGCCGATCCTTCACGCCCCGGCGTCCAGTTACACCGTGCACCGGCCGTTGGGAGTATCGGCGATCCTCAGTCCCTGGAACTATCCCTTTCAGTTGGCGATCGCCCCGGTGATAGCCGCGATCGCCGCGGGAAACACGGCGATAGTTAAGCCGTCTGAGTTTGCCCCGGCTGCCGCCGAGGTGATTAAACGGATGATCACCGACACCTTCGATCCCGCCTATCTGGCGTGCGTTACCGGCGATGGCACGGTGGCGGCGGAACTTACCTCGGCCCCGGTGGATCATATCTTCTTTACCGGCAGTACCCGCGTGGGGCGCGTAGTGATGCGCGCTGCTGCGGAGCGCCTCGTACCGGTGACGTTGGAACTAGGCGGTAAGTCGCCGGCGATCGTCACCGACTCGGCGCGACTGGATGTGACCGCCCGGAGGATCCTGTGGGGTAAGATGCTTAACGCCGGACAGACGTGCGTGGCACCGGACTACGTAGTTGCCCACCGGTCGGTGGTGGACGAACTCATCCCGGCGCTATCCCGTGCGGTCAACGAGTTCTTTCCCGAGGGGCCGCAGAACTCGGCCGACTACGGTCGGATCATCAACGAGGCGCACTTCACCCGTCTCCGGGAGATCATGCAGCGTCAGGCAGCGCAGGGAGAGGCGATCCTCGGGGGTGATCACGATCCCCAGACGCGCTACATCGGCCCCACCGTATACCACCCGGTGGGATGGGATGATCCGGTGATGGAGGATGAGCTGTTTGGGCCGCTGTTGCCGATCATTCCCTACGATTCGTTGGAACACGTTTTTGACCGCATCGCGGAACGACCGAATCCGCTGGCGGCGTACCTCTTCACGGAAGACCGGAGCGACATTGAGCGCTTCGAGCAATCGATTTCCTTCGGTGGCGGCACGATCAACGATACGATCGTGCACCTGGTGAATCCGGAACTCCCCTTTGGCGGGTGCGGTCCCAGCGGACTGGGGAGCTACCACGGGTACGCCGGATTTCGGGCGTTCAGCCACGAAACCTCGATTATGCGCCGGAGCTCCCGCTTTGATGTTCGCTTGAAGTATCCGCCGTACGGGAACGCGCTCAGCCTGGTCCGTCGCGTGATGCGTCCGTAACGCGCTGCGCGGTGGAAACGCCGGCCTCAGCAAGCACCGCCAGCGCCTCGGTAGCCGAGGCGGTGGCATACAGTCGTTCCAGCAGTGTCTCGTCGGGAAGCACGTAGTTGCGAAAGAACTTCTTGAGAACCTCATAGTTCCGCCGATCACCCCAGAACGTGGTGAACGCCTCGATGTGCTCCGTGAGGTACTGCAGACGCTGGTGGGTACCGGGACAACGGAGGGCGGACTCCGCCCGCTGCTGCGGATCGATGAAGAGCAGCGGGTCGGCGAATACGCCGCGGCCCACCATGAATCCATCGGCGCCGCTCTGTGCTGCCAGCCGCTGCCCCTGGGCAAAGTCGGCAATATCGCCGTTGCCGAGGATCACCGTGGAGGAGTGCGGCCCCCGCAGCGCCACCACCCGGCCGACCTCGTTCCAGTCGGCGGCTCCCTCCGACATCTGGTCGGCGGTTCTTGGGTGGACCGTGAGGGCGTCAGGCCGCTGTTCCAACAGAAATCCGCACCATTCCTCGGTGCGGGGGCGATCCAGTCCGATGCGCGTCTTAATGCTCAGCGGGAGCCGGGAGTCTTCCCGGCACGCCGCAATGATCTCCGCCGCCAGGGAAGGATTTCCGATCAGCGCCGAGCAGGCCCCCGCCTTGCGGATCTTTTTCACCGGGCATCCCATGTTGAGATCGATTCCATCAAATCCGAGCTCTTCGATCGCCGCTGCCGCCTGTAAAAACTCTTCCGGCCGGGTGCCCCAGATCTGTGCAATCAGCGGCCGTTCCGCCTCCGAGTAGCGCAGCCGTCCGTTTCCCGCGCGCCCCGCGGCTCGCGCCGCGGCGGTGTGGATCGCGCCGTCCACGCGGGTGAACTCGGTAAACATCACCTGCGGCCCGGCGGACCTCCCGCCGGTGGCCGCAAGGGACCAGCGACGGATCAGCTGTCTGAAGATCGTATCCGTAACGTCTTCCATGGGCGCCAGGGCGGTAATCGGGCGGGGG
>CAYQRW010000099.1:0-11508 GCA_964419735.1 uncultured Spirochaeta sp.
TCGTAGAGCAGCTGTGCGATGTCCGGATCATCCATGTTGTCGGCGTTGTAGAACACTGCGCCGGTGTCGACGTCGGAGACCGACTCCCCATTGGCAGCCTTCACCGCCAGCTCAACGGCGAGATACCCGATCTGATAGGGATTCTGCGAAATAGCTCCCAGGAAATACCCTTCACGGACCGCGTTTTTCTGCGCCTCACCGGCGTCGAATCCGACTACCTGGACACCATCATAGTCCGAGGCCAGCTGAGCACCATCGTTGGTGGCCGCCAGGATTCCGACGGCGCTTCCCTCATTTGAGGCGAAGATTCCGACGATGTTGTCATCGTCAACCCGGTTGAACACCGCGTTGGCCGCAGCAACCACGTCCTGCGTCCGCGGGGATGCGGGAACGACCATGTCAAGGATCACCAGCGGATTGCTTCCCTGAGGCCCTTCAACGTAGGCCGGATTACCTTGTACCAGGATTTCGTCGTCTGACAGTCCTGCTTCGTCCTGAAGCAGCTCAACCATACGATCGCGGAATCCGAATCCCCGACGAGTTACCGACTCGCTGGTAGCGTCCTGACTGAGAACTACCACCGTCACCGGATCGGAAGCTGACAGGCTTCCCAGTTGGTCGGAGACTTCGGCAAACATCTCCTCGGCAGCAAGACCGGCGGCAGCGGCGTTATCGGTCGATGCCGTGGCGTAGATCGAACCTTCCGGGGCATTGGGCACGCCGGAGTCGAATCCAATGATCGGAATATCACGGCGTACCGCCTCTTCCAACTGGTCCATCACCGCACTGGTGTCTAAGGCGGCGAGCGCAACGGCGGACGGGGCCTTCGCCATGGCGTTCTGCAGCATCTGAACCTGGTCCTGAATGTCCGCCTCGGACGCGGGGCCTTCAAAGGTGATCTCTACACCATATTCCGCGGCGGCATCGTCAGATCCGGCCTTTACCGTCTGCCAGAACTGGTGCTGGAGTCCTTTCGAAATAACCGGGATATACATCTCTCCATCTTCTTCGGCTTGACCCGAAGCAAACAGGGGGAGTCCGGCACCAACCATCATCATGATGGCCAACGCAACAATAAGACCTTTTGATATCTTCATATCAACCTCCTAAAAATTTCCTCTGGAAACTACGTTTCCAGTTTTACTGCTTTTTGAGCTCTTCCTGTAGCGCACGTTCCGTTTCCCGCTCCTCACGGGCGACGCGCGCCTGTTCCGCCTTTTCCTCCGCCTTCATACGACGGTAAGTTGTTTTCATCTCCGACTGCAGTTGCTCCGCCTCGGCGTCTTTGCCGGCGGACTTCAGTTCTTCGATCTTGGCAACGGTATCGATCCGGTACTGGTCCGCCGGTGTCACTACTTTGACCTCGGAGGCCTTCTTGGTGCGGTACATGTCCAGGAGGACCGCCCCGATCACAACCACGCCAGTGAAGAACGTCTGGTAATGCGACTGCAGGTCCATTGAGGGCAGCCCCACACTGAGAACCGACATGATAAACACACCGATCAAGGTACCAAAGACGGTACCCACACCACCGGCAAGGGAGGTACCGCCGATCACGGCCCCGGCAATTGCAAACAGCTCAAACCCCTGTCCCGCCGCGGGTAGCACCGTAGTGTAAATCGCGGCGTAGGAGATTCCCCCGATACCGGCGTACGTTCCGGCGATGACATACGCCGACATCTCCCAGCGGCGGACGTTCACGCCGGAGAGGCGGGCCGCCTCCTTGTTACTGCCGATAGCGTAAATGTAGCGTCCCATCTTGGTGTAGTTGAGAATAATATGGGAGATCACCACCACCGATAGCAGCAGTAACGCCCCGGTGGGAATTGTCATACCCTCTTCACTAATGTACTTGAAGACGTTTTTGTACCATCCATCCTCCACCGACCGGGTAGGAAAGGTGGCGCTCTGTACGTTGGAGACGATGGAGCCCACCCCCATGGTGATCATCATCGTGCCCAGCGTCACGATAAAGGGAGGCATACCGACGCGGGCCACCATGAATCCGTTGAAAAAACCAAAGGCGATTCCCACGAGGATAATCAGTATCAAACTGGCCGTCAGTGACCAGCCCCACGTCTTGTAGGCGGTTCCCCCGATGATCGCGGCCGCCATCATTACGGTACCCACCGACAGGTCGATGCCACCGGTGATAATCACGAAGGTAACACCCACCGAGATGAAGCCGATGTAGTAGGCGGCATCGATGATGTTCACCAACGTCGGATAGGAGAAGAAGTTCCGCCCAAAGACACCAAAAAACACGTAGAGGATTACCAGCGCAGCCGGCGCCAGCAGTGTCTTTAATCCTTTATCCTTAAACCGTTCCCAACTCGTCTGTTCTTGTATGGTTGCCATTCTCTATTTAACTCCGCGCAAGGGTTTCTTGGGTTCGCATGGTTGCGTAGTGCATAATCTTCTCTTGACTGGCGTCTGTGATGTCCAACTCGCCGGTGATGCGACCTTCACACATCACGATGATGCGATCACTCATTCGCAGGACCTCGGGAAGTTCCGAGGAAATCATGATTATCGACTTGCCCCGCGCGGCCAGTTCGTTCATCAGCGAATAGATCTCGCTCTTGGCGCCCACATCGATGCCCCGCGTGGGTTCATCGAAGATAAGGATGTCACTGTTGCGAATGAGCCACTTTGCCAGGACCACCTTCTGCTGATTGCCGCCGGAGAGGTTCCGTACCAGCTGATCAATGGTGGGAGTTTTGATGTTGAGCCGATTCACGTATTCCTGGGTCTTAGCTCCGATCGCACTGTACTTCACGAAGGGCCCCGTCTGGAAATCATCGTAGGTGGCAAGCACCACGTTATCTTTCACGGTAAGCCCCAAGGCCAGGCCGTAGCGCTTACGGTCCTCCGAAAGGTAGCCGATGCCCTGCGCCACCGCGTCCTGCGGCGACCCGATGTGCACCGGACGGCCGTTAATCCGAATAGTTCCCGACTGCACCTCGTCGGCACCGAAGATCGCCCGAGCGGTTTCCGTCCGTCCGGCACCCATGAGCCCGGCGAATCCCAGGATCTCTCCTCGCCGCAGCTCAAAGCTCACATCCTGCACCATTCTCCCGGCGTTGAGGTTCTTTACCTGCAACACGACCTCGGCATCGGAACCTACTGAGCTGACAGCTTTGGGCTCCTCGTAGATCACGCGGCCCACCATCATATTGATCAGATCATCCTTAGTGATATCCTGCGTCTTCTCGGTACCTACCATCTCGCCATCACGCATAACGCTCACGCGGTCGGTGATCTGGTGAATCTCGTCGAGACGGTGGGAGATATGAATCATCGCCACGCCCTGAGACCGCAGGTCCCGCATGATCTTAAAGAGCTCGTCGATTTCCGTATCGGTGAGCGCCGCGGTGGGCTCATCAAGAATCAGGATGCGCAGATCGTGGGACACCGCCTTGGCGATCTCCACCATTTGCTGCTTCCCCACTGTGAGGCGGCCCAACGTCTCGGTGGCATCGATGTTCATGTTGAGCCGCTCAAAGAGCTCCTGAGCGCGGCGGTTCTGTGCCCGCTCATTGAGAAACAGCTTCCCCGGACGCATCGATTCTCGTCCGATGAAGACGTTCTGCGCGACGGTGAGCTGATCCATCATGTTGAGTTCCTGGTGGATAATTCCTATCCCCATTTCCAGCGCATGTTTCGGGTCCCGAGGATTGAACAGATGATCCAAATACCGTATCTCACCGCCATCCTTCTCGTGGATTCCGGTGAGAATCTTCATCATGGTCGACTTGCCGGCGCCGTTCTCTCCGACTAAGGCGTGGATTTCACCCGGCTCCAACTCAAAATCCACCTCTTTCAAGGCGTGGACGCCGGGAAACCGCTTGCTGATCGACTCCAGTTGCAGAAGTGGCACGCTTCGCGACTCCTTCATTCAGTGTTACCTTATGGTCCACCGCTTTCCTGAGCCTGTAAATCGAAATTCTTTTTGTGTTAGTAGAAAATCTTCCGCAGGAGTCACCGTACCAAGGGAAAAATCAACCGCTGCACATCTTCGTCGTACATATTGGTAGCTCGCACCACGACGCTCCCCGTGTCCACCCGCTCCTCCACCGCCGCGCCGCGGATACTCCGGGCCAGCGTTTCCAGGGAGAGATAGCCCATGTTGAACGGCTTCTGCACCACCAGAGCCTGAATCACCCCCTGCTCCAGGAAGCTCACCTCATCGGTGGAGGCGTCAAATCCCACCACCCGCACCTCACCGGATAGCCCTAAATCCTCGATCGCCCGGCTTACCCCCACTGTAGAGGTCTCATTCAGGGCGATAATGCCGTCCACCGCGATCTCGGGACTTACCAATCGCTCCACGATTTCCCGGGCCCGCTCCTCGTCATTCATCGCGTAGTCCGGTCCCAGCGTCGTGCCGCTCTCACCGCGCGTATTCAGGGCGCGACGCACGCCTTCCTCACGCTCAATCGCCGTGGCCACTCCAGGAACGTGGCTCACGATCGCGATGGTGGCGTCCGACCGCACCAGGGTGAGCATCTCCTCCCCGGCGCGCCGGCCGGCTTCCACGTTGTTGGTCCCGACAAAGGCAACTACCTGTTGGTTATCCACGTCGGAGTCCACGGTGACCACCGGAATGCCCGCTTGAATCGCGCGCTGCACCGGCGCACTGAGCCGATCGTAGTCGCTGGCAGCCAGGACTATTCCATCGGGTTTGCTTTCAATCACACCCTGCATAATCGCGATCTGGTCGTCCACCTGCTGCTCCAACCAGGGCCCCACCACCGTCGTTTCCACGAGGTACTCCCGAGCCGCCGCCTCGATACCCTGACGTACCACCTGCCAGAACTCCATTTGCGGGCTGGTGGCCTTGAGAATCACGTACACCTCCAGCGGCTCCTCCTCACCGTACCCATTGCGCAGCCCCGCGATCGCCACCACCGCCAGCACCGCAGCTATTACCAGCACCATGGGAATCCAGACGCGCCGTGTCATACGTCACCTCTCTGGGGAATTGTAATGCGCACCGTGGTGCCCGCCTCGGGGCCGCTGCGAAAGGAGAGGCCGTAGCGCTCTCCAAAGGTCAGGGTCAGCCGCTGGTGAACGTTCTTGAGCCCCACCCCACCGGTAGGTTCGATCTCCTGCCGCCGCAGCTGCTCCAGCACGGAGGTCTCGATGCCCGGACCATCGTCGCGCACCTCCACCACCACGTCATCCGCCTCAGCCCACGCGGAGACCGTCACCGTTCCCCCACCGGCGCGGTTCTTAATACCGTGGTAGATCGCATTCTCCACGATCGGCTGCAGCGTGAGGCGTGGGAGACGACAGCTGTGCACCGCGGGATCGACATCGATCTGGAAATTCAGACGGTCACGATAGCGCATCTGCTGAATGGTAAGATAGCTACGCAGGTGCTCCAATTCGGTGGACAGCGCCACCATGGCGTCGCCGCTGCCGATACTCAACCGCAGCAACCGAGCGAGGTTGGTGGTCATATCGATCACCTCATTCATCTGTCCCCCCTCCGCCATCCATACGATGGAGTCCAGCGTGTTGTACAGAAAATGGGGAGCGATCTGGTTCTGCAGCGCCTTGATCTCGGTGCGCCGCTTGTCCTCCTGTTCCTGCTCGTTCCGCGCCATTAACTCCCGCACCGTGGCCACCATAATGGCAAAGTCGCGGCTCAAGGCGCCGATTTCATCGCGCCGTTCCACCCGCAGGTCGATATCGAACTGGCCTTGCTCCACCGCCTGCATCGAACGGCGCAGGCGCATCACCGGCAGCGAAATACGTCGGGAGAGTACCACCGTCAGCACCATAACGATCGCCAGACACAGCGCTACCCAGTACAGGTAGTAGCCGCGGAGCTGCCGCTGTCCCGCCAGGAGCTGCTCCACCGAGTTCACCGCTACCACGCGCCAGCCGGTGCGGGCCACCGTCTCCACGCTGTAGAGACGCTGGTCGCCGTCGTACTGCCGCAGCAGTTCCTCATCCTGATCATCATCGGCGAGAATCGCCTCGATCGGCTCGGTCACCAGGTTGCTGTAGATGAGCTGCTGTTGTGGGTGGTAAATAATGCTCCCGTCGGCGTCGGTGATAAACAAGTATCCCCGGGGACCGAGTTGCACGCTCCGGGCCAGCTGCTCGATTACGCGAAAGTTGAGGTCCACCAGCAGGACGAACTCACCACGGCTCCGGGAGAGACTCACCACCCACTGATAGCGGTCCCGCAGGAGGTTCTGTACCCGGGCGCCGCTGTACACCGGCGCGCCGCCGGAGGCCACCGCCTCCCGAAACCAGGTTTGGCGCAGCGGGTCTACCACCGGGTTCAGGGGGTGATCACTACTGTGGATGAGAATGCCCTCATTCCGCTCGGCCAGCGCCAACAGACTCACGTCGCCGCGCATCCGGGAGACGGTATCAAACACCTGCCGCACCTCCGGGTAGAGCTCATTACGCCCAGGATCGGTAAGCAGCGCCGCCACGTCCTCGTCATCGAACAGGCCCGTGGCGATTCCGTCCATCTCTCCCAGATAGTCACCGATACCGGTGCGCACCTGCTTGAGGAGCTGATCGGTGTAGTGCGTGGTGGTATCCCACAGCGCATCGCGGGTGAGCACCAGGGCGGTGGTGCCGAGAAAGAGCACGGTAAAGATCACTACTAACGAGTAGGAGACCGCAATGGTGATTTGAATGCTGTTGGACTCGAGGACGCGGGGGAGTCGCATCAGGAGGAGTCCCTGCCGTACTGGGCGCGATACTGCGTGGGGGTCATGCCGCAGACCTTTTTGAAGGTACTGGAGAAGTAGTGCGGATCACGAAACCCCACCTGCGGGGCGATCTCATACCCGCGGCCGGAGGCGGTGCGCAGCAGCTCTTTGGCATGCTCCATACGTACCTCCGTGAGGTACTCCACAAACGTCTTACCGGTGATCGATTTGAAGCGCTGACTGAAATAGCTCACGCTCACCGAGAGTTCCGCGCAGACCTCGGTGAGACTCAACCCCGGCTCTCGGAAGTGCTCCCTCAGGTACGTCTCGGCGGCGCGGACCTTCACCTCCGCCTGGTTTCGGACCCGCTCTTCCAGGGAGGTGAGAATCGTGTCCAGCAGCTGCGAGAACCAGCGCTGGATCGCCTCCAAACTGGGTAATCCGGCAAGCTCCTCGAAGGGGTTTGTATGGCTTGCCATAAACCAGGAAAAATCTACGTCCAGCGCCTCCGCGGCGTCCAGCACCCGCGCCAGGTCGCGTTGGAGAATCAGAATACACTGTGGGATCGGCCGGTGGCTTCGCCGGCACTCCTCAACCCGGGCGGAGAGCGCCGCCTCGGCGCCGCTGCGATCCACGTTGCGCAGGCACACCTCTAGATCGGGCAGACTGGAACTGCCGGCGGCGACGGCGGTGGCGCCACCGTCACGGGCAGCCCGCGCATCGCCGCTGCCCGCGCCGTGCTCACCGTCACCGGTGCCCCCCCCGCCGGCAGCCCCCGCGTCCCCGGCATCAGTTGCCGCGGCGGCTCCCGCCGCGTCGCTGCCGGCATCCCGGTACCCGGCAGCCCCCGTGGCACCGGTGGACCCCGAAGCTCCCACCGCGCCGCGGCGCCCCTCGTCGGCGATCACCCGATTGCCGCCGGTGAGAAAGCGCTGCGCCAGACGCCGACGAGCGCCGTGGTAGCTCTCGCGCACCTCTCCAAACCGCCCGTAGGCGGGTCCCACCGCCACCGTGACCGATCCCAGCTCCCGCTCAACCACCGCCCGCCGCAACTGATCGGTGCGCTGGGAAAGATCGGGGTCCGGCCCCACGATAATAATCGCGATATCGGTATCCTGCACGGAGACTTGCACCGCCTGCCAGGGGTCGGTACACAGCTCAGCCGTCAGGTTCGTGATAGCAAGATTCCGGATGCCCGGGGAATCGTCAATCTCCGCGGGGTCCGGAGGATCCGGTGAGACCAGCACCACCCGGACGCGGCCGGAGGCGAAGACGATACCCAACTCGCTCAGGCGGGAGAGCACCTGCGGCACCGGTTCTGCTCCAGAAAGCAGATCGTTCAGGGTGCGTTGGCGCAGGAGGGGCACGCTCTCCTCCCACTGCCGCCGCAGGCGTTGCTCCTCCCGGCGGCGAAGTTCATCTTCCCGGAGCTCTCCGGCCAATCGCTCCAGCACCACCGAAAGTTCTCGGGCGGAAATCGGCTTAAGGAGAAAGTCCCACACCTGCAGGCGCACCGCCTCCTGGGCGTACTCGAACTCATCGTGGCCGGTGAGCAGCAGCACCCGCACCTCCGGAAACTCCCGGGCCACGGTGCGGGTGAGCTCGATCCCATCGAGAAAGGGCATGCGAATGTCGGTGAGAATCACATCGGGCGGAGCGCTGCGCACCGCGGCTAAGGCCGCGCGGCCATCCTCGTAGTCCCCGACTACCTCGAAGCCCAGCGAGTGCCAGTCCACTCGGTCCCGGACGCCCTCCCGTACCACCGCCTCGTCATCGACGATAATTACCGAAAAGCGTCGGGACTCACTCATAGGGCGCGGACAAGCTCCACCAGCAGATTCCACGTACGCTCAGTGGAGGCGATGTTGAGCCGCTCATCCGGGGTATGCACCCCGTCCATGTCGGGACCGAAGGAGATCATGTCCATTCCCCCCACCTTGTCCCCGATCACGCCGCACTCCAGACCGGCGTGAAACGCGCCCACCTCCGGTTTGCGCTGGTAGAGCTTGGTAAAGACATCCACCGCGGTGGTGAGCAACGGACTAGTGGTGCGCGGGGGCCAGGCGGGATACGCCTCACCGAAACGCGGGGTGCCGCCGGCCAGACGAATCGCCGCCGCCACCTTGGTGGAGGCCCATTCGATGAGTGAGCCCTGCGAGGAGCGCTGGCTCGTGAGGATCGAGAGGTCGCCCTCCGTGATGCGGACCGCCGCCAGGTTGGAGGAGGTCTCCACCAGGCCCGGCACCTCGTGGCTCATGCCCAACACCCCGTGGGGCAGCGCCAGCAGGAGGTCTACGATCTTCCGGGCGCCGCCGGCGGTGATTACGCGCTCCGGGAGATCGGCGGGCTCCGTCGAGATCGCCAGATTGAGCTCACGGTCGCCGAACTCCTGGGCCAACTCTTCCGCCACCGCCGCAGCGGTGCGTCTCACCGTGTCCGTAACGTCGGCGGGAACCAGGACCACCACCTCGAACTCGCGGGGTATGGCGTTGTGTTTGTCGCCGCCGCGGATCTGCGCCAGGCGCAGCGTCGGCACCGCCGCCAGCAAGCGATCGGTGAGGCGCGCACCAAGGACCACGCTATTGCCGCGCTCCTCATGGATATTTACTCCGCTGTGCCCGCCGCGCAGTCCAGTGAGCTGCACCGTGATCGCCTGCTCCCCGCCGCCGGGGGCGGTACTCTCCCAGACCAGCGGCAGGGTGCCGTAGGTGTTCTTGCCGCCGGCGCAGCCGATGCAGAAGAAGCCCTCTTCCTCCGTGTCCAGGTTGATCATCGTGCGGCCGGTAACGATCTCCGGATCGATCTTGAGCGCCCCGGTGAGGCCGGTCTCCTCATCCACGGTGAAAATGCACTCCACCGGGGGCATCGGAGAGGCATCGGACTCCAGGAGCGCCAGCATCATCGCCACGGCGATACCGTTGTCCGCCCCCAGCGTGGTGCGGTCCGCGGTAATCCAGTCACCCTCGCGGACCAGCGTGATCGGATCGGTGTCAAAATCGTGGTCCACGCCCATGTTCTTCTCGCACACCATATCCAGGTGGCCCTGAATCGTCACCGTGGGATGACTCGCGCCGGCCCCCACGCCGGTACGGCGGATTACCGCGTTGCCCACCTCGTCGGTGTGCACCTCGAGGCCCAACGCCTTCGCCTGGTCAAGCACGTACCGCCGCACGTTGTCTTCTTTCTTGGAACAGCGGGGAATCGCCGAAATCGCCGTAAAATGGCGCCATACCGCCTCCGGGTGGAGCCCTGCCGTCGCTGCACCGCCTGTTTCATGAGTTGTGTTCGCGTTCATAGCCCTGGATTGTAAATCCAAACCGCGCCGCCTGCCACCCACCACCGGCCGTCTCGGCCCTCGACCGCTTGTCCGCGGGGGTAACAATCTGGTATCGTCACCCATTATGAAGTTCGACTTTACTACGAAGGTCTTCGACAAAGAGAAGATCACACTGGCGGGAACCGAAGAGTACATCGTGCGAGGTGGACGCCACCTCTTTTCCAAGCTGCCGCAGGCGTTTGCCGGCGTATCCCAGATCGGCGTTATCGGCTGGGGCAGTCAGGGCCCGGCGCAGGCGCAGAACCTTCGGGACTCCCTCAAAGAGGCGGGGAGCGACATTACCGTCGTCGTCGGACTCCGGGAAGGCTCCAGCTCCTGGAGCAAGGCGGAGGCCGCGGGATTTTCCGCTGCCGAAGGCACCCTGAAAGAGATGATGAGCGTCATCGCCGAGAGCGATATCGTGATTTTGCTGATCTCCGATGCCGCGCAGGCGGAACTCTACCCCAAAGTCTTCAGTACGATGAAGTCCGGCGCCACCCTGGGCCTGAGCCACGGCTTTCTGCTGGGGCACCTGACGAGCAAGGGCGAGTACTTCCCCAATGACATGAACGTAATCGGCGTGTGCCCCAAAGGTATGGGACCCAGCGTGCGCCGCCTCTACGAGCAGGGCCGCACCACCGACGGCGCCGGCATCAACTCCAGCTTCGCCGTGGAGCAGGACACCGACGGCAAAGCAACCGACTACGCCATCGGCTGGTCGGTAGCCCTCGGTTCGCCCTTCAGCTTCATGACCTCCCTGGAAATGGAGTACCGCTCCGACATCTACGGGGAGCGCGGCATCCTCCTGGGCGCCGTGCACGGCATCGTGGAGAGCCTCTACCGCCGCTACGTGATGGAGTCCGGCATGGACCCCAAGGCCGCCTTCAACCACACCGTGGAATCGATCACCGGTCCCATTTCCGAGAAGATCAGTCACACCGGCATTAAGGCGGTGTACGACGGTCTCACGGGAGAGGACAAGAAGACGTTTGAGGTTGCCTACAGCGCCGCCTACCGCCCCGCCAAGGAGATCCTGCAGGAGATCTACGACGAGGTGGCCAGCGGAAACGAGATTCGTTCCGTGATTCTCGCCGAGGAGCGGATGAAGGAGTATCCCTTCGACACGATCGACAACACTCCCATGTGGCAGGTGGGTAAAGAGGTCCGCGCCGCCCGTAAAGCAGGGCAGACCCCGCTCAACGCGTTCACCGCCGGCGTGTACATCGCCACGATGATCGCCCAGGTGGACGTCCTCCGCGCCGGTGGGCACGTCTACTCCGAAATCGTCAACGAGTCGGTGATCGAGGCGGTGGACAGCCTCAACCCCTACATGCACGCCCGCGGTGTGAGCTACATGGTGGACAACTGCTCCACCACCGCGCGCCTGGGAAGCCGCAAATGGGCCCCACGCTTCGACTACCTCCTGAACCAGCTCGCCTACCCCGCCGTGGACGCCGGCACCGCCGCCGACCCCGCCCGGATCAAGGAGTTCTCCGATCATCCCGTCCACGA
>CAYQRW010000100.1:0-11480 GCA_964419735.1 uncultured Spirochaeta sp.
CGATCCCGCTCCCGCCGCGGAGATTCCGGCGGACGCCCTTGCCGCGATGAGCTGGGTCACCCCCAACGAGCATGAAGCCTCGATTATCACCGGGGTCGATACCGGGACCGAAGCCGGCCTGCACCGGGCGTGCCGCGTCTTGCTGGAGGCCGGGGTCAATCACGCGGTGGTGAAGGCGGGCAAGCGGGGTGCCGTGTATGCCGATCAGGACGATCCCGAACCGCAGCTCATCCCCGGTTACTCCGTGGAGGCGGTGGACACCACCGCCGCCGGTGATTCCTTTAACGGCGGCCTCGCCTGGGCGCTGGGGCGGGGATTGAGTCCGCTGGAAGCGGTACGCCACGCCAACGCCGTAGCGGCGCTCAGCGTCACCGGCATGGGTGCCCAGACCGCAATGCCCACCGCCGATGAAGTCACCGAGTTTATGGATCAGTAAGTTCGACAATCGGTGGGGGATGTATTATCCTACACACTGGGTATACAGAAAACGCATGAGTTTTTTTCATCGATACCGGTCTTAGGATTGGAGTCGCTCTTCCTCGGGGCGGCTCTTTTTTTATGCCTGGTGCCCACGAGGCACCCCGGTGAGCGGTTTCCGCGCACGCCTCGCACACGCCGCACGCCCCGCACCCCGGCCGCGCTGCCGGCCCTACCCGCGGAACCCCACCCCCACCAGATACCCCTCAAACGATTCGCTCCGCACCGCCTGGGGCCGGTGGAACGCCGCCTTTTCACAGCGTTCTCGGAGCTGCGCCAGCAATTGCTGCTCCGCACCACCCTGAAACAGTTTAAAGGCACAGCTTCCCCCCACCGCGAGCCAGCGGTCCAGATTAGCCAAGGCGGACTCCACCAGCGCCTCGCTGCGGCTGGTATCCACCAGCTTGTTGCCGGTGGTTGCCGGCGCCGCATCACTCAAGACCAGATCAAACGGCCCCGCTTCCGCAAGCTCCTCCACCACCGAGAGCTCGGTAAAATCCGCCTGGCGGCACTCCGCCCCGGTAACCTGCATCTCCTGGAGGTCCACCGCCACCACCGAGGCACCCCGCTCTACCGCGTACTGCGTCCAGGATCCCGGTGCCGCCCCCAGGTCCAGCACGCGCAGCCCCTTCCCGCTGCGGGGAAACAGCTGGAACTTCTCATCCAGCGCCTGCAGCTTGTAGACGCTCCGGGCGTGGTACCCCTGCGACTGGGCCTTGCGGGCGAGGTGGTCCTGTCGTCGTTGTCCCTTTTTTGCCATCGTCGGCTTACTCCAGCCGGCCACTATCGCTGGACGCGCCGCCCGTGGTGCCCGCAGGACCCCTGGGTCCGGATCGCCCACCACCATCGCTATCGCCCGGCCCCAGCTGCTCCACAAACCACTGCAACGCCAGGTCCGGCGCATCCGGCAGCGACTCGTGACCAAAATCGGGATACAGGATCATCCGCCGGCTCACCGCCCGGGTGAGGCGGTTGTAGACCGCAAACTGGCTGGACGGCGGGCAGATCTCATCCATGAGCCCGGTCACCACTACCGTATCGGCGATCACCCGCCCCGCCAGGTGCTGCACGTCGATATAGCCCAGACGGGTAAAGAACTCCTCGATGTGCTCATGCCGCGGGTCACGCCGCTTCAGCCAGTGGCGCAGCTCCTCGTAAGCTGACTCGCCGCCCTCCAGATCCCACACCCGACGATAGTCACTGAGGAAGGGATAAACCGCCCACGCCGCGCGAATCCGCGGTTCCAGCGCGGCGCACGCCAGCGTCAGGGCACCGCCCTGGCTGGCACCGGTGGCACCCAGGCGATCCGGATCGATCTCCGGATGCGCCGCGGCCAGGCGTACCACCGCGGCGGTGTCGAGAAACACCTGCCGGTAGAACAGATCCTCCGGATCGCCCTCCACGCCCCGGACGATATGCCCGCGCTGAGTGTTACCGGGTAGACCGCCGGGATCGGTGGACTCACCACCCTGGCCGCGCACATCCAGGGCAAACACCGCAATTCCCGCCGCCGCGTAGGGCATCAGGGACGACCAGTCCCCGGCGTGCATCGTGTAGCCGTGAAAGCGAAACAGCGCCGGCACCGGCCCAGCCGCGCGCTCCAGCCCACCGGTACCGCCCTCCGAAGCCACGGACGCGGCGGCAGATCCGCCCGGCATCACACACTTAGCGTGCAGCCGCGCCCCGCGGACGCCGTCGAAATACACGTCCCAGCAGCGGGCGTAGTTCACCTGAAAGCGGGCCGGAACCCACTCCTCTCGGAAGCCCCGCGTCTCGAGCGCATCCAACTCCCGCTCAGCAGCGTTCCAATACTCATCAAAATCGGTGGGGCGCGGGCTGGAACCGGTGTACTCCCGGAGCTCCGCCACGGGCATATCAATCGTCGGCATAGGTCGATTGTAGCACTCCAACCGCCGCTGGTGCACCGCCGGCCCGCACCGGCCGCCCACCGGCCTCCTCCACTCTCGCCACCGCCGGCCCGCACGCGGGGCGCCGCGCCCGCCCACGCTCTCCGACCCCGCACACCCTTGACCGCCCGGTGCTTCCAGCCGTACCGTCTACCGGTGAAACGACAACCGATCTGGCGGCGTCCGCTGCCGTACCACTATGGCAACATGACGTTCATCCTGATCGGGATTAACGTCTTCGTGTTCTTGCTCACCAGCATGGGCGGGCAGATCGTCAACTACCTGGCCATGAACCCCGTCCTCACCGTATCCGAGGGCTTTTGGTGGCAGCCGGTAACCTATATGTTTGCCCACTCCGGCATGTCCCACCTGCTGTTTAATATGCTGGGACTGTTCTTCTTTGGTACTCAGGTGGAGCGAGAACTGGGAAGCTACGAGTTTCTGCTTTTCTATATGGTCACCGGCGTACTGGCAGGGTTTTTCTCGCTGGCGGTCTACTGGTTCACCGGCAGCTACTACGTCTTTCTCTTAGGCGCCTCAGGAGCGGTCTTCGCCGTGCTCCTGGCGTTTGCCACCTACTTTCCCAACGCCGAAATCTACATCTTCGGGATCCTGCCGGTCCGCGCCTCAGTGCTGGTCATCGGTTACACCGGCATCGAGCTCTTCTCGCAGCTCTCCGGCCGCGGCGGCAACATCGCCCACTTGACCCACCTGGCGGGCTTCGCCTTTGCCTACATCTACTTCCTCGTCCGCCACCGCATCAGCCCCTGGAAACGCTTTTTCGGCTAGCCCGCAAGGCAGCGTTGGTGCGCGGCGATGCCCGGTAACGCCGCCATCTTCTCTCCGGAATCTCCAAGGTTGAACACGAGATGTTGCGCCACGGCCATACCGTTCATCCGGTGGCCGGGCCCGGCTGGGGGGCGGAAGTACTCCTGTTGAGATTTTCTCCCACTTTGGTAAGAATCATTGATAAACTAATAAATAGGGAGACGATCGTGAGTTTGTACGGAAACATGCCGGCAGATGAAGTGCCCGCCTACACGAAAGCGGAGGTGGCTTTGTACCTTCAACTCGCCAAGAGTACGGTTAGTGCATGGACACGGGGAACCACTTACACCATCCATGACGGGCAGAAAGTTCCGTTTTATCCGGTAATTGCACCTGCAGAGCCGAGTCTCCTGTCGTTCCAGAACCTTGTGGAGCTATTCATTCTGAAGTCTTTACGCCGAGATCACGATGTCCCGTTGCCGAATATCAGATCCGCGATTACAGCGCTGCGGGAGCGTTCTGGATCAGAGCACCCCCTCGCCGAGTATGAAATCCTTACGGACAGACGAGACATTATTCTTGAAGAATTCGGCAAACTTCTCAACCTGAGCCGTCACGGCCAACTCGAAATGGGTGAAATCCTGGAATCAACCTTGCGACATGTGGGTAAGGAGAACGGCGAATGGGTTTTCCGACCCGTGGATGCAGTAGTGTTCAGCCCCACGCGGCAATTCGGCAGGCCGTGTGTTGTCGGAACCCGCATCCAAACCGATCTGGTTTTCATTCGCTATACCGAAGGGGAGACCGTTGAAGACATTGCATACGACCTCGAATGTGAGGCAACACTGATCGCCGGTGCAATTGATTACGAAAACGAGCTCCGGGTGGCGTGATTCCTCCAATCTTTGTAGACGAGAATGTTGGCAGGAAAATTAAGGACACCTTGAAGGGTTTGGGGTTCGTGCTCAAGACTCATGAGGACTTGGGTTTGCCTCGTGGCATAAGCGATGAAGAGTGGATACTTGCTGTGGCAAAGCGGGGCTGGGCCGCCGTGACGGCTGACATCAAACAAACACGTCGGACCAATGAATGGCGGGCGATTCAAAACGGGCCGCTGAAACACGTTGTAGTTTATTCGAAAAAGCTTACTGCCGATCTGGCGGTGGAAATCGTGAACACCCACAGTACAGCACTGCAAGTTATCCTTGACTATCTTCCTCCACCGTATACGGTCAAACTGTTACACCAGAATCTTCAGCTCAAATCCTACCACACCAACTACGAATCGGTTGTTGAGTCCTTTTCGTCGTGACCGGAAGCGAGCGAGTCTACGATGAAAGTGTCGGCATAGAAGACTATCATTGACCACGGGAGGCGAGATAATGACAGATACAGATGCGATCCCAACTCCAACAATCGGTGAGATACTAAACGAAGAGTTTCTACAGCCTCTGGAAATGACGCCCTATCGGTTGTCCAAGGAGCTGCATGTTTCGACGAGCACGGTATTGGATCTGGTACATAGTAAACGGCGTTTGACTACCGATATGGCGCTGCGGCTGTCGAAACTGTTCGGCACGAGTGAGCGATTCTGGATAAACCTGCAAGCGAATATCGATGTGCGGAATCGGAAACCCGAACTAGAACCGGAACTGGAGAAGATTCACCCGATTCGCGCCTCTGTGTGAACGAGCACGTCGCCGGCTCATGTCCTGATACCCCGGGCTCGTGATACCCTAAAGGTATCAGGAGGCCATCATGAGCACCCACCCCACCACCATCACCACCCTCATCGAGAACCGTTCCGGCTCGCACCGGAGCCTCGCCACGGAGCACGGCATTTCGTTTCTCATCGAGCACCACGGCCGGAGCGTGCTCTTCGATACCGGCCAGAGCGGCGCCTTCGTGGACAACGCCGCCATTCTGCTTCGGGACCTTTCCAAGGTCGAACACGTGGTGTTGAGCCACGGCCACTACGACCATACCAATGGCCTGCCCCGCCTGCTGGAGCACTGGGATCGCGCCACCCCCCTGCCGTCACTTCACGTGCATCCGCGCTTCTTCGACCCCAAGTACTCCGTGTCAGGCCCCGCCCGCACGTACATCGGCCCCTCCTGGAACCGGCAGTGGTGTGAGCACCAGGGCCTCTCGGTGGAGTTTGTGGATCGTACCGGCGGTGAGCTCCTCCCCGGGGTGCACATCGTCACCGGCTTTGATCGCACCCACCCGCGGGAGGTCACTAATCCCCGCTTTGTGGTGGAACGTCCTGACGCCCCGCAGGGCGCGGACGGAGAGAGCCCGCAGCTGGAGGTCGACGACTTCCGGGATGAGGTCTCCCTGGTAATCGAGACCGACCCCGGCTTGGTGGTGCTGGTGGGCTGCTCCCACCCGGGCATCATGAACATGCTCGACACGGTCCGCTCTCGCTTCTCGCAGCCCGTGTACGCCGTCCTCGGAGGCACGCACCTGGTGGAGGCGCACGGGGACAGACTCGAAGAGGCGCTCACCTACCTCCAAGACCCCGCCGCCGGCACGCTGGGCCTTTCCCACTGCACCGGCGACGAGGCGATGGCGCTGTTGGAAGCGCAGAACGGCCCGCGGTTTTATCGGAACGTTACCGGCAGTTCTCTGATGGTGTGAGAGTAAGACGCTTTGTACGGGTTATCGCCACCCACCTCACGCACCGATACTAAAGAGGTGAGACGTGTGCTGAAGCGGGGCTGCATCGCAGAACCCTGCGGGTTCGACCTAAAATTCCCGATTCCTCGATTGCTACCCCTGCTCCCGTTGGGCCTGTCGGTGTTGTTGGTGATCGCCACCGCGGCGGTGTCCGCGCAGACTCCCGCGCCACCGGCGCCGTTTGATGGGGAGATCACCCTGGAGGTGTGGGCGATCGAGGATCAGATTATCCACCCGGAGGAACCCGCGGAGGAGCGGCTCTTGCGGGAGGCGCAGTACGTGCTGTCCGGCATGATTTACGGGTGGGATTTTGTCTACACCCCGGAGTATGCGGACCGCGGGGTGGCGCGCTACTTTGAGCTGGAGCCGCTGGATGGGATCGCCTGGGGAGATCCGCGGCTGGTATTGCGGGATCTGTGGGACTCGCGCAATCGGGACAGCTCGATTCATGGCCAAATCGACTTTGCTCTCTCTGAGTCGGATCTACAGCGGCTTCGAGCGTGGCGCGCGATGGAGACGGAGCGGAGCGGCGGTATGGCGCGCGCACCGCTCCAAGAGGGATATCCCGCCAAGATCGAGGCGATGGAAGAGGCGATTCACCAGGGGATTCGGGATTACCTGCGGGGCACCACCTTTAACCGGCCGCGGGAAGTGGTGGGAAGCGTGGTCCTGGACCGGCCGCCGCGAGTCCGTACGGTGAGTGGCAGCTACGAGGCGCAGGTCCGGGTGCTGATCCGCATCGACGAGGTGGTAGAGTATCAGGTGTTTTGACCGGCGGTGGGCGCCCGATGTTACCGACGGCCCCCGGTTAGGGCGCCTCTGCCTCGGCGCGGGAGCGTTCCCGGCGCATGCGCGCAATTTTCCACGGCTGGAGCAACAGCAGCGCCGCCCGCCGTACCGGCCACTCCTCTAAACGGTCCAGGGCGCGGACCACGGGAATTAGGATGACGAATACCAGAATCGCTATCCGGAAGTAGGAGCGATAGATGTCGATTCCGGTGAACCCTAGGCGGTGTAATGACTCCAGAATGCCTCCCCCCAGGACCGAACCGATCAGGCCGGCCACGGCACCGGATGTTGCCCGGAGAATCATGGAGCTCCCCACCCGATCGGAACCGTCGGCGATATCCAGGAAGTAGTGGTTGCTGGCCGCCAGGATGCCGAACTTGCTGTAGCCCCCGATGAAGAACGCCAACGCCGTGGGAATAACGGCAAAGGTGGCCGGCGCCAGCGCCCAGTATCCGGCGATCAACGCCAGGCTGCTCACGTACAGGATCAGAAGCGGCCGCGGGCCCACCCGGTCGGCGATGATTCCGTTAACCAGGCTGGCCACGATCCCGCCGGTCAGGGTGAAGAGGGTGAAACTGAGCGCCTGGTAGTCGGAGAGGCCATAGCCGTTCTTCAGGGTGATCACCGCAAAGGGAATGACCAGCGTAAAGGAGGCGAAGCTGGCCGCCCAGGCGAAGAGGAGCTTCCGCATGCGGGTGATCCGCCACACCCGGGAGAAGATCTCCCCCAGCGGCTTCTGCGCGGAAATCCGGGGTACGTCGGACTCCGGTACCCGGGAGAGCACAAACCCCACGTACATCCCCAGCGCCGAGGCGAAGCCGATCACCACCTGGAACATCCACGTCTCCGGGGCGTAATGCAAGAGGAAGATCACCGCCACCAGCGTCAACATCTGCGTGGTGGTGGCGCGCACCCAGTTTCCCGAAAGGAATCGTCCCCGATCGCCACTCCGGGTGATCTCCCCGATAAGCGGAGAGTTTCCCACCAGACCGATCGCCCGAAACGCGGCAAAGCCGAATCCCCCCACGAGAATCACGCCCGTCCTGAGGTACTGCGGCACCTCCGGCGGCAGAAACGGAGCCACAATCATCACCGCGGCGGAGACGTTACGCAAAAACCACCCCATCCCCCAGGTACGGGCGGCGCCGATCCGGGCGATCAGCGTCTTTCCCACGATCACCAAGGGCATGGTGAGATGAATAAACGACACCAGCACCGCCACGGCGGAGTCGCTCACGCCGTTACGGATCGCATACAGGATCAGCATGCTATCCATGAGCAGCGCCACGGAAATGCCGTTGAGCAGGGCGAACCGCCGCACCAGGCGCTGGCCGTGGTCGATATCGCCGGAGGAGAGTTGGTCATGCCCCGGGGGCTGCGGGTCGGGAGGCTGAGGGCTCACTACTCCCCCTTACGCCTTGATCAGGAGATCCCGCGCCGGGGTGAGGGGGGCGGTACTGTCCATTTGCAGCGGGGTCACCGAGACCACCCGGTCTACGGCGATCGCGTAAATATCGTCGTCGTCGGTGAGGCCTACTGGGTCCACGTCGACGTGGGTGGTGGCGGCGCGGATCGGGGTATCCGGCTGTGGACTCTCCAGGTGCGACATGAAGTAGTGGCGCTGGGAGAGACGAGTGATGCGTTCCTCCGTGCCTTCCGGACAGGGGTCGGGGATGTCGAGCTTGAGTACGTCAAAGGGAACCTCCGCGGCGGGATGCGCGGTGGAACCGTCGGCGGGAACACGGCCCTCCGGCGGATGGTAGGCGCCGCGAAACGTGAGTTCCACTAGCCGCTGAGCCCAGCGTCGCGTCACGCGGGTGGCGTCGGCCCAGTCCAGCTCTCCGTAGGAGAAGTGGTGCCCAATATCCGTCTGCCGGGAGACCGCCAACGCCGGCACGCCCTGGGCGGCGGCCTGAAAGGCGGCGCCCAGGGTACCGGAGATCATGATGTTGTTACCCAGATTCTCACCGTAGTTAATGCCGGAGACCACTAGATCGGGATAGCGATCGTGGAAGAAGACCGCCAGCGCGTGACGCACCACCAGCGCTGGGGAGGCGTTTATGTGCCAGGCGTGGATCGGCCCGTGGTCACCGCCCTGGTCCACGGCGGTGGGAAGTTCAATCGCATGGAAATGATCGTTGCGGTCCCCCACCAGACTTCGCCCGCGGGCGGTCTGCTGCTCGGTGGGCGCGGCCACCACCACGTGGCCCAGTTCGCGAACCGCCTCCACCGCGGCGATCAATCCAGGAGAGCCTATGCCGTCGTCATTGGTGACGAGAATTACCGGTTTCTGTGAGTCCCAATCGTGTGTGTTCATGTACGGGGAGTATCGCAAATTTCGGCGATCGGCACTACTGCGGCGATCGGCACTACCGCGGCGACCGGCACTACCGCGGCGCATAGCACGCCTGTCGCGATCGGCACTCCTCCGGCGGTCAGCGGGGCGCCGCCGTTCGCCGGTCCTGCAGCGATCGGCGGTCCCCGGCGAGGCGTCGCGCCAGGACCACGTCGAAGACAAACAGAAACGCTCCCTGCAGCACCAGCGCCTGACCCCATCCGGTGAGTCGCTCCGCACTGACCCCGGCGGAGGACATGCCATCACCACGACTGCCCCGTTCCCAGAGCCAGCCTCCCAGCGTCATGTACCCGATATCCAACCCGGCGTTGAACAGTAGTGTTTTCTCCAATCGGTGGGACGCCTCCCGGTACGCGGGGAACGTAAGTTCCGTGGCGCCGGAGGGGTCCGTCCGTCTTTCCGCGACAAGCGTCCCCCCGGCGAGTCCCAGGTTCACCGTGTTCCACAGAGCGTTCATCTCCCAGAAGCCCGCCAGGCGCGGATCATCGCTGATGAGCGCACCGGTGGTGCCGGCTGCCAGGTTGGCAGCAGCCCAGCTTCCCAGAACTATCATTCCCCGGCGCACGATCTGAGGCCGTGCGCCGGCTGTCGGGGTCTGAGCCGATGCGCCGGCTTGGTCCACCCTGGATTGAGCCAGGAGGCCGCCGCCACCGATCGCCGTACAGACCAGGACCGCGGTCACGAATCGCCGTACTCTCATACCGCTAAGTTAGTCTTCTGGTGGGGGCGTGGCAAAGGTATTCCACAAGCGGTCATCACGATCCGGGAGTTCGTGCTGCGGCCACCGCGATAACGCGGCCATAGCTGAGCCGCCGCCACCGCTCAGCCTGGCGCGCCCCGTTACCGCCGGTCGGCGATCTCCTGCGGCCACACCACCGCAAACTCCTCGAAGATTACGGGAATCGAATCGGAAAAGGGGAGATCCAGCTTTTCGTGCTCGGCGCGGAAGAATCGACGGTGGCCTTCCAGCCAGTGCTCCACGCTGCGGTCACCCTCACCTTCCTGCCAGGCAAACGCCTCGCTCACCGAGTTCAGCGGGGCTACATGCACGGCGGTGGTGCGGATAACGCAGCGCGCCACCTGCGACCCGTCGTAGATCACGGCGTGACCACCGATGTGGGGCATCGGCTCGCCTTCCACGAGAATGCCCTCCAGACTGGAGGCGGTGGCGCGCTTAATGCCGGCCACCACTAACTCCGCCAGTTCGTCCTCCATCTCCTTCCCGGCGCCAAAGGCCCACGCCTCAGGCGTTCCGGGTAGCTCCGCCAGCTCGTGACCGGGCCCGGCAATCGTGGCGAGATACGTCATCCACATTGCGCGCGCTGAACTATTCATGATAACCCCATGGCAAGGACAAGTCCCCAGATGATGCCCGCCGCCACCTCCATACCGGTGTGGCCCACCTGCTCTGAGAGTTCCTGCGGGTCTCTCGGAGAGGAGCTGGAGCCGGGAAGTTCTCGCCGCGGGGCCAGTAAGCGGTTGAGCGTTTCCGCGTGGCGTTGCACGTGTCCCCGCAGGCGAAATGAATCATAAATTACGATCGCGGCGAAGACGAAGGCCACCGCGAAGATGTCCGACGCGACGCCCCGCTGTAGTCCGATGGAGGCGGCCAAAGCGGTGACGAAGGCGGTATGGGCGCTGGGCATGCCGGCGGCGTTCACCAGGCGGTCGATGGCGAAGCGCCGCTCCGCCACCGAGTACAGTGCCACCTTGAACACCTGTGCCGACACCTGGCTGATAATTGAAATCACCAGCGGCAGCGAGAAGAACGCCACCACCGGTATTCCAAGGATTGTGGTCTGCTCCATACCGCCAGCGTAGCGCGGAGTCCCGCCGACGGCAAGTCGGCAGGCACAAGGTCGCTACATCAGTCGGTTGCGGATCTCGGCGCTCACATAGTCCAGTGTGGCCACGGTGATCGCGATAAACCACACCGCGATACCGGCGCTGCGGTAATCGAGCAGCCGGATGTACTGCACCAGCAAGAATCCGATACCTCCACCACCAACCAAACCGATAACGGTGGACATACGAACGTTGATGTCCCAGCGGTAGATCGAAAAACTGATGAAGGGCGAAATCATCTGTGGAATCACGCCGAACATGATCGTCTGCAGGCGATTGGCCCCGGTGGCTTGAATCGCCTCTATCGGTCCGGCATCGATGCCCTCGATCGCCTCGGAGTAGAGCTTACCCAGGGCGGCTATGGAGTGGAGTGTGAGCGCCACGATGCCGGCGAAGGGACCAAGCCCCACCCAAACCACCGCGATCAGCGCCCAGATCAACGGCTCGATGGAACGAATGATATTGAGAATTGTCCGCGTGATGTAATAGAACGCCATCGTCAGCCGGCTTCCGGACATAATGTTCCGGGCGGCGAGAAAACTCACCGGTATAGAGAAGATAATTCCGAAGAAGGTGGCCATCATGCCCATGAAAATCGTTTCGATCATGCGGCTAATGGTGAGTTTTAACGCCTCCGACGCCTGCGGCCGCCCCACCTG
>CAYQRW010000101.1:0-11476 GCA_964419735.1 uncultured Spirochaeta sp.
ACCCTACCATTTTCACCTGTGCTTTGCTCAACGCTTGGCCTATGGGGTTTTACACCCCGGCTACGATCGTCTCCGATGGTCGCCGCCAGGGGGTGGTCTTTCGGCCGGTGGATCTGCTGTTCAGCCGGTGGGAATGCACGCTGGAGCCGATCGACGGCGGGGTAGTCGGCGATGCCGCCGACACAGTGTTCGCGGTGCGTATGGGGCTTCGGTTTATACAGGGACTTGGACGAGATGCGGGGGAGCGGATCCTCCAGGCGCAGGCGGCGGAGTCCTGGCAGGACAGCGGCGCCGCCGGAATACGGAGGTTCTTCCAAATCACCCGGCTGGACGCGGACACCCGGGTAACGGTGGCGCAGGCGGGCGCGCTCCAGTCCTTCGATCGTAATCGACGGGGAAACGTGTGGGATGCGCTGTACGGGAGCGGGAGCGCACCCCGGAGCACACGCCGGAGTACATCTCGGAGTGCCTCCGATGAACCGGATCCCCTGCACAATTCCGCGTTTCTGATCGGCCCGGAGAAAGGTGATGCCCGCGACGATCATCCCCTCTCGATAGAGCGGCCGCTTCCCTCGTATGAGGCGATCGCCTGGGACTATCACGCCAGCGTTCACAGTACTGTGGCGCATCCGCTGGAGCCGTATCGCGCCTGGCTGGAGGATCGGGCGTATCCCAGTGCCGCTGATGTTCACCGGATACCTCACGGGAGTCAGGTGTCCGTGGTGGGAATGGTGATCTGTCGCCAGCGCCCCTCCACGGCGGGGGGGACCGTTTTTATGACGCTCGAGGATGAAACGGGGTTCGTGAATCTGGTGATCTGGAATTCGCGATTTGCCGAGCTTCGCGGGACGCTGCTGACCGCCTCGTTTCTGGGTGTCCGTGGTACCGTTCAGAACGCCGAGGGGGTGGTGCATCTGATCGTCGAGGAAGTGTGGCCCGCTCGGCTGCCCCACGCGGCAGTATCCGTTGAAAGTAGGGACTTTCATTGAACGGGTGCGATGCCGACAATCTCAGTATGAAGACCGCCCGATCTGTCCTGTGGATCGCCCTGCTGGCGACGATGGTAGTGACCCCCGCTATCACCCAAGAGGTGAATGATGATCCCGAGATCTCCCGGGAGTTTCGTTTCAATATCGAGGATGAGCAGGAGTATCGCTTGGTTTCCACGAACGAACAAACGATCTCCCTCAACGGCTACGCGATTCGGGATGCCGAGATCGTAACTCGTGTTCAGATCGAACCCTTCGGAACCACAAATGGTCAGGGTCGCTACGAGGCGGTCTTTTCCCTCACCGAAACATCGCGGCGAGCGGGACAACCGGTGGGGCTCGAATCACAGCACCGCAGCGAGTACTTCCGAGATGTCCGGGGGTTCATGGACATCGATGATCGCTACATTATGCCCGTCTCCCGAAATCTACCGGTCTTTCCGGAAGAGCCGGTCTCGCCCGGCGACACCTGGACGGAGGACGCCACCGAGGTTCACGATCTCTCCCAGGGATACAACATTTCCGAGCCGTTGCGACTGGAGTTTCCCGTCTCCTACGAGTACGCCGGTGTCACCACCTGGCAGGGAGTGGAGGTCGACCTGATTCAGGTGGACTACAATATCGCTCACCGGGAGCAACGGGACGCCATGCTCTACCCGCAGGCGGTCACCGGCCAATCGCGTCAGAGCATCTACTGGGATAATCGGCGAGGCCGCATGGTGGGGAGTGAGGAGGAGTACTGGATCGAATTTCGGCTGTCCGACGGCCGGACGATCACCTATCAGGGTGAGGCGATCGTCGAGGTTGAAGGAGCGACGCCGCTGGATCGAGAGTCGGTGGTGGCGGCGCTCCAGGCGCGTCTTGATGATGCCGGGATCGAGAACACCCGCGTGTCCGACCAGGAGGACGGGGTGGTTCTGATACTGGAGCGCATCGGGTTTCCCCCCGATTCCGACCGAATCCTGCCGGAGGAAGAGGATCGCCTGGCAATTATCGGCGAGATTCTGCAAGATTTTCCCGAGAATGATCTCTTGATAACCGGACATACCGCCCTCGCCGGGACGGCGTCGGGACGGGAGCAGCTGTCGGTGTCCCGTGCGCGGGCGGTGGGCGAGTTCTTCCTGGAGAATGAGGTGCGTGACCCCGTTCGCATCCTGTACCGGGGGGTTGGTGCTGCGGAGCCGATCGCCGATAACGACACGGCTGAAGGTCGCAGCCGTAATCGCCGGGTAGAAATCATGGTTCTGGACAACTGATGCGCGGAAGCGCTTGCCTCTTACCGCAGCTCTCCATACATTGTGAAATATGAATATACACGGATCATCACAGCGATCGATGCTTGTCGGTGCAGCGGTGGCGGACGCCGCTTCCATGGGGCTTCACTGGATCTACGCGCAGCCGCGAGTGCGGCGTGCCGGAGGAGAGACGCCCGAGTTTACCGAGCCGGACCCTGCCAACTATGAAGGGGTCCCCTCATATTTCGCCCATGCCGGGCGCCATGCCGGGGATTTTTCGATGTACGGCGAGTCCTTGATGGTGGTGCTTCGCTCAATTGCGGAGAACGGGGAGTTCGACTGGCAGCATTACGCCCAGAAGTTTCAGGGACATTTCGGGTTTGGCGGTGGATACGTCGGTTATATCGATACCCCCACGCGGGAAACACTGGTGAACATGATTCTTCAGCAGCGGGATCTCTTGGATGCGGCCATGGCCGTTGAGTTTGATGGTCCCGAGGATACCCAACGTTCGATCGCCCGAAAGGTGATTTCCAACGCGCAACTCGTCCGGGGTGAGGCGCTCAAAAACAAGGTTACCGAATCGATTCGCCTCACCAAAGGGGATGAGACGGAAGTTGCCCTGGCCGAGCGGATGATCGAGATCCTGGACGGCAAAGTCTCGTATGCCGGAGCCGACGACGCGCAGTTGCCGGCGCTCACGAAGGTTCCCGTACTGGTCGCCGTCTACCACGACAGCCCGAACCTGGAACAGAAGGTGGAGGAGGCGGTGCGCGTCACCAATAACAACGACGAAGCGGTGGATTGGGCGATCTTTTTGACGCGGTTGCTCACATGGTCGCTCCAGGATTCCGCGAAGATCGGAGATCTGGAAACACAGGTCAGAACGCTGCTCGAGAAGAGTCCGAGCCACGTGGTTGCTGCCATGGAGAACGTGCTCAAGCGGCGGGGGGAAGACCCCAAGACGGTGACGATGAAGGTTGGTCCCGCCTGCGAGCTGAAACACGGTGTTCCCGTGGCGATGCATAACCTGCTTACCGCCGAAAGTTATACCGCCGCCGTGCGCCGCAACATTCTGGCCTGTGGCGACAGCTGCGGTCGCGCAATGGTGGTGGGCAGCCTCGCGGGATCCCTCTTTGCCGGAGATCAGGAGGCGGGCGTACCGTCCGATTGGATCGACCGCCTGACCCTGGGCGATGAACTGGTGAGCCTCACCGAACAGGTCGTCGGTTAAGCGCAGATCGGCGGTCGAGCTCAGGCCCTCTGCTGAGCTCGTGCCTGCCCTCTGCTGAGCTCGCGCCGGCCCTGTGCTAAGGTCGCGCCGGCCCCTGGCCACCCGGCGCTGCTATCCCCCGTGGTATTGACACCTCGGGCAGACGTGCGAGGACCGCTGCGCCACGATAATGCGTTTGATTGTGGTACCGCAGCGCGGGCAGGGGGTTCCGGTTTTCTGGAATACGCGCAGGTCCTCCTGGTTGTGGGCCTGCACCTCCTTGCCGGGAAACACGAAGTTCGACGCGCCCGCGCCGAGACTGGTGCCCAGATTGCGGATGCCGCGGGTAAGCACTTCCCGTATCGCATCAGCCAGCGCAGTCACCTCCCTCGTGTCGAGAGAGTCAGCCGGGCGCAGCGGGTGAATGCGCGCTTCCCAGAGCGCCTCGTCGGTGTAGATGTTTCCCAGCCCGGCGATCACCGTTTGGTCCAGCAACAGTGGTTTGATCCTGCGGGTGCGCCCGGCGAGGATCTGTGAGAGAACGCGGTGGTCAAAGTCAGGAGACAGCGGCTCGATTCCCACGTGGGATACCGCCTGGTTCACGTCGGCGGTGAAGATCATACGGCCAAACTTGCGCGGAACGTGAAAGCGCAGTTCCGCAGTACTTCCATCGGTGCGCGTGATCCCCAGTTTGACACGTTCGTATCCGGTGGGTGGGGCCTCAGGGTCGCACAG
The DNA here is from genome assembly GCA_964419735.1 of uncultured Spirochaeta sp. Lineage (GTDB taxonomy): Bacteria > Spirochaetota > Spirochaetia > DSM-27196 > Alkalispirochaetaceae > Alkalispirochaeta. The sequence goes on from CAYQRW010000101.1 coordinate 4,173, forward strand.
ATACAGCCTGCCACTCATTCTCAGGTGGACCAGAATTCCAGATCCCGCATCGAGCTCCAGAATGATGTACTTGCCTCGGCGCCGGAGCTGGAAGATCCGTCGATTGAGAATCGCGTGAGTGAAGGCCTCTTCGTTACCCCCTACCGTGCGGGGCCATTGGACGTCCACGGAGGTAATCCGGGATCCCGGCAGGCCGCCCTGGAGGAGGTCTTGAATGGTGGTGTGAACTTCCGGTAGCTCCGGCATTACGCAGTACTCGCCTGCTTAACGGAAGACGCGTTCAAACCAGAAATCCCGGATATCCGATAATGTGCCGTCGCTGCGGATCTCCGCGAGCGCCGCGTTGATCGTGTCTCTCAGCTCCTCGCGGTCCAGGCGGATTGCAAAGGCGTAGTCCTCCACCGCATAGGGAGGCCCGGTAACCGACAACCGGTCAGCATACCGGTCGTTTCTCAGCACGAAGAACTCAACGATTGCCACATCGGCCACAACCGCTGCCAGCCGACCGGCGGCGAGGTCTTCCACCGCCAATCCCAGATCGTCGTAGGTGCGTAGTTCCACATCAGGAATCTCCGCCACCAACCGTGACCCGGTGGTTGCTATTTGGGCGCCCACTGCCCGGCCGGCAAGTTCGTTCAGTTCCCGGATCCCAACGTCCTCATTTCGAACCACGATATACTGAGCCGCCTCGAAGTAGGGTTCAGAGAAGAGCATCGCCCGCTTTCGCTCCTCCAGAAGCGTCACGGAGGAGGCGATTATGTCGTACTGGCGGGCGGCGAGGCCGGCAAAGATGCCGTCCCAGGCGACCGTCTCAAACACCGGCCGAAATCCTGCGCGGCGACCGATCTCTCGAAGGAGATCGATGTCGAATCCCACCAGTTCACGATTGCGGTTAATGTACTCCATGGGCGGCCAGGTACTGTCGGTTGCCACCTGGATCTCGGGATACGTCTCGTAGGTACGCCGCTGCTCGTCGGTCCAGTCGAGCGCGCTCTGCGCCGGAGTGCGATGAGTCCCTACAGCCGGCAAGAACAGCGCTGCCGCCACGACTATCACCACTACTATGTTAGGCCGCTTCCGGCCGATACTCGTTATTCTCATTGGAACAATGAGCGTAGCACGTCCGTGCAACCGGTAGCTACCGCGCCAATTTCTTACTATTTTAACAGGCACATGCAACAACAACACGCGTTAGGCACGACGCCGATCGTTCCGCTTCTGGCCCGCATGGCGATTCCTGCCACGATCGCGATGGGAACCACTGCTCTCTACAATCTTGTTGACACGATCTTCATTGGCCGCTGGGTGGGTACGCTCGGCATAGCCGGGGTAAGCATCGCGTTTCCCGTGCAGATTATTGTGCTCTCGATTGCGCTCCTGATCGGTCTGGGTACCGCCTCGGTGGTGAGCCGGGCCTTGGGTGCCGATGACCCGGAGCGGGCTGCTCGCGTGGTGGGCAGTGCCGCGGTAGCGATCTTGGTACTCTCGGGAATTATCAGTGTGGCTGGCGTCGTGTTTATTGAGCCGATTATGACTCTCTTCGGCGCAACCCAGGATGTGGCCCCCTATACCCGGGAGTACCTGTCAGTCATCATTCCCGGTTCAGTCTTTGTAGCGGGCTCCATCGCGGCGACCCATATCGTGCGCAGTGAAGGTGCCGCGCGCTATTCCATGCGGATTATGCTCTTAGGTGCGGGGCTGAATATCCTTCTTGATCCGATCTTTATCCGGGTGCTGGACATGGGGGTCCGTGGTGCCGCGATCGCCACCGTTCTGGCGCAGGCCAGCGCCGCGATGTACGGCCTCGCGTTCTTCCTGCGGGGCAAGAGCTCGATTCCGATTCGCCTGCACCATTTCCGGGTATATCCGAGGGAACTGGGCCAGTCGTTTTCGATCGGGTTTCCCGCCTTTGTACGCCAGGTGTCGCAGAGCGTGATTATCGTGCTCATCAATAACGTCCTGGCCGGGTACGGTGAGACCTCGATCGCGGCCTTTGGTCTCGTCCATCGGGTGATGATCTTCAGTCTGCTCCCGCTGTTAGGTATCGGTCAGGGCTTTCAGCCGATCGTAGGGTTTAACTACGGTGCCGGTAAGTTCAATCGCGTGCGGGAGGCGGTGAAGGTAACCCGGCGGGTAGCGTTTGGGGTGGCGCTGATTCCGTTCTTTGCGGTCATGGCCTTTGCCCCGGGAATCGCGTCCATATTTACCACGGACGTGGAACTGATCGCGATCGGATCCCGAGCGCTGCGAATCGCGTTGCTGATTATTCCGTTGGTGGCGCTGCAGGTGGTGGGATCGATCTTCTTTCAGGCGATCGGCAAGGCGATTCCCGCACTGTTCCTTTCGCTTTCGCGGCAGATCATCTTTCTCATTCCCGCAGTTCTGATCCTTCCCAACATCTGGGGCCGGACCGGAGTATGGATCGCGTTCCCCGTAGCGGACCTGCTGGCAGTTATCGTTACGGTGGTCTGGTTGCACTATCAGATCGTCCGGCTGGAGTCCGACGCGCACAAGGATTCGTCTGATTCTGTGGACACCTCCGGCAGCGCTTCCCTGAAGGCGGCGCCCGCGGAAGGGTCATCGTAGAGGTGTGCACGCCCCCGGCAGCGTTGATGCGGTCAACGTTGACCCGGTATCTCGCCGGTGGTAGATTGGGGCTACGACCATGATCGTTGCCTTGGTATCACCGTTGTGGCCTCGCCTGGTGGTGGCCCTATTTGCGCTGCTTGTTGCCCGGTTTGCTCGAGTGATCACGCGGCGGCGCGATGTTCGCCCTTTCACCGGTGCCGCGCTCATATTCGTGGTGCGCGATCTGGTGGCAGTCCTCTTTGGTCCCCAGAATCCCTGGCTGCTTCCTTACATCCGCGTTGCCGGTGAAACGGCAGCCTACCTACTGTTCCTCTTCTGGACCGGCCGCTTCCGGCTCACGAATCGGTCATACCTGGGGGCCGCGGTAATCAGTGGGCTGGCCTGGATCATCATCTTGGTTGACAGCCTGGGGGGCACCGGCACCACTGCTCGGGTGGGTCTCTACTTCTTACCGCCACTGCTGTTCGTCGCCTCTCTGGTGGCGATTCTCCGGGTGGACCGGTTTGTGTTCTCCCGCGGGTATCAGATCGAAGACCTCAAACCGTGGATGCAGGTGATGTTGGCGATCCAGACGCTCCTGTATCTGGTGGTGCCGCTCAGCTCCGGGGTGTTTGAACCGGCAGTGGCGATCTTACCGATGGTACCGTTCATTGCAACCCCGCTCTTTCTCATCGATGTAGCTATGAAGGAAGAACGAGTGCGAATCCGCTCCTTGCAGAGCAACGCCCGTTCGATTTTCGATTTTCTCGCCGGAGTGGGCCAATCGTTGGGGAGTGATCGCGATCCGGAAAACATTCTGCATTCCGCGATTGAAACGATGAGCTCCGCCACGGAGGCGGATGCCGGAGTAGCGGTTCTGGTGGACGGCGGCAAGGCGCACGTTTCTTCGGTGGTGGGCCTGTATCCGCCGCCCGTTCCCGTTCCAGAGATTATCAAATCGAAACAGGGCGCCCTTCGGCAATTTGTGATGAGTCTGAACATCGGGGATGATACACCGCTGTGGGGAAAGACGTTGAGAACCGGAGCCGCCGTGCACATCGCCGAGGCGGGAGATGATCCGGTGCTGGCCAAGCACGCCGGCGATCGGGTCCTGCGGCTGCGATCAATGCTCGTGCTTCCCCTCAAAGCACGAGGCACGGTGCTTGGTCTGCTCAGCGTGGTACGCCGGGGTGACTCCCGCCCCTTTAGCGCTGCGGAGTTTGACCACGCCCGAACGATGACCAACTTCGTGGCGGTGACGCTGGACAACTACTACACCTACCGGATTCAACGCGACGTGGAAATAGCCGGTGACATTCAGAAGCGCCTGCAGGCGCCTCCCGCAGGAACCGTCGGGCGTATCGAATTTGCCGGGGTGAGCCGTCCCGCGCGCGGAGTGAGCGGAGACTATTACGATGTGATCCCAATCGATGACAATCGCACGGTAGTGGTCATTTGTGATGTCTCGGGGAAGGGAGTTCCCGCTGCGTTGGTCATGGTCATGGTACGGACAATCGCGCATCTGGCGCTGGAACATACGGATGATGCCGGTGAAATTCTCAGGATGATCAATCACGGAGTGACCGGTGCTGTAGAACTGGACCGATTCGCCACAGCCAGCGTCGTCGTGTTCGACGGCGGCGATCACTCTTTGTCCTATGCGAACGCCGCCCACCATCCGGCGTTGTTGCTCCCGGAAGAGGGCGACACCGTTGACGCCATAGATGCCGATGGACTACCAATCGGGATTGAGGAGACCGGGCAGTATAGCTCGCGGTCGGTGGCGTTTCCCGCGGGGTCATCCCTGGTTCTGTTCACCGACGGAGTCCTGGAAGCGTTTAATCCCGCCGGGGAGGAGTTTGGGGAAGATCGACTCCAGTCCGCAGTGCGCTCAACCAGTATTGACCTGGCTGACCGCCGGAGTAGCGATCGCATGCTACAGGGTGTTATCTCCCGGCTGGACGCGTTCGTCTCGGGGGCACCGCAGCACGATGATATTACAATGTTGGTGTGCTCATCACGGAAGTGACCGTCTTCGGCGGAGTCCCGGAACTGATTGTCGATTGCCGATTGCCGATTGCCGGCGGCCGCGGGCTGCCGGCCGCGCAACACGAATTAGCTCCGCTGTATGATCGTCAGCATGTAGAGCTTAAGGTACATCTCGAACGCCTTGCGCCGCCGGATGCGGTCAAACGCCGAGTTGGTGGCGATCCGCTTGGCCAGCTCGTCGATACGCGCGGCATCCGGCACTTGGAGTGTGCGTGTGACTCTCATGCGACGAACCGTGTCACGACAGAGGGAGTTCACATCTTCCACCAGATTCTCCGCCGCAGTGGGGTCGATTAACGGGTTCCACTGATTTCGAAGCTTTTTCAGTTTCTGGTCGGGCGTTTCCCCGGAGTCAAGGTATTGCTGCTGCATAAGAGCAACCGACTCCGCAAACTTCTTCCGTTTAGCCTGGCGAAGCTTCTCAGAGTCCTCACCATCAGGTTTAGGAGGACTGTTGGGCGGTGGCGCGGAAGATCCCGCGGATCCCGGGTGCCCGGACACCGAGAACATATGGCGAAACATTCGAACGATACCGCGGACAATCGGAATCAGCATCCAGAACGGAAGCCTCAGCCGCGCTTCGCGATGCACGTCAGCTCGGGAGATTTTAAGAATATCTTCCCAGGAACGCATCTGTTTCTGATTGGTGTCGATCATTGCCATGGCTGCCTGTTCTTGTCCCGAAGGTAACTCCTGGCCGTCGATTACGAGGAAAAGAGTCTGAAACTGCGCCAATCCGAAGAGCACATGGAACTCATCGCGGACACGTGCCGAGATCGCTTTGCTGAACGCGGCATCATCGAACACCCAGGGATCATCAAGCTCTTCCAAAAGCACGTTGTAGGCTTCGTTAATTAGCTCTCGCCGAATCACCGGCGCCGCCGCCTTAATTAGTCTGAGCAGCAGCGGAACATACTGGGCGGAGTGAATCATGAGTCCGTTCTGCTGAGGGGTATTCACCGTTACTAACTCTGAAATACGGTCTTCACTTGGCCGCCGCAGCATCTCTTCCAACCAGCGATTGATCTCTTCCCGGGATACCCGTTTGGTAAGAAGCACTCCACGATCATCGGTGAGATTGTAGACATCCTGAACGGTAAACGTGAACGGCGGCTTCTGCAGTGCGCTGGTGAGTAAGTGGTGAGCTTCCTCCCGTGATTTGTCCTCCTGGTGCAGCCCTTTGTAGTACACCGCGTAGTATCCGAGAAGATATGCGGCCTGGCAGAAGCCGTGTTCGGATTCAAGCTTATCTACCTTGTCCTTGTAGTCCTTGATAATCAGCGACGAAATCTGGGTCCAGAAATGAAACTGGAACTCATTCGGTTCTATCACCGTTTTGATCGCATCATCGGGGCGGGTTTGTGTCGTCTCGATAATCTCATGAACGAGCATCTCGCGGTTCCGAAATACGGAGCGGAGTTTGGTTTCCATGTAGCTGCCGTTTCGTTCGGTGCGCAGGTAGTCGCGAAATCGGTTCATGACCAGTGGAAGCATGTCATCTTTGAGCAGCTTTACGGTTGAGACGGCATCACGAATATTGCTGGGAAAGCGCAAGAGGAGGATCTGCCCCGGATTTTCTTCTGGAGACTGCAGAAAGTGCATCAAGTTATCGGCGACGTCCACGGTGCGTAGCAGGCTGGAGGGTATCGTGATATCCAGGTTCTCCTCGGCGGGAAACGGAAGATCCTTGTCGTCCTGCATCTTGCGATACCACCTGCCCACCTCCGCAGCGTAGAAGGCCAGATAGTACACGGTGGTAATCGTTCCGGCCTCGTCCCGTTCCAACTGGACTGCACCGCCTTTCTCGAGTTCAGTCAGCCCGGCGATAATGTGGTCATTACGGTCTTCAGGAATCAGCGGCGCGAATTCCGGTTGTTCGGTGGCAAACCGCTTGCCGAAGCGCAGCGCAAACTGAGACAGGGAATCCAGGGTCACATGGGGTGTTCCGTTTCGTCGGACGTAGGCGTGCAGCAATTTTTGGATGTTCTGGGCCGATACCATGGATACCTCTGGAGGCAATTGTATGTTCTGGGCTGCTGCGAGGCAAGATGGAAATTGACAGTGCTTTACAGACAACACTACACTCCATGTATGAGAAAAACGTCGACAACATTCGTTGCCGGGCTGGCTCTAACTGTTCTAATGATTGTGGGGTGCGCGACACCGCCCGATCCTGAACCCGTGGAAGAAACGGCTCCGGTGGTAGAACCTGCGCCGGAGCCGGAACCGGAACCTGAACCGGAACCTGAGCCGGAACCTGAGCCGGAACCTGAGCCGGAACCTGAGCCGGAACCAAAGCTCGACTTCAAACCGATGGAAACTTCGGACTCGCCCGCTCCGCCGCTCAAACCGCTTGAGCTAGCCAAACAAGAGGAGACGGGCATCCAGATGGAGGAGCCCCTCCCGAGCGAGTTGAGTTTCTGGGGGTTGAGCGTCAAGAAGAAGGTTGAACGGTACTGGCGCATTCCGAGCGGGATCCCTGTGAACGATAACAAGGCGGTCGTCGAGTTCTGGGTCAGCCGCGATGGGCGGCTGCTTGAGGATCCGAGGTTTGTGGGGGGCAACCGCGACCTCGTCGATTCCGCAATCCGCGCCATCAAGGAAGGGGAGCCGTTCCCGCCGTTGCCCGAAGACTACAACCGGCCTGAGCAGAAAGTTACGTACATATTCACATTGGCCGGCTAACG
>CAYQRW010000102.1:0-11464 GCA_964419735.1 uncultured Spirochaeta sp.
CTGGCCGACGCCCTATCGGCGGAGGGGTACGTGGTACTGGCCCCTGATGCCTTTCGGGGGAGTGTGGCCCGCGACGCGCAGGGAGCGATGGCGCAACTCAACAGCACGCCCCAGCAGCAGATCGCCGGAGATCTTGATTCCGCCCTGGAGTATCTTCGGACGCATGAGGCGGTGGAGCCCGACCGGATCGCCGTGATGGGCTTCTGCTTCGGGGGCACCCAGGCGATGTATATGGGCACACGCGCCGACGATTTGGCGGCGGTGATCACCCTCTACGGGAGTGGCCCGATCCAGACCGTTGATGCTCTGGGGAATATGCCCCAAAACGGCCCGGTCCTGGGCATCTTCGGAGCTGAGGATCAAAGTATCTCTCTGGAGGAGGTAGACGGCTTTGAACGTGCCCTCACCCAAGCCGGAGTTCAGAACACGATCACCGTCTATGACGGCGTGGGCCACGCCTTCGTCAAAAGTGACACCTACGACCAAGGCGGCGCACCGCAAGAGGCGTGGGAACAGCTGGTGGAGTTTCTTGACCGCGAGCTGTAGCAGCGCGGCCCACCGTGGGCGGTCCACTGGCTGGCCACTGTCTGGGCCGTCCCACTCGCCGATTACGTCCAGCCGATTCTTCCAACGATCAGCTCCAGCGAATCACCCCTTTGATATAGCCATTATCCTTGGAGAGGCCGTCCTTGTAGATCTCAGGCGCCTCTTCAGGGCTACCGACATGGGTCACCAAGGGGGCCAAGTCTATCCGCCCCGAGGCGATCAGTGGCACGCTCCGCAGAAAACAATCGGTGAAGTCCGGTGCCGCGGCGGGAGAGGTATTGAGGACGGTGATCCCGTTCACGTGCCAGTAGCCGAAATCAAAGGTGATATCGTGGTGGTGCCAAGAGAAGATCCCCAACGTACCGCCACTTTTCACCAACCGGTTGGAGAGGCGGAACGCCGGCTCCACCGCCGCCGTTTCGAAGACCAGATCAAACGTGCCTTCCAGATCACCGAGATCGGGATTCTCGTTTAGGTCATACACATCCACCAGCCCTTCGGCATCCACGGTGCGGGCGTAGTTCAACGACTCCGGCCGAAGATCAAACACGCTCACCGAGGAGGCCGGCGACATCGCCAACAACTGCAGCAGGATGCTGCCCATAAACCCGCTGCCCACCAGCGCCACCCGGTATCCCGGCTTAATCGGCGCCAGATCGATCGCGTTCACGCAGCACGCCACCGGCTCGATCATCCAGTATTCCGCAGCGGTACCGTCCTGGGGAAGCGGAATCAGATCCTGCTCCTGCTGGATCGCGTATTCCGCCATGTGGCCCGTACCGATCGCCCCGATATCGCGACTTTCCCGAAGCGCCACGCGATCGCCCGGTTTGAACCGGGTCACCCCGGCTCCTACCGTTTCCACGGTTCCCACGCCTTCATGTCCAAAGTAGAACGGGTAGTCCTTAAACCCCCGGAAGCCGCCGCTGTAGATGAAGAGATCCCAGGTGCATACGCCGCACGCTTCAACCTTTACCAGCAATTCGTGCGGCCCCGGGGCGGGAATCTCAACCTCCCGCAGTTCTATATGTTCCGGTGCCACATACCATAGACTCTTTACCTTCATAACCGCCTCTTATTTGGTGTACTCACGTCGCTCACTGCTCACGAAGTCGGTCCACGTAGACTGCCAGAATGATGATCACACCGCGCACCAGTTCCTGGAAATACGGAGAGATACCCAGCAGATTCATACCGTTATTGATCACCGCGATCAGCAGAGCCCCGATCAGGGAACCCCACACGGTTCCGCGGCCACCACTGAGGCTGGTTCCTCCGATAACCACCGCTGCAATAACGGTGAGCTCATAGGTAAGGCCCGCCGTGGGCCCCGCCGAATTGAGCCGGGAGGTGAGGATCAAGGCACTGATAGCAGCGGTTGCTCCGGAGATGACGTAAACCATCGTCTTGAAGAAGTCGCTGTTGATTCCCGAGAGCTTGACCGTCTCCTCGTTGCCGCCGATGGCGTAGGTGTAGCGCCCTAAACGCGTCTGCGTGAGCACCGCCCATCCGATGAGCACTACAAGGAACAGGATAATCACGGGGAACGGAATGCCCAGGATCACGCCGCCTCCGATAAATCGGAACGTCTCCGAGAAGCCACTGATAGGATAGCCATTGCTATAGATCAGGGTGAGTCCCCGGGCGATGCTCATCATACCTAAGGTCACCACGAAGGGAGTGATCCCACCTTTGGTCACGAGCAGGCCGTTCACCAGACCGGCGGCGATTCCCACTCCCAGGGCCACCACGATTCCTAAGAAGATACCACCGCCATTTTGCATCGTGCCGGCAGCGATCATTCCGGAGACCGCCATCACGGACCCAACCGAGAGGTCGATTCCTCCGCTGAGGATCACAAATGTCACCCCCACCGCCATCACACCGATGATCGAGGACTGCCGCACCACGTTCAGCAGGTTGGTAGGTGTCAGGAAATGCGGGGTCAGCGCCCACATGATCATGCAGACAAGCACAAAGGCGATGATCATGCCGTAGTTCTTCAAGATGTGGGTCAGTTTTTCTTTCATCGTCGTTGCTCCTTCGCTCATGATGCATCCTCCACGATCCCAAAGGCGGCGCGCATCACCTGCTCTTCGGTGGCTTCATTCCGATTGAACTCACCGGTGATTTTGCCGCCTCGGACGGCGATAATCCGATCCGGGATGTTCATGATCTCCGGCAGCTCCGAGGAGATCATAATGATCGCCGCCCCATCTTTGGCCAGCTGCTGCATGAGCTTATAGATTTCAACTTTGGCCCCCACATCGATCCCACGGGTGGGCTCATCGAAGATGTAGATCTTGGCCCGCCGCACAAACCACTTAGAAAGCACCACTTTCTGCTGGTTGCCTCCGGAGAGGTTTTTCACCGTTTGCTGCAGTGACGGCGTGCGTACGCCGATGAGGTTGACGATCTCTTCTATTACGGTGCGCAACTTGGAAAACGTGATCCGCCCCATACGGCTAAAGGAGTTCAATACCGGTAGTGCCACGTTGTCAAAGACGGACTGTCCCAGTACGAGCCCCTGTTCCTTGCGTTCCTCCGGGATCAGGGCGATTCCGTGATTCACGGCGTCCCAGGTGTGCTCGATCGCTACTTCCGCTCCGTCCAGGAAGATCGTGCCCCTATCCTTTTGCAAGTAGCCGAAGATCAGCTGCGCGATTTCCGTTCGGCCCGCTCCCACGAGGCCTGAAAACCCCACAATCTCCCCGCGCCGTACGTTGAACGAAACGTCGTCGCAAATGCCGTCCTTAGTGAGATGCTCCACCCGCAGTGCCTCTTCGCCGAGTTCGATCTCTGCTTTGGGATACTGCTCTTCCAACTCGCGTCCCACCATATCCTCAATGAGACTGTCGATCGTGACCTCTTGAAGTGCCTTGGATGAGATCCGCCGACCGTCCCGCAGTACCGTCACGCGATTGGCGACGCGCCAGATCTCTTCCAGGCGGTGGGAGATATACACTAACGACACGCCGTCACCCTGTAAGCGATTGATCAGCTCAAACAGCCGGTCCACTTCGTGACCAGTAAGCGCCGCCGTAGGCTCATCCATTACCAGAATCTTGGCGTTCAGGGAAAGCGCTTTGACGATCTCCACAACCTGCTGGTACGCAGGTCCAATCGCCGCCACCTGCGTAAACGGCTTGAGAGGAACATCAAAGGGCTCGATGAGGGCGCGAAAGTCCTCACCCATCTTCTTCCAGTTGATAGCGCCGGACTTTAGGAGTGGCTCCCGTCCCAGAAATACGTTCTCCGCGAGACTCAAATGCGGAACCAGGTTCAGTTCCTGGTAGATGACTCCCACGCCGGCGTCGATCATCGACCGCGGCCCGGTGGGTTCGATTGGCTCGCCTTCCAGTCGTAGCACGCCGGAGTCGGCGCGGTGCACACCCGCGAGAATCTTCATAAGAGTTGACTTGCCGGCACCGTTTTCTCCAACCAGCGCATGGACATCTCCACGTTCCAGATCGAAGTCAACCGCGTCCAGCGCTCTTACTCCTGGAAAGGACTTACTGATCCCCTCCATGCTTAATAACGGCACGTCCATACCTCCTGGTGCGTCCGAAAATGAAGGGCCGATCGTGAAACACAATCGGCCCTCCCCCGTATACAACCCACGTGGTGTCGTTCAGATCATTGACTGGTGACAGGCTCGGGGCTGATGAAGACCACATCGTTTTCCGGCTCGGTGCCGTTATTGATGTAATCCACCAGATACTGCAGCGCCTGGCCGGCCTGATCTCCCGGGAACTGGTCAACCGTGGCATCCAGGAGGCCGTCCTCGATATAGGAGAACGCATCCGGCGTGGCGTCAAAGCCAACCGTCACGATATCTTCAACTTCGATTCCGCTTCCACGCATCGCCTCGATAGCACCGATGATCATTTCGTCATTGGCTCCGAAGACAGCGTCAAAATCGGGATTGGATTGGATCAGGTTCTCCATTACCGTCTGCGCTTCGGCGCGATTAAAATCCGCCGGCTGACTGGCGATGATTTCCACGTCGGACTCATCCATCACTTCGTTGAAACCGGTGGAGCGGTCGATCGCCGCGGAAGCACCGGGAGTTCCCTCGAGTTCGATGACGCGGCCGGAACCACCGAGCTGCTCAATAATATACCGAGCCGCTGCGCGCCCACCTTCTACGTTATCCGCACCTACGTGAACCAGGATGTTGTCAGTATTGGCTTTGCGGTCCACCGATGCTACGGGAATACCCGCTTCCATCGCCCGTTCCATAACCGGAACCTGGGAGTCCACGGTGATGGGGGAGATCAGGATCGCGTCCACCCCGCGAGAGATGAAGCCCTCGATATCTGCGGTCTGTTTGGCTGAGTCGTTCTGGCCGTCGGCAAAAACAATTCGCGCCCCCAGCTCCGCGGCGGCCGCTTCGGCCTGGTCGCGCATCGTCACGAAGAACGGAAACTGCAACCCCGGCACCGACATGCCGATAACGATTTCACCATCCTCGGCGGTCTCTCCACGACCGGCAGCAAATGCCCCGAGGGGGACCAATAGTGACACTACAATTGTGAGCAGAAGAATTTTCTTCATAGCCATCTCCTTTTACCGTGTGTGATGTGAAACGAACCGTTCCACCTAACTTCGCCGCAATCCAGCGGCCTCAACCGTTACGGTTACGCTTTGTCGATCTCCCGCCGACATCACCTCCTTGCTACGTATATTCGGCTCCTCTGGATGTGTCCGTCGATTTATACCGCAGGACCAAAGTGCTTCAACATAACCAGGTTTTCGTACTCGCTGGTGTTGGTGATCCGTACCCCCGAGCGTGCGGCATCAGCGGCTACGAACACCTCGTCTTCAGTCATTTCTCCAAACCGGATCATCGCCGGAGACGACACGGAGAGCGATCCCATCGTTCCCCGTCCTTGAATCACGATCGCTCCGTAGGCACCTTCATCCGTGATTTTGACGGTGCGGCCGGGAAAGACGGTGAGCTCCTTGGCGCTGAAATAGTCGCTCTTGTAGGTGACCCACATCTCTTCATAGCCGCTCTCTCGCATTTCTGCGAGATCGTTGACCGGCTTCGGTGGAGTGAACCGGTTTCGGTACAAGTCTGGGTCAACGTTGAGATCCCAGTCGATGAGCCCCATAATGAACTCCAGATCCTGCTTCTTATCATCAGGCACGTTCTTTACCAGAAGCTCCCACGGCGTGTACGCATCCCACACGATCGACTGAAACATCGCGAAGACGTCCGACGCTCGCTGCGGTTCGTAGGTCAGGAACGAACCCGGTGCATGCAACAGTCCCGGCGGCACGTCCCAACCGGTGCCCGGCTGCAACTTGTACGCCCGCGACAGTTCCAGAATCCCGTTGTCACCCTTGTGCCAGTCTTCCAGCGTCTTCCGTACCTGCGCCGGAGTTACCCCGGGATTGAGTCCGAAGAACGTATACGGAAAGTACCCACGCTTATTGTTGAGCTGCTTCGGAAAGTAGTAGGCCTCCGGCTTGCCCCGCATACCCACCAGCGCGGCTTTCTCGTCGGAGTGGTGCAGATGGTGCGGCAGCGGCTCCAAGTTGTCGAAGAATTTGCTGTACATCGTCCACCCGCCGTGGACCCGCATCACGTCGGCACCGAGAATCTCATCTCCGATCTCTTCGATAGCGTCCTTGAGGAGAACCTTTCCATCTTCGTTCGGTCCGGTAACCACGTAACTGAGGCCCTCGTCCTCGAGCGTCTCAGGACCGTTGTCCGCCTTGGTGGTGGAGGCAAACCACCGCTCGTCTATTCCGCCCCGGTGCGCCCCAAAGGCATAGTAGTCGTCGGGATGAAGCTTGAGCCGCTTTCCGGGGATACAGAACGATCGCGGAACCCAGGTCGGCGCCAGTCGAAGGACTCCTTCACCACGTTTTAGAGCTTCTCGAACCTGTTCAACATTTCCTGCCATCATCTTCCCCCATTACCGATCATCTCTCCGAAACTGTTTGTGAAAACGATACCATCACCTCAGAACGCTGTCAATTTTTTTGTTTACTGAGGATTCGGATCTTGGTCTACTTCGTGCAGCATACGCCGAATCCAGGATAATGCGGAGCGAACCTGCTCGACATCGGCCTCGCCGTGTCGGTTCCACATCTCCATGAGAAGCGATCCCGCATATCCGCTCCGCTTGAGGACTCGAAACAGTCGCGGAAAATCGACGCAGCCACTGCCGAATGGTACGTCACGAAACTGTCCCGACGACGAATCCGTCACGGGGAACGTATCCTTCAGATGCACCGCCGAGACAATGCCTTCCCGTACCCCTAGCTCCAACTCTTCCGCCGCGTTGTCGTTCCAGGCGGAAAGATTTCCTAGGTCCGGATACACCGTGAGCCACGGAGATGGTAGTCTTCGGATCAGGTACATCACCCTCGAGATGGAACTCATGAACCGGGTGTCCATCACCTCCACCGACAATGTGACTCCTCGGGCTGAGGCATATTCCACGGAGCGAGCCATGTTCTCGACGAACCGCTCCCGCGTTTCCGACGTGCTCTCCTCATCGTAGTACACATCGTATCCCGCCACCTGTACGATACGAACGCCCACGTCCGTCGCCAGGTCGATCGCGCGCCGCATGATCCCCATTCCTGCGTGCACCGTGCCGGGATCCCCGCTTCCCAGCGGAAAACGCCGATGCGCACTGAGACAGATGGAGGGAACGCGCATACCGCTTTCCCGTACCGTCTCAGCAAAAGCGCGCCGTTGTCGGCGGTCCCACTGAAGCCGCTCGAGTCGATCGTCGGACTCATCGATCGACATCTCCACGAAGTCGAATCCCAACTCCGCGGCACGAGCCAGCATCGTCGGCCAGTCTCCCGGAGGAAGCGCCTTCTCATACAACCCCAGGGGCAACTCGGCGAGTTTAGCCATGGCGCTGCCACACCGGTTCCAAAGCGTCTACAAGATCTTCAAACCGTCGCTGCTTATCCCGGAGCAACCGTCCCGTCGCGGCGTCCGGCCGGTACGTCTCACGGACACCGGTCATCGCCGCGATCGCGTCGTGGTAGCTCGCATACACGCCGACCCCCACCGCTCCACATATCGCCGCCCCGAGAGCCCCCAGCTCCTCCGCCTTGGAAACGGTGACGGGAATTCCCAGTACATCGGCGAACATCTGCATCCATACCGCCGAGCGGGTTGCTCCCCCGGCGAATCTGATCTCCTCCGGTGGGTCGGTGACCGCAAGGAGACGATTCATGTGACGCACATGCTGAAACACGATCCCCTCGTAAACTGCGCGGATGATCTCCTCCCGCGAGGTTCCCGCCCGTAGCCCGATGAACGTGCCGGAGGCCTCCGCCCCCAGGTCACTCCCGAAGAGATAGGGGAAGAACGAAACGGAGGTCTCCCGCATAGTGGAGACCACCTCGTTGCAGTAGTCGAATCGCCGTTGTTCCGGCATTTCCGGCAGCAGATTGCTCGTGAACCACTCGAGATTTCCCGCGGAGGTGGGACTGGCCTCGTGGATCAAGTACATGCCGGGCACGCTGTGCGCCTGAATCACGTAGCGGTCCGCATGCTCCGCGGCACGGGAGTAGTCCGGCGTCACGAAGGCACTGATACTCCACGTCCCCACCACGCCGGTGAGTTCGTCGGGACGCTCCACGCCGGTGGCCAGCGCGCAGGCGTTGACGTCAAAGAGCCCCCCGGCCACCGGCGTGCCCTCCTTGAGGCCCGTGAGGCGCGCGGCCTCCGCGGTAACATACCCGGCGATGTCGTGGGAGTTCACCACCGGGGGAATCGCTTCCGACATCTCAGAAATTCCCAGGCGATCGAGAATCGTCCGGTCCACGGCGCCGGCGGTATTATCCCAGAACCCGGTACCGGAAATGTCGGTCAGCTCCACATTGATCGCGTCGGTCAAGAAAAAGCGAAGAAGATCCTTGGCCAGCTGGATCGACCCGATCGCATCGTACTGGTCCCGGCGGTTTCGCTTGAGCCATGCCAGGATCGGTGCGGTGTGTCCCGGCCACAGCGGCTGGAACGTCTTCGCATAGAACGTTGTGTCATAGTCCGGCTCAGCCATCATCTCCGCTCCGATTTTCCCGCTCCGGGTATCGGTGGAGACGATGCCGATGCCGGGAGATCGATCCCGGCGCAGCGTGTACACCCCTTTGCCGTGGCCCGTTGTAGACACGGCAACGATGTCGCTGGGATCCACTGCCGCGGTGGCCAGTGTTTCGCTGATCGCCTCAAACGCCAGTCGACGAGTTTCGGGGATATCCCGTTCCGCCTGCCCCGGTTCATCGGTGATCAGTGGAGTGCGTCGGCCGGCGCTCGCCACTTCGCGTCCCCCTTCATCAAAGAGGGACGCTTTGACAACGGTACCGCCCAAGTCTACGCCGAGAAGGTATCTCATCGTCGTACTACTCCTTACAGTCCATTGCTCATATCCGGCTTGGCGTTGTCCGGTCCGAAGTGCTTCAGCATCACCAACGGCTCATTGAGACTGTGGTTTTCCACCTTCACGCCGGCAGTAGCTGCGGGATGGGTAATGAAGAACTCGTCGGAACTCATCTGGCCGAAGCGGAGCATCGTTGCCGATTCAGCGGCGACCCCATTGAGAGCTCCGTGACCCTGAACGACGATCGCCCCGTAGGCACCGGCGTCCTTGATGGTGACGGTGGTCTGGGGCGGCACGGTGAGCTCAGTTGCGGAGAAGTATTCGTTGCCATAGACGATCCACCGTTCGGTGAAGTTGGGGCCCTTCTGCGCATCCACGATGGGCGGTCGGTAGTAGTGGCGACGATAGTCGGGATCGATGTTCTTCTCCCAATCGAGGAGGCTCATGATGTAGTCCATGTCGCGCTTTTTGTTGTCAGGGCAGCTCTCCACCAGCATGTCCCAGGGGTAAATCTCACCGGCAACGATATTCTCATGCACGGAGTTCACGTCGGCGTTCCACTGTGGCTCATAGGTCAGATAGCTTCCGGGAGCGTGGGCGACACCGGGAGGCGTGTACCAACCGGTTCCCAACTGCAGCCGATACGCCCGGGAGAGCTCGGTAATCCGGTTATCTCCCTTCTCGAACATCTCCAGCCGCTCTCGGACTTCGTCCTTGGTCACGCTCATGTCGTAACCGAAGTACGTGTGGGGAAACGTCCCGGCGTGGTTGTTGAGTTGGGGCGGAAAGTAGTACGCCTCCGGTTTTCCCAAGAGGCCGATCGTCTCCGCATCGGCAAACGAGAGGTGCAGATGGTGAAACAGGGCATCGTTGTAGTCGAAGAACTTGGAATACATCGGCCACCCGCCGTGCTCCTTCATCAGGGGCTCTCCTACCACCTCGGCTTTGCCCTCTTCCACAACATCACGAAACAGGACGCGATCCTGCGCGGTGTCATCCAGGGCTACATGGCTGAGGCCCTCGTCCGCGGGAGCAAGCGGTCCGTTATTTGCCGGAATCGTCGCGGTAAACCAGCGCTCCTTCATGGCGCCACGCTTCATGCCCAGGGCAAAGTAGTCATCGGGATGCAGTCTCAGCCGTCTCCCGGCCGCTCCATTCCGGCGAGGAACAAACGTGGGCACCATGCGTAATACGCCGCTGCCATTGTTGAGAAGTTTGTCAATTTTTGGATTCATATCCAGGCCTCCTAATAAGCCATAATCAGGGTTCCTACGTGAGGTTCCGAAAACTCTCACGAATAACGATACTCGACGGTATCTGCACCAGGGTCTCCGGTGGTTGATACGTCGGGTCTTCCAATTGTTCATGAATGATGTAAAACGCCCGGCGGCAGAACTCCTCGAAGGATTGATCCACCGAGGTTAACGCCGGGGTCACCATCTTGGACACGGGGACGTTGTCCATTCCTACTAACGACACATCGTCGGGAACACGAACACCGGCCGCCTGAAAGACTTTCAGCAGGCCTACGGCGATCATGTCCGACTGCGCCCAGATCGCAGTGGGAAGTGTTTCCAGCTCCAGGAGCTGCTTTCCCGCCAAAACCCCGCCTTCATACTCGAAGTTGCTTTCCACGTGGTACTCCGGGAGCACCTCAACTCCTGCCGTGTGGAGCGTATCGAGAAAACCCCGATCCCGGTCGCGTACCAGTTTCACATTCTGCGGCCCCGTGACCGTCGCGATCCGTCGATGGCCTCCTTGCAAGAACATGGTAGCCACCATTCTCCCGGCACCGTAGTTGTCCGTCTCGATCGACGGAATCGTGTCATGTTCAATCCCCCGGTCGATGACGACGATCGGAAGTCCCCGCTCGCGGACGCGGTCCGGCAGATGGCTGGAGTCGGAGACGCGGGAAAAGATGATCGCGTCTACGTGACGCGCCAGCAGATCCTGGATAAACGCCCGCTCCCGCTCCGGATCATCGTTGGTGTTTCCGATGATCAGACCATACCCCATGCGGTTGGCCTCTTTCTCGGCGTGGTGGATGATCGTGGAAAACGTGTCATGTACGATCTTGGGAAGCGCAAGACCCACCAGCTGTCCGCTGCGCGACCGCAGGCTCCGGGCGTTGAGGTTGGGCCGATATCCCGTCTCCTCGATCACCTTTCGCACCCGGTCCCGCGTAGTCGGTTCTACGTTGGCACTGCCGCTCACCACCCGGGAGACGGTGGAAATTGAAACTCCCGCCAACCTCGCTACATCACGAATCGATGGCATGGAACACTCCTGAGAACGAACGTGATAACGTTTTCATAGCGAAAGTCTACCATATTGAGCGTAATGCACAATCCCGGATGCGGTCATTCGGCAAACACTTTTTCAAGCGCTGCCCGCATCACCGTGGGATCGGGATCCACTCCGGTCCAGTACTGAATCCCAATACGCCCCTGGTTGATGAGCATCCCCAGCCCGTCGATCGTACGGCAGCCCCGCTTGGCAGCTCGATCGAGAAAGGGGGTCCGTGGCGGATTCGGAATCACATCCGCCACCACCGTCGATTC
>CAYQRW010000103.1:0-11300 GCA_964419735.1 uncultured Spirochaeta sp.
TGTGACCCCCACCGCTTCCAGGGCGAGATGCAGACCGGCGGTGGCGCTGTTCACCGCCAGGGCGTGAGGTACATCCAGGGTGGCGGCAAACTCCCGCTCAAAGGCGAGCGCCTGCTTGCCGGTCGTGAGCCAGCCGCTACGGAGAACATCGCTTACCGCGGCGACTTCCTCGTCTCCAATGGATGGTCGTGCAAATGGAATCACGCTCACTGCCTAGTGCTCCCGGCGTCAATATTCCGGTTCTCCCGGGAAGGGGAGCAGGTCCGGATAGTAGGAGGCCAGGATTTCCCTGAGCCTCCAGCGATTACGATACTCTCCGGGGCGCGATTGGTCAAAGATGCACACCGGCCGGAGCTCTGTAAGCAGGTGCTGCAACTGATCCGCGGAGCGGGGTCCCGCGGATCGCGCCTCGGGATCCCGCCGGACCTTCACGATACGTTCCAGGGGCTGGTCTTCCGGAACCTCTCCCGTGTCAAAGAGCGTCTCCGTCAGTTTCTCGCCGGGACGGAGGCCGATCTCCTCCACCGGGATATCCGTGTCCGGGGCGAACCCAAAGAAGCGGATCATCTGTTCCGCCAGATCCCTGATATTGAGCGGTTCCCCCATGTCCAGTACAAAGAGCTCTCCCGGTGTGCCGACCCCGGCGGTCTGAAGTACCAGCGACACCGCCTCGGGAATTGTCATGAAGAAGCGCGTGGCGCGGGCATCGGTAATCGTTACCGGGCCGCCCTTTTCGATCTGCCGGCGGAAAAGCGGTAAGATACTGCCCCGTGATCCCAGGACGTTCCCGAAGCGTACCACCGTTCCCGATGTGTCGCCGCCGGAAGGGCCGGTCGTGCCGGGGCGCAGCAGAAACAGCGATTCCGCGAGGTTCTTGCTGACCCCATAGATGTTGCTCGGGCGTACCGCCTTATCGGTGGAAATCAGGATCAGGCGTCCCGTGCGCGCCGCCTCGGCTGCTTCGATCAGGTTCAGGGTGCCGAAGACGTTGTTCTGAATCGCCGCAACCGGGTTTGCCTCCATCATGGGAACGTGTTTGTACGCGGCCGTATGGAAGATAACGTCCGCCTTGAGCCGTGGTAGCAGAAAGCGCAGGTAGTCGGAATCGGTGAGATCCCCAATGATCGGGACGATCGTGGCGGTATCACCGACACCTTCATCCTGCAGGAGGCGCAGTTCGGCATCGATCTCGTAGATGCTGTTCTCCCCATGTCCCAGGAGGTAGAGCCGCTCCGCCCCTCCCGAGAGCAACTGCCGCGCCAGTTCGCTCCCGATGCTGCCCCCGGCGCCGGTGATTAAGACGCGCCGGCCCCGCAGGTAGGAAAGTGCCTGTCGGAGATTGATATTGACCGGGGTCCGGCCAAGCAGATCCTGCGGGTCGATCTGGCGCGTTTGGATGAAGTGCGCCTCGTCGCCCACGATTTGTGACACCGTGGGAAGAATCCGGATGCGCGCGAAGTTGGCTCGGCGCAGGGTGGTATGCAGTCGACGCAGGTCTTCCCGGGAGGCGCTGGGAATCGCAATCAGGGCCTCGTCGGCGGGGGTTTTCTCCACCAGCGAAACTACCTGGTCAATCGGCCCCACCACCGGAATGCCGTCGATTCGGGTGCCGATCTTCCGTGGATCGTCGTCGAGAAACGCCACAACCCGTCCGATGACCCCTTTCTCGGCGATCTCCTGGGCGATCGCCCGCCCGGCGAAGCCGGCTCCGATCACGTAGATCCGGCTGGTGCTCATGCGGTCTTCTCCGCCATCACTTCGAATCCGAGGTCGATCCGAAAGGAGTTTTCATACATGTCCAGCTGAACCTTGGCCCGGCCCTTGCGCTTGTCCACTTTGATAATACGTCCTTCCAGACCCTTCAACGGTCCCTCTTGCACCACGATGCGATTGTCTACGTCGAAGGTCACCTTGGACTGCTCCACGATCTCCCCGAAGGAAAGGAAATGACGAATGAGCTCCAGATCCTGCCCCTGCAGCGGACGGATATCCTGGTTCGTTTTGAGAAACCGGACGAAACCGGTACAGCTACGCAACGTCTGAAGTCGTTGGGCGTCAATCGTGGGGGCCTCGACGATGAGATATCCGGGAAATAGGGGAGCCAACGTGCGGATCTTTCGACCGCGCCGTCGGATCATGAGCTTCCGACGCGGCCACCACACGCGCGTATCTTCCAAACGGTTCCGGAGAAGTGCGTTTTCGGCCAACGTGATAAACCGCTGTTCTTCACCGGTCAGTATCTGGAACACGTAAAATTGAGCTGCCATGGTTGTTAGAGGGACGATAGCACAGCTTCGAGCCCCTCGCAACGCGGGTGGTCTCCTTCAGTGGCGGTGGGCGTGGGCTACCGGCGGTGGCGTATACCGCGTCTAAGCTACAGCCCGGGGCAATCCGTGCCGAAACTGAGATCAGAGGTGAAGTGAGATGAGAACAAGGCGAAAGGTACGGTTTTTTGCCGGAATTCTGATATGCGCCGTCCTGGCCCCGCTGTGGAGTCAGGCCGACTGGCAAGGATCCGCTGTGGTCGGGCGATACGGTGAGTTTCCGCCGGATGGATTGTACGCCGCATCCAGCGCTTTTCCTCTCAACTCGATGGTGGACGTCACCAATCCGGAAACTGGGGAGCGCGCCCGAGTAGTTGTCGTCCGGGAGCTGGATGATCCGGGGTTGTTTATGGTGGTTTCCGAGGCAGCCGGCGAGCAGCTCGGATTGGATCCCGATGATTCCACCACTGTTCAAGGTACGCCCGTCCAGCTGCCGGGCCTTACCGCCGTCTCTCCCAACCAGGACTTGCCGTTTCATCCCGATCCCGATGTCAATCCCGCGGCCACCTTCGGTGATCCCAACGCGATGCTCCTGATGCCGCCGGGGCGCGACGAATCATCGGACGGAGCGGAGGTAGCTTCAGCCGCTGAAGCGCCGCCGGAAGCGTCTCCTGAACCCGAACCCGAACCTGAGCCCGAAACCGAACCCGAACCTGAGCCCGAAACCGAACCCGAAATCGCCGCCGAGCCGGAGACGACCACCGAGCCGGAAGTGGCCGACGAGTCGCCCTCCGTATCCGTTCCCGTGGAACCGCCCGAATCAGAGCCGCTTCCGATCACTGAGTTGGAGGAGCCGGATGCACCCATCGAAGAAGCGGATCCGGATACCACGGTCCCGGAAGTGCGCATCGTGGTGGATGTGCCGGAACGTGAGGATCCTCCGCCCAATCCGGTAAACGTTCGCACCACGATCCCGGAAACCGCGGATGGTACCCCGCGCATCGCTGAGGTTGAGGCGCCGGCCGCGGGAGATACCGGCGAGGATGAGGTGTTTCTGCCGCTCGTGGCTCTGTCCGATAGTGACGATGACTCCGCCGCCGAAGAACCTTCACCGGAGCTGGTGGAAGCGGAGCCGTCCGTGGCGGAGGATGAAGAGCTGCGACCGGGGCTGATTCCGGAAAACGCCGTTGTGAGCCTGGAGCCCGCGGATTTTCGCAGTCCCGACCCGCCGCCGGAGCCGGAACCCGAAGCGGAGCCGGAACCCGAACCTGAGCTCGACGATGCCACCCCCGACGGCGTTGCGGAAGAGGACCGCGATCCAGATGGGGATGCTGAGACCCGACGTGCCCGGGCGGAACCCGAGCCCGAGCCGGAACCCGAAACGCAGCCCGAGCCGGAACTTGCCGCGGAAGCGCCGGCAGTTGCCCCGGATGACGGTGGCTTGGCCGCGCTGCCGCTGGTAGATCGTCTCGACAGCGGATCCGCCTACGTGCAGGTGGCGGCCTTTTCCACCCCGCAGCGTGTTCGTCGGACGATCGACACCCTCGGTGGTGGCTGGCCGGTGGCGGTGATGGCGCAGAAAAGCGGCGATCGCTCCGTATATCGGTTGTACGTGGGTCCACTGGCGGAGGACGAAAAGGGAAGCGTTCTCTTTCGCGTGCGAAATGAGGGCTTCCGCGATGCCTTTGTCCGGTAACCGGCGGCCCTGATGCACGGCAGGAGCGCCCCAAATGGAGGCGCTCCCCGGTGTCTATTCGCGCGGTTTCCACGCGTCCCGCCGGTTCTACGCGTCCTTCCGCCTCTACGCGAAGAGCTGAGAGATGAGCCGCTGATACTTCTCGTGTACCACCGAGCGCTTGATTTTCATCGTCTGGGTGAGTTCTTCCCCCACCTCAAACGGCTGTGACAGCAGCTGAAAACGAAAGACCTGCTCAAACGCCTTGAATCCGGCTTTGCTGTTGACTCGATCCTGGATCTCTCGATTGATCAGCGCGCGAAACTGCTGATCCTCCCCGAGTTCCTCCTGGTCGACAAACTCGATTTCCCGCTCCTGAGCAAACTGCAGCATCTTCTCCTCGTTAGGGTATACCAGGGCGCCCAGATACTTCTGGTCCTGACCGACGATCATGACCTGATCGATGAACTCCGACTGGAGAATCGCATCCTCGATCGGTTGCGGTTCAATATTCTCCCCTCCCAAGAGAACGATCGTTTCCTTGGAGCGGCCCACGATGCGAAACTCCCGGTCATAGGTGAAGAGTACCAGGTCACCCGTATTGAGCCAGCCATCCTCGGTTAGTACCCGGGCGGTTTCTTCCGGCTTCTTGTAGTAGCCCTCCATGATTTGAGGACTGCGCACGTGCAGTTCCCCCTTGATTCCGGGGCCCAATTCGCGCCCGTCCTCGCCGAGGACTCTGTACTCCACGTCGGGTAGCAGCGCTCCCACCGTTCCTGGGATCGGGCGTTTTTGCTCCCGGACCGCAAGCACCGGTCCCGTCTCCGTGAGGCCGTACCCCTCGAGCACGGTGATGCCCGCCGCCTGAAAGAACTTGTCCACATACGGAGGAAGCGCACCGCCGCCGGAGACCCCGGCGATAAACCGTCCGCCCAACCGCTGCCGGAGGCTCTTAAAGACGAGCACGCTGCCCAGCGCCTGCAACGGCGTCAGCAAGATGAGCGGGATCGCCGCCACCGCGCCGTCCACGATCCGGTTGCGCTTCTGAAAGCGCGGAAGACGACCGAGAAAGGTGTTTAGCAGGTCGGCGTGCATCTCTCCGATTCCCAGAAAGAAGTAGAACATCGCCTGTTTTACGGCGCTCTGCTTGGATACGTTCCGGAGCACCGCCCCCCGGATTCCCTCCCAGATCCTGGGGACTGAGGTCATCCAGGTGGGTCGAATCTTCGCCATATCGTCGAGCATAATTTTCCCGATCGGTTTGGAGTACGCCAGACTGGCGCCATAGTTGAGGCAGATGTACTCTACCGCCCGCTCAAAGGAGTGCCATACCGGCAGCACCGTCAGAAAGATGTCATCTGGGGTAAGAAACAGAATCTGCTCGATGCGGTCCATTTGGAAGATAAAGGAGCGATGCTTCAACATGACTCCCTTCGGTTCCCCGGTGGTTCCCGAGGTGTACAGGAGGGTGGCAAGCTCATCGGTGGTTCCCGCGTCTACCTCCGCTTCAAAGGCGGTCCGTCCCTCCCCACCGGCGGCCTCACCGGCGGAGAGGAGCTCGGCATAGGTAGAAATAGTTACGCCCTCAACGGTAGGCCGCTGCGCCGGCGTGTCAAAATCATCCAGGAGAATGATCCGTTCCAGTTGGGGAATGTCGGCGCGTTTGGAGAGGATCTTCTCGCACTGCCCCGGGTCTTCCGCGATGACCACCCGGCAATCGGCGTGGCCGATGATGTAGGCCATTTCCTCGGCGGTAGAGTCGGCTCCACGCGGGACATCGGCGGCGCCGATTCCCAGGATCGCGAGATCGCAGAAGATCCATTCCGCCCGGTTGTGGCTCATGATTCCCACATGGTCGCCCCGGGAGACGCCGATCGCCTGCAGACCGGCGCCGAGATATCCCACCGTCCGCCACATCTCGGAGAAGCTGGTGCTCTGAAACACGCCGTCGTCGTCTTTGGTCCAACTAAAAGGCCGATCACTGTGTTCCTGACTGCGGCGGCGGAGTCGTTTCGGAATCGTTTCCTGGGCTGTCATTTCGGGGCGTCTCCCACCAGGCACATCCACTCCGCCTCACAGGCGAGCTCCCCATCCACCAGCGCCCGCCCTTTCTGTTTGAGCATATTCGGCGTGATGCGCAAGTTCTCGATTTCCATACGCACCGTGTCGCCGGGACGGACCTGTCTGCGAAACTTCACGTTATGTACAGAGGCTAGGAAGAAAAGCTTCTCCCCGAGGGTGCCGAGTTGTCGGATTCCGGCACCTCCGCACTGCGCCATGCTTTCCACCAGAATCACGCCGGGTACCACCGGATAGTCGGGGAAATGACCGGCAAAGAACGGCTCATCGGCGGGGAAGGTCCTGGTGCCCACGATTTTCTCGTCCGTGGCGGTTTCAATCTCGTCTACAAAGAGGAACGGCGATCGGTGAGGTAAGAGTGATGTGATATTCATGGCACCATAGTACCGTACTGCGAATCCTGACACAAGTTTTATCGGTCGCTGACCGTTTAATTGACTTTACGGAAGAGCGCGTGATAGCTTCCGAAAGAAGCCAAGGGAGGCGATACATGAACCTTGATGAGATTATTTCCCTCATTGATTCCTTCAATGAGAGTTCCCTGACTGAGCTCAAGCTCGATCAAGACGGCACACAACTCACCCTGAAGCGTACATCCGAGACCAATCCTGTCTATACGCAACCAATTATGGTACACCCCCAGCAGATGCAGACCGGCGCGCCGATGATGGTTGATCCTCAGAGTGCGGCCGGCGGTATCGGTGGAGGCGCGCAGCCGGGCGCTGCGGTGAGCGGTTCCGGCGGGCAGGCCGACGGTGAAGTGGCCGGTGGTGGAGCGGCCGGCGAGACCGACACTGACGCCTCTGGAATCGAGGTCATAACCTCTCCGATCGTGGGTACCGTGTATCGTGCGCCGTCTCCGGATTCCCCGCCGTTCTGCCAAGACGGCGACGTGGTGGAGAAGGGCAATCCGATCTGTGTTCTGGAAGCGATGAAAGTGATGAACGAGCTCGAGGCGGAGTTCTCCATGGAAATCGTGTCGTTCAAGGTGAACAACGGTGAAATGGTCGAGTACGGCACTCCGTTGGTAGAGGTTCGTCGAGTATGATCTCCTCCATACTCGTGGCAAACCGCGGAGAAATCGCGGTGCGTATCGTTCGGGCGTGCCGCGAGTTGGGGATTCGTAGTGTCGCGGCGTACAGTGACGCCGATCGTCACGCGCAAGCGGTGCGGATGGCGGACGAGGCGGTGTGTATCGGGCCTGCTGCAGCCTCCGCCAGCTATCTCAATATTTCCAATATCGTCTCCGCCGCTATTCTTACCCATTGTGACGCGGTCCATCCCGGCGTGGGGTTTCTCAGTGAGAACGCACAATTTGCGAAAGAAGTCACCGATGCTGGGTTGATCTTCATCGGCCCTCCCCATGAGACGATTTCGATGCTCGGCGACAAAGTTCAGGCAAAGCAGACCGCCATCGCCCAGAACGTTCCGGTGATTCCCGGAAGTAGCGGCAGCGTGGCCGATATCGAGGCTGCCCGGAAGGACGCGGCGGAGATCGGCTATCCGGTTATCGTGAAAGCTGCCTCCGGCGGAGGCGGTAAGGGTATGCGCATCTGCCACAAGGAAGAAGACCTGGCCGGCATCCTTCGCATCGCCTCCACTGAGGCGGAGAAGGCGTTCTCCGACGGCACCGTCTATCTGGAAAAGTACCTCACCAGCCCGCGCCATGTGGAGCTGCAGGTCCTTGCCGATACCCACGGCACGGTGGTCCATCTCGGCGAACGGGACTGTTCGGTCCAGGAGAACCACCAGAAACTGGTGGAAGAGAGCCCCTCCACGGCGGTAGATGATGCGCTCCGGGAGAAGATGGGCTCCGATGCGATTCGGCTCTTCTCCTCCCTGGACTACGTGGGAGCGGGAACGATCGAGTTTCTAGTGGAGGACGGCAGGCACTACTTCATGGAAGTCAACGCTCGCGTGCAGGTAGAACATCCGGTCACGGAGATGGTGACCGGTGTCGATATTATCGCCGAGCAGATTCGGGCCGCCTCCGGTGAGCCGCTGTCTATCACCCAAGAGGACATTCAGCTCCGGGGCTATGCGGTGGAGTGTCGAATCAACGCCAAGGCTCCCGGCACGGTGACCCATTACTACCCCCCGGGAGGGTTCGGTACGCGGGTGGACAGCTTTCTGCATACCGGCGCGATCGTACCGCCGTTTTATGATTCCCTGGTGGCAAAACTGATCGTTCATGGATTGGACCGGCAGGAGGGACTGGCGCGCATGGATCGCGCCCTCTCGGAGTTTGAAATCTCCGGGATCCCCACCAACATCGATCGTCAGCGGGATATCATTAATAGTCGGGTCTTCCAGAGCGGGGAGTTCGGTACGGATGTGCTGACCCACATCATGAAGGAGCTGAGCCAATGAATCCGGGGAAATCGTTTCGACGAGCGTTCCGGTGGGCGCTGCCGGACAAGATGAAGCAGGGGCGCCGAGCGCTCCGCATGGATGATCGCCGCTATGTCGAAACCAAGCATAGTTGTCCGTCCTGCGGCAAGCCGGTGGAAGAGGGAAAGCTGGCGCTTAACCTGTTCGTCTGCCCTCACTGTGGTCACCATTACCGCATTAGTGCCATGGAGCGGATTAAAACGCTGGTGGACGGCGGTGAAATCAGCGAATTTTCCGCCGATGTTCAGCCGGTAAATCCGATCGATTTTCCGGAGTACACGGAGAAGTTGCGTCAGGCTCAGGAAAAGACCGGCATCGATGAGGCGGTGACCACCGGAGTGGGGCGCATCGAGGGGCGCGAGGTGGCCCTGGCGATGATGTCCTTCAAGTTTATGGGTGGCAGCATGGGGTCCGTCGTGGGAGAGCGACTGGCGCGGGCGGTCCTGTATGCCGCGGAACGGGAAATGCCCTGCATTATCTTTACCGCCAGCGGTGGGGCCCGCATGCAGGAAGGAATTTTCAGCCTGATGCAAATGGCCAAGACCAGTCACGCCGCCGCGCTGCTCGCCCAGGCGGGACAGCCGCTGATCGTCGTCCTCACCGATCCCACCACCGGGGGGGTCACCGCTTCGTTTGCGATGCTCGGCGACATCACCTTGGCCGAGCCCAACGCCTTGATCGGCTTTGCTGGGCCCCGGGTGATTGAGGGTACGATCCGGCAGAAGCTGCCAGACGGATTTCAGCGCTCGGAGTTTCAACAGGAGAAAGGGTTTGTGGACGCGGTGGTGCCGCGCAGCGAGCTGCGCAGTACTCTGGCGTATCTGATAGACGCCCATTCCCAGGGAGGGGCCCCGTCGTGAAAGCGGACGATCTACGAGGAAAGCTACAGGAGCTCCAGGAACTGGCTCTCCGCGAGAATATCGATATTGGCGCGGACATCAATCGTCTGGCGGATAAGCTGGCCGGGGCCGACGAGACCGCCTGGACGCGCGTCGAAATGGCGCGCCACCAGGACCGGCCCACCACGCTGCAGTACATCGAAATGATGAGCGAGCGGTTTATCGAGTTTCACGGCGACCGTGCCTTTGGGGATGATCCCGCTCTGGTGGGCGGTATCGCCACGATCGGGGGAATCCATTTCACCTTTCTGGGCCACCAGAAGGGCCACAACATGAAAGAAAACCTCCGGCGCAACTACGGAATGGCCCATCCCGAGGGCTACCGGAAGGCGCTACGCCTTGCGCAGCAGGCGGAGCGCTTCAATCGACCGATCGTAACGATCATTGATACGCCGGGGGCGTTTCCGGGGTTGGCCTCCGAGGAGCGCGGTATGGGCGAA
Organism: uncultured Spirochaeta sp.; assembly: GCA_964419735.1. Taxonomy (GTDB): domain Bacteria; phylum Spirochaetota; class Spirochaetia; order DSM-27196; family Alkalispirochaetaceae; genus Alkalispirochaeta. The sequence continues at coordinate 9,749 of CAYQRW010000103.1, forward strand.
GCGATCGCCCGGAATCTGCGGGAGTTCTCCACGTTGAAAACCCCGATTATCTCCGTCATCGTGGGAGAGGGCGGCTCCGGTGGTGCCTTGGGGATCGGGGTGGGTGATCGGATCTACATGCTGGAAAACACGGTGTATTCGGTAATCTCTCCCGAGGGCTTTGCCTCGATTCTGTTGCGGGATGCCAAAAAAGCGCAACAGGCGGCGGGACTCATGAAGATGACCGCCGGTGATTTGCGGGAGTTCGGCATTATCGATGATATCATTCCCGAACCGCCGGGGGGAGCTCAGGCCGACCACCAGCAGATCGCGGGTAGGGTCCGGGGGGTCGTCTTACAGGCGTACCAGGAACTCGCGCGCAAGCGCCCGGAGCAGATGCTCCGGGAGCGGAGTACGCGCTTGCTTTCGCTGGGACGGTTTGTAGAAGAGCCGGTGGAACAGCGCAAGACGATCTTCGCCCGCCTCTTTGGCGGCAATCGATAGGCTGGCAATCGATAACTTGAGTGCAGTTAGACGCCCTGGTACTGCAGCCACCCGGCGAACAGCGTGGCCAAGTCGAAAAGTCCCAGGAGGTGCGCGATGCCCGCTGCCGTCAGAAGTAGGGACACCGTAGAACCGAACCACCCCGGCCGCAGGCGTTTCCCGCGGATCGCGCGGAGCGTCGGTTGAATCGCTGCCAGAAGGATCGGGGTGATGCCAAACACGAGGCGAGACGGGCCGGGGTTGGCCGCAGCCCAGCGCTGCACCTGATTCCCGGTGGACAACAGCCACCCGTTGAGCTGTTGAAACCGGCCAAACATGATCAGCAGTCCCATGGCCACCAAAAACAGCCCGCTCGCGGTGCGGATCACTCCAAAATAGGGCTTAATCCGCTGCAAATACCGCGACACGCGGGTGAAGGCCGCCCCAGCCAGCAGGAACGGGAGTCCCAGTCCCAGGGAGTAGACCACCAACAGCATGGCGGCACGGTCCACCTGACCCTGGGTTCCCGCCAGAAACAGAATGGAGGCAAGGATCGGGCCGATACATGGGCTCCATCCCGCGCCGAACGCCATGCCCACCACCGTGGCTCCCAGGTAGCCCGCCGGGCGGCTGGTGGTATGCACGCGCCGTTCCATATTGAGCACGCTCACCAAGTCGAACATTACGTTGATGCCCAGCAGCACCACAATGATGCCGGCGGTGAAGTTGATCCATTGTGAGGCCCCGCTGAACAGCAGCGCCGGTCCGGAAAAGGCGATGCCCAGGACCACGAAGACGATCGTAAAACCCAGCACGAAGAACGCGGTTCGCGTGATAATCATCCACCGGATGGTGCCGGCACCCCCGAGATCCTGAAAACTCACGCCACTCACAAAGGAGAGATAGCTGGGAATCAGGGGAAGCACGCAGGGAGAGAGAAAAGAAAGCAGGCCTGCCACAAAGGCAAGCACGAGATTGAGGTCGGCTTCCATACCGGGTCAGCTCCTTGCGGCCTGGGCGATCTCAGCGATTTCGCGCATCGTGGCGAGGATGTCCGGTTCATCCCAGTAGCGGGTACCCACCAGCATCC
>CAYQRW010000104.1:0-11248 GCA_964419735.1 uncultured Spirochaeta sp.
GAATCCTGTTGCAGATTCTGGGATAACTCCCGACGGCTCAAGAGATTAGGTTCGTGAACCGCACCGGTGCGGCATAATTCTTTACCGGTGCGGTAGTTAGTCCCGTTTTTGCAACATGCTTCTCGATACAGCCCCGGTAGCTACACCAGAATTTGAGCAGGATTTTCCAGAAGTGCTACTATCTCCTTTACGAAGAGCGCCCCCTGGGCCCCATCGACAAGCCGGTGGTCGGCGGTGAGACTAAGATCCATCACCGAACGCTGTTGCACCGTCTGATCCGCACTCAGCTCCAACTCAGTCCGCACGGTGCCCACACCCAAAATCGCCGCCTGCGGGGGATTGATAATCGGGGTGAAGGTGGTAATTCCGTACATCCCCAAGTTGGTCACTGTGAAGGTGCCTCCCTCCAGATCGGAGACTTCCAGCTTGCGATCCCGGGCACGGCGCCCCAGATCGCGGGCGGTCTCGGCCAATTGCGTCAGCGACAGCCGGTCGGCGCCGTGGATTACCGGTACCACCAGTCCCTGCTCAAGCGCTACAGCCATACCCAGGTTGATCTCCTGGTGCTGCACCACATCGGTACCATCCAGGCTCACGTTTACCCAGGGAGCGCGGCGCACCGCCTTGGCGGCTGCCGCCAACAGCAGGTCGTTGATCGAGAACTTCCGGCGCCCGGCGGCTTCCGCCCCATCATTGAGTTGGTGGCGGAGATCCAGCAACGCGTCCATGCGGGCCACACTGTTCAAAGTGACCGGGGGCATCGTGGCGTGGCTCTCGCTCATGCGCTGGGCGATGACCTTGCGCATTCCCGCCAGGGGGGTGCGCGTGTCGCCGGTGAGCGCGGCGGCAGGGGTAGCACTGGGCTGAATCCCGCCGCTCGCCGGTGAGGATTGGGCGGCCACCGCAGCCTGCTCCACCACGTCCCGGCGCTGAATCCGTCCTCCGGGACCGGAACCGTGCACGCCCTCCAGCGAGAGTCCGGCGCGCTGCGCCTCCTGGCGCGCCAGGGGAGTGACGCCGGCGGTAGAACCTGAAGCGGCGGCTCCGCCCGCGGCAGACCTACCGGCCGCCGCACCTGGGGCGGCTGCCGCTTCCACGTCCCGTACGCGCACGTCGCCATCCGGGCCTGAGGCGGTCATCTGCCCCAGATCGACCCCGAGTTCAGCACTGCGCCGCCGAGCGGCGGGAGTGGCCTTTACGCGATCACCCACCCGTTCCACACTGGAGCCGGCGGCCCCTGCGGGGGTGTCACCGGCTGTGGGGGCATCACCGGCTGCGGGGGCATCACCGGCTGCGGGCTCGGTTTGGCTGGTGGCGGCCTGGCCGGAGGATGCGGCGGTAGCTTGCCCGGAGGATGCCGGGGCTTCGTTCTCCGGCACCGCCTCGCCTTGCTCACCGATCCACCCGATCGTTTCGGTTACCGGCACCACATCCCCGGGCTGCGCCAGGGTGGCCAGCAGGTAGCCGGAGGTTTCCGCCTCTACCGGCATCGCCACTTTGTCGGTTTCGATTTCGAGAATCTCGTCACCGACCTCGATTCGGTCTCCCACGGAGACGTTCCATTCGATGATCGTGCCGGTTTCCATCGCCATTCCGGCTTTGGGCATAATTATGGATGTAGCCATCGGTTCCTCCTCCGGCTATTGCAGGAGATCCCGCACGGCGGCGGTGATCTTCTCATGGGTGGGGACCACGTTGGCCTCCAGCACAGGGTTGTACGGCACAGGAACATCGAGGGCCCCGAGGCGCTTAATTGGGGCGTCCAGATAGTAAAACGCCTCGCTGTCGGCGATGCGCGCCGCGATCTCACCGCCATAGCCGCCGGTCTGTACCGCCTCATGGACGATCAGCACGCGACCGGTCTTCTTGGCGCTCGCCACCAGCGGTTCCTCGTCCAGCGGCATCAGCGTCCGCGGATCCACCACCTCCATCTCGATCCCCTCTTTGGCGAGTTCCTCCGCCACCTCGAGGCAGCGGTTTACCATGCGTCCCCAGGTGATCACCGTTACATCCGAGCCCTCGCGCTTGATGTCGGAGCTCGACAGGGGAATCGTGTACTCTTCCTCCGGTACCGCGCCCTTCACCCGGTACAGCAGTTTCTGCTCGAGGAATACCACCGGGTTATCGTCGGCGATTGCGCTTTTGAGCAGCCCCTTGGCGTCGTAGGGGGTCGACGGGATGACGACCTTGAGCCCCGGCACGTGGGTATACCACGCCTCCATGCTGGAGGAGTGCTGCGCGGCCGCCCCGGTGCCACTTCCGGCGGGAGCGCGGATCACCATCGGCACCTGCGCGGTTCCGCCAAACATGTAGCGGATCTTGGCGGCCTGGTTCACCAATTGGTCCATGCCGATCGTAATGAAATCGCTGAACTGGATCTCGGCGATGGGGCGCATACCGTTCACCGCGGCGCCGGTAGCGGCGCCCACGATTACCGCTTCGGAAATGGGCGTGTCTCGCACGCGATCCTCTCCGAACTCATCGACCATACCCACCGAGACGCCGAAGGCGCCGCCGTAGATTCCCACATCTTCACCCATGAGGAACACGTCGTCGCTCTTGCGCATCTCCTCACTCATCGCTTCGCGAATCGCTTCCGCGTAGGTTATTTCTCGGGTTGTACTCATCTTCTCTACTCCTTACGTGGGAAACTCACGCGTACACGTCGTTGATGATGTCGTCGATATCCGGCTCGCCAGCTTCCTCGGCAAATCGGACCGCCGCCTCGATATCTTCGCGGGCCTGAGATTCGATCGCTTCGAGTTCTTTTTCGTCGGCAACTTTCCGCGCAAGTATTTCTTTGCGGAGGATGGCGATAGGATCGCGCTGTTTCCACTCGTTGATCTCTTCCTTGGTACGATAGCGGTTGGCGTCACTCTTGGAGTGGCCCATGTAGCGGTACGTTTCGCTCACCAGGAGAACCGGCCCCGTCTGCTTGGCGTGGTCGATCGCCTCTATCATCGCGTCGTAGACCTCGAAGACGTTCTGGCCATCCACCGTCTTGCCGGGAATGCCGTACGCCTTGGCCCGATCGGACAGGTCCTCGATGTTAATACTCTTGTGCCGGCTCATGGACATGCCGTACTGGTTGTCCTCACACACGAAGACCACCGGCAGATCCCACACTGAAGCAAGGTTGAGGGACTCATGAAAACTCCCCTCATTGAGCGCCCCGTCCCCGAAGAAACTGACCACAACCTGATCTTGCTTACGCATCTTGAGCGTCAGCGCCGCCCCCACCGCAATGGGTATGCCCCCACCGACGATCCCGTTGGCCCCGAGGTTTCCGCGGCTCAGGTCTGCGATGTGCATCGAGCCTCCTTTGCCTTTACAGTAGCCGTTGGTTCGACCCAGGAGTTCCGCCATCATTCGGTTGAGATCGATCCCTTTGGCGATCGTATGGCCGTGCCCTCGGTGCGTACTGGTAATCAGGTCCTGGTCGGACAACGGTGCCAGGGCGCCCACGGCGGTACCTTCTTCTCCGACGTACAGGTGGGTCGTGCCATGCACCATCCCGCGGGAGAAGAAATACGCCACCTTCTCCTCAAACGCGCGAATATGGTTCATTTTGGTATACATGTCCTTGAGTTGTTCCGCGCTGAGGGAGTCCGACGGGCGCCGACCCGATCCCTGCGCGCTACCCGATTTCTTACCGGCCATACATTCCTCCAGAATGAGCACCCTCGCTCGGGGCGAAGCGCTCACGGTGTGCGTTGCAATATGTTCCATGGTGTGGAAATTGTTTCAATAACAGATTACTATCATCTCAGGGGTCAGTCAAGGCATACTGAGGCGCATTTATGAGTCGAGAACGAGCACAGTTACAGAAGATCGCGCGCCTGTACTACATCGAGGATCTCAATCAGCGCCAGATCGCGGACAAGCTCAACATCAGCATGGCCAGTATTTCCCGGGGTCTCGCCCGCGCCAAAGAGATGGGCATCGTGCAGATTTCGATAGCCGACGAACCCGACAGTTTTCAAGATCTGGAAGTACAGATCGAGCAGAAGTTCGGCATTAAGGAGTGTGTAGTAACGCCCTCCTTTGAACGGGAGGAGAACACCTACCGCGCCTATGCCGCTGCCCTGGCGGAACTGCTCCCGCGGATTCTGCCGCGGAACGCCCTGATCGGAGTCAGCTGGGGGGAAACGCTCAAAGCTCTGGGAGAGGAGCTCACCGGAACCGAATCGCTCCACAGCGACGTGGTACCGGTGATCGGGGCGATGGGCACGATCGAAACGGGAGTGTACCCCAATAGTATCGCCCGGACCTTTGCCGATCGCCTCGGCGGCAAGAGCTATTTGGTGAACGCCCCGGCCGTCCTGGACAGCGCCGAAACTGCCGCGCGGATTCTGCGGGACAGCACCTTTGAACAAGTCCATGACCTGTGGCAGCGGCTGGACCTGGCGATCCTCGGAGCCAGCTCCCTCACCGAGGGAACCAGTATGTACCGCGGCGGTATCTTTTCCGCCGAGGAGCTGGCCGCGCTCCGCAACGCCGGCGCCGTGGCGGCCACAAACTTTCTGTTTCTCACTGAAGACGGGACGGTGACGTCCCACGCGCTGAGTGAGCGGATCGTATGTCTCCCGGAGCACCTGATGCGGCGGATTCCCAACGTGATCGTGGCCGCCGGCGGACCCGGCAAAGCGCCGGCGATCGCAGCCACGCTGCGCAGTGGGATGGCGCACATATTGATTACCGACGCCGACACCGCCGGCCGGCTGGTGTAGCGCCGGTTCCCGCGCGGCCCTGTGGCTGCTCTGTGGCGGCCCTGTGGCTGCTCTGTGGCGGCTCTGTGGCGGCCCTGTGGCGGCGGCTCGCGGTGTCGTCCCCGCGGGAGTTGGGGGGCGGTTTGCGGCGGCGGGGCTTTGCCCTTGTCGAAACGCAGTGTATCTAATAAGTTTTATATATGAACTATGAAGTGCTCGTAATAGGATCAGGGCCGGCGGGATTTGAAGCCGCTCGGCAGACCGCCACCGCCGGTAAGCGAACGGCCCTCGTCACCGCGACCCCACCGGGAGGCCGCGCGACCGTGGGGAGCCTACTTCCCAGCAAAGGCTGGCTCTATCACGCCAACCACGTGGGGAAGACTACCCCCGAGGAGATCCCCGCCGCATCCGCTCGAGTTCGGGCTACGGTGGCCGACCGCGTCGCCTGGACCCGATCAGCACTGGAACAGTCCGGTGTCACCGTAATCGCCGGAACGGCGCTCATCACCGGGTCCACCTCCGTGACGGTCACCTCCGGAAGCGCGGAGGCCGGCGACGAGCAACAACAGAAACTCTCCGCGGATTCCATCGTGATCGCCGCGGGCTCGGAACCGATCTTCTTCCCCGGTGTCAAGCCGGATGGTACGCGGATTATTGCTCCCCGCCACACTCAGCACCTGAAGGACCTGCCGAACTCGCTGGTCATGGTGGGTGGCGGCGTAACCGGCGTGGAGTACTCCAGCGTCTTTGCCCGCATGGGAACCTCGGTGACGATGCTCAGCTATGATCCGCTCCTGCCCCGCTCCGATCGGGAATACGTGGGGCGCCTCAGCGATGCCCTGCGTACCTTGGGTATCGAAATCGAAACCGGTGTGGCGGTGGAACGGGTGGAGAATACCGGTTCCGGCGTACGCGTCACCCGGCGTGGCGGTGAGACGGTGGAGGCGGACTACGCCTTCATTGCCACCGGCCGGGCCGGTGATCTGACCTTCTTCGGGGAGGGGGCCCCGGAACTGGAGCACACCCCGGACGGGCGGTTTCTTGCGGTGGACGAGGAGGGACGCACCAGTAGTCCCGGAATCTACGCCTGCGGCGACATCACCGGCGCACCGCTTACCGCCAACAAGGCGGTCCTGCAGGGACGACGCGTGGCGCAGGCGATCATCGCCGCGGAAGATGCTTCCGGCCGGTCCGCCGGGCGTGACGGGGCCGCGGCTCGCTCTGGCGCGGCTAACCCAGATGGGTCCCGCTCAGCCGCGACTGACCGGGCCGCGGCTCATGCTGCCGGGCGTGACGGGGCCGCGGCTCAGTCCTCAGCGGTGATCGAGGCGGTTTATACCGAACCGCAGCTGGCGCAGATAGGTCCGGTGCTGGAGCTGGCGGAACGGTCGGATGTGACGCTCATCCGCAAGAGCTATGGCTCCTCGATGCTGAGCCAGGTCCATGACTCGGCAGCGGGAGAGGTCAAGATCTGGAGCGACGCCTCCGGGAGGATCCTGGGAGCCGCCGCCTTTGGTGAGTCCGCCTCGGAGCTGCTCGCGCCGGTGCAGGTGGCGATGCAGAACGGCAACACCGTGGCGCAGCTGGAAGCGGTGCCCTTTGCGTATCCAAGCATCTCGGAGATCGTTACATTTTAGGGGATGAGAAGCGCTGAACCGTATCGGAAGATTCTGGATCTGCTGCAGGTGCTGCCCGCCGTGGATTGCCAGAACCGCCTTATGAAAACCAGCGACCGGGATCTATCGATGGCGCTGATCTACGCATCCGAGCCGGAGTGCGATCAGGTCCTGTCGCTGGTGGGCGCCGGCAAGGCGCATCGCGTTCGTGTGGAAATTGAGCGGTGCCGCCGCAGCCGGACGCAACGACTCCACTACGAAACGGCGGTTGCCACGGTGGTAAAGACCCTGCAGGGTGCTACCGTGACCGCTCCCAAGAGCTACTATCGACCGTCCCGCGTCAACAAACCGCGGTAAACCACTCCCTGGCCAAACACCGAAACTCCGGCGTTGAGAATGACCAGACCCGCCGTGCCTAACAGAAACCACGGGGCGCCGGCACCTTTGGCAATAATCGCCTCTCCCACTACCGATACCCCGGCGCCGATTAAGATCAGCCCGGAGATACTAAAGCCCAGCCACCGCCGTACGAGATGTGTATGATCGCTCATCGTGTGCCCCTACTGTCCCAGCATCTCAGAGAAATCGCCGATAAATTCCATTGATGATATGATCCGGGAGATCCGCTCCCGGCGACGGAGCAGATCCTCGCGAAACCCCATGGCCATACCAAAGCCGATCACCTCTTCTTGCTCATGTACTACCGCAATCATGCCGGATAGACCGTCCCCGGCATCGTCGAACACGACCGAACCCACACGACGCCCGCCAAAAGACGCGGTCTCCACCTCGCCGTTGCGGACCTCTCCCGATTGGGCGATCATATTCTCAAACATCCCGTCCACGATGTCGCCGACATCTTCCACCGGAACACCCATCATCGCCATAAACATCGTCGGCAAGACCCCGAGCATGAGCACCGTGTCCCCAGGCTGCAGATCCGGCTCATCCCGGCTCAGTTGAGCGGTAAGCGCCTCCCGGCTGACCACCACCGGCGACTCCTCTTGCTCGCCGACAAACCACTCCTGGGGATAATGGAAGGCCAGTTGTGCCGCGGCACTCCGGTAGATCTGGTACCCCGCAGGGAGCTCGCCGAGTTGCGCCGGCGCGTGAGACGCCACGAGGATGCCGATAACGGTCACCAAAACTGTTCGCTTCATACCATTATCTCTACGCTATTGGCACTGGATTGTCAAACGAAACCCTTGCACCTCCCGTTTCATCTGATTATTTTCGTAACCATCATGGTGGTAACAAAAGACAAGTTCATAACGATCGAATATACGTTCTCCGCCCCCGACGGCACCTTGCTCGGGAGCAGTGACTATAGTGGCCCCTTTACCTTTCGCCAGGGCTATGGCGATGTCGTCCCCGGCCTGGATGAACAGGTGGAGGGAGCCAACGTGGGGGAGGAACTGAGTTTCGTCATCGCCCCGGAACAGGGGTATGGCGTGCGCGACGAAGGAGAGGTCCGCCGGTTGCCCAAAGACGCCCTCCCCCTGGGACGGGAACCGGAACCGGGTCTGCGGGTGAACCTGGCCGGCAAGATTATGATCATCACCGAGGTCACCGACTCGGAGATCGTCCTCGACGGTAATCATCCCCTGGCCGGAATTCCGCTGCACTTTGAGGTCCGCATCGCCGACATCAGTGATGAGGCCCCGGAAGCCGCCGGTGGCTGCGGGTGTGGCGGAACGTGTAGCTGTTAACTGGCAGCCGGCCCCCGGCTGCCGGTAATATATCGTCCACGGAACCCCAGGGAGACCAAAACCCCTGGGGTTCTATTTTGCGCTTGACACCGACCGACCGTCGGTCTAATGTCTAACGTAGGCACCGACCGGCAGTCGGTCGGTAGATCAATACCCCTTAACGAGGCGTTACCATGCCAAAAGCGCACGCGGAGCGAAGAGACGAGATCATCGCCACCGCCCATAGACTGTTTCTTTCACTGGGATACGATACCTGCACGATTAGCGACATCATCCAAGAGATCGGCATCGCCAAAGGCACGTTTTACCACTACTTCCGCGGCAAGCAGGAGTTGCTGGAGGCGCTGATCGAACGGATGAGCGAACACATTCTGGCGGGGATTAACGCGATCGCCGGCGATACCTCCCGATCCGCCGCGGACCGCCTAAGTCACTACTTCCAGGAAAGCATGGTCCTCAAGTCGCAAACTCCCGAGCTCATGGTGGCCGCCCTGACCACGATGTATCGCCCGGAGAATACGCTCTTCCGCGTTAAGATGTTCGAGTCGTCCAACGCTCAAGTGGCGCCGGTCCTGGCGCAGCTGATCCGGGAGGGCGTCCAACGGGGCGAATTTCAGGTGGATGACCCGGAGCTCTGCGGCGAGTACATCATCCGCAGCTTCTCCACCTTCTCCGACAAGGCGGCGCGCCTGATTCTGGAGGATGAGAGTCGGAGTGCACCGGCCGGCACGCCGGCGGCGGCCTCAGACCCGGCCTCAGACCCGGCCTCAGACCCGGCGGCGGCCCCCGGAAGCACTCGCGGCACCGTCCGCGCCGAGTACCACCGCCTCTTTGATTTTATGGAGTGGGCGGTCGCCCGGCTCCTGGGCATCGAGCCGGGATCGATCGTAGTCACCGACCGGAACGTGGCGGATGAGTTCTTTGACGCGCTCAAAGCGCGGCGCGCAACACATCCAATGCCACAACCAGAGAACCACAGAGAAAGCCATAGGGAGACACACGCATGATTACCGTCGAAAACGTCCACAAGACCTACCAGACCGGGGACACCTCAGTCTACGCCCTGCGCGGCGTGAGCCTGTCGATCGAGGCGGGAGAGTTCCTGGCTATCGCCGGTCCCTCCGGTTCCGGCAAGAGTACCCTGCTGAACATCCTGGGCTGTCTCGACCATCCCGATCAGGGGTCGGTCACGATCGACGGCCAGGAGATGGTGCAGCTCAGTTCCGGCGGCCGCGCCGACTACCGCCGCCACCACCTGGGGTTCGTCTTTCAGAGTTTTAACCTGATTCCGGTGCTTACCGCCTATGAGAATGTAGCCTTCGCCCTGAATCTGCTGAACATTCCGGAGGCGGAAATCACCGAACGCACGATGGGTATCCTCCAGGAGGTGGGGCTGGAGGGCATGGAGCACCGCCTGCCGAGCAAGCTCTCCGGCGGGCAGCAACAGCGGGTGGCCGTGGCCCGGGCGCTGATCAAGAATCCGCGGATCATTCTCGCCGACGAGCCAACCGCAAATCTCGACTCCACCACCGGGGAGGCGATTCTCGATACGATGCGCGCCCTCAACGAGCGGCACGGCACCACCTTCATTTTCTCCACCCACGACCCGATGGTGATGCAGTTCTCCCGCCGTCTGATCCAACTCCACGACGGCATGATCGCCACAGAACGGGAAGGAGAACGGGAAGGAGTGCCGCAATGAAGCCGCGGCAGACGCTCGCCCTGGCGGCGCGCAACCTCCGGCGCCACCGGCGGCGCACGATTATCACCGCCGGGGCGGTGGCGGTGGGACTGATGATGTACATCGCGGTGGACAGTCTCCTGGTGGGGGTTGAAGAGGAGAGTAACCGCAACCTCATCTGGTACGAGACGGGGACCGCCCAGGTGATGCATGCAGACTACCTGACGGAACGGGAGGATCGCCCGCTCAAGTATGCTGTGGACGAGGCCCGCGAGGTAGAAGAGGCGCTGGAAGCGGCAGGTCTCGACGCGACCTCGCGAATCGTCTTCTCCGGCGAGCTGATCGTCTTTCAAGACCCCTTTCCGGAGGATGGCTCGGTAATGATCACCGCCTACGGCATTGACCCTGAGACGGACACCGACGTGTATCGCCTCCCGCAGACGCTTTCCGCCGGCTCCTTCCTGGAGCGCGGGAAGAACCAGGCACTCCTGGGCGCGTGGCTGGCGGAGGACATCGAAGCAGAGGTGGGCTATCCGATTACGATCGTCACCCGCACCCGCCACGGCTACTACCAGACGATCGATCTGGAAATCGCCGGCATCGTGAACACCCCCAATCCGATGATCAATCGCACGGCGATTTTTGTACCGGAAGACGTTGCGGCGGACTATCTCCAAATGGACGGCGCCGCCACCGAGATCGCCGTGGCGGGCCAACTGGGACAACCCCTTCCGGAACTGACCGCGGAGATGCGCCGGCAGATCGCCGGCGCACCACAGCTGGTAGTGGCCGACTGGCGGACGATCGCGTCTGATGTGGTGGCTCTGGCGGAGGCCAAAGAAATGGGCACCGGCATTATCCTTCTGCTGGTCTTCATTATCGCCGCGGTGGGCGTCTCCAACACGATTCTCATGTCGGTACTGGAACGCACCCAGGAGCTGGGAATGATGCGGGCGATCGGCATGCGCGACCGGGAGGTGTTTGTCACGCTCATTCTGGAGGCAGCGGGCATCGGACTGATCGGTGGCGTGATCGGCATGGTTCTCGGCACGGGGGTGGTGACCTACCTGGTGGAGGTAGGCATTGACTACGGATCGATCATGCGCGAGACCGATGTGGGATATCGGGTCACCCAGGTGATCTACGGCGCCTGGAATCTTCCCGCCTTCGGCCAGGCGCTGCTGGTGGGTATCGGAATCGCGGTGGCCACTGCGGTGGTTCCGGTACGCCGCGCGCTGAAGATGTCGGTAATCGACAGCATAAGGAATACATGATGAATATACCTACCTTGGCGTGGCGCAACGTCGGGCGAAACCGGCGGCGTAGCGCGTTATCCGTCGTGGCAATCGCCGTCGCAACGTTGTCGGTAGTGGTGCTCTTCTCCCTCCTGGAGGGCATGAAAAGCGACCTGGAGCACAACCTCACCACCTTCTACACCGGAGACGTAGAGATCCGCCACCGGGACTACGGTACCTATGAGCACCTGAACCCGCTCCACCTGTCGGTACCGGAGGCGGAGGCCACCCGGGAGAC
>CAYQRW010000105.1:0-9492 GCA_964419735.1 uncultured Spirochaeta sp.
CGATGCAGGATGGTATGCTGTATGTGGGTGATGGGGCAGCGAACAAGATCATGGAATTTTCCTCCTATGGTGATCTGGTACGCCTGATCTACCATCCTGACCAGAACCCTACACCCGTTACCCTGGGGCAGGCCGGAAGCGTGGGCGAGTCGGGACTGACCAGGATCGCCACCCCCTACCAGTTCAATCAGTTGGGAAATATTGCGGTTGATTCGCGGCGGTACGTATACGCGGAGGATCGCCTCTCCGCGGAACGCTCGATTTTCGATGAGGATCTGGGGGTCCAGCTTAACCGGACGGTCGTCCGCTTTGATGACAACGGGGAATCGCTCGACTATCTCGGGCAGGAGGGCGTAGGAGGAACGCCGTTTCCCTTTATTGAACAGATGCAGGTCACGCTGCGGGACGAGCTAGTGGTAATCACCGGCACCACCAACGCCAAGCTCGTGTATATGTTCACCCCCTCCGGCGAACAGATCTATAACGTTCGGGTCGGCCTCGATCGGTTACCGATTCCCTCCGAGGATGATGATGCGATCGCGGTCCTGGATGGAATAGTGGCCGGTGTTGATCAGTACCGACTGTACCTCAAGATCTCTTACTACCGCACCGAAGTCGCCGAAGACACCGGTGAAGAGTTCGGCATTAGTTTCGATCACAGTCGCTTGTACTGGCTGGACCTCGAATCCGGGCGCTACGAGGGATTCGTGGAGCTCCCTCGGGGGTCGGCCGACGAGGGAGACTCCCACTATGAGCTGGTCGGCGTTGCCCGGGACGAGCAGATCTTTCTTCTGGCCCGGCAGGATGTGGGTCGCACACGGCTGGTCATTATGAATGACGAAGGTCGGGTCTTGCGTCGTCGGGTTCTCAACGTTCCTGAGATGCAGCTCGTGCTCCGGCGATTCCATTTGTCTCAGTCAGGGGTACTCACCGCCTTGCTGGGATTCACGGATCGTGCTGATCTCGTCTGGTGGCGTTCAGACCGGTTGTTGCCCGAGTCTTCCGGAGAGACCGATGCAAGCCGCTGATCGAATCGTGACCGCCGCCGAAATGACAGAAATCGATCGTCGCGCTCAGGACGAGTTTGGCATTCCTGGAATAGTGCTCATGGAGAACGCCGGGCAGCGCGCGTGGTCTCTGCTCCGTGATCAGATCAGCCGCTCTTCGCCCGCCGTGAGTCCGCTGCGGATCGCGTTCATTGCCGGCAATGGAAACAACGGTGGGGACGCGCTGGTCATGGCGCGGCAGGCGCAAATCGACGGCGCCGCCCAGGTGCTGATCGTCACCGTCGCGGAAGAGCTCAAGGGGGCTGCCAGGGACCATTGGCGGATCCTGGAACGTCTCGGCGTACGTCGGCTTGTCTGGAGCGACGAGCAAACCGCAGTCCGCGGGGCGCTCCAGGATGCAGATTGGATCGTTGACGGAATAGCCGGTACCGGCCTCTCCGGGGCTCTTCGGGAGCCGGGAGCTTCGCTGGTGGAAGAGATCAATCGCAGTACTGCCCGGGTGGTGGCGGTAGATGTACCCTCGGGGCTGCGGGACGGATATCAAGCTGCGGATCCGGTGGTGCGCGCCGACGTCACTGTTGTTACGGGTTACCTGAAGGCGATGCTGTATGAGGGGCAGAACCGTGCCGTATGTGGAGATATTTACCAGGTAGATCCCGGATTTCCTCCCTCCCTGGTTGCCGACACTCAGGTGGTGGCCTCTCGAATCGCGCTGATGCCGAGACGTACCGACCATCCGGTTCCAGTGGACGTCGATGGCCACAAGGGACTACGGGGGCGGGTGCTGATTGCCGGAGGGAGCGCCGGCACGTGGGGCGCGTCCGTATTGAGCGCCGAGGGTGCGGCTGCGGCGGGCGTGGGTATGGTGCGCGTGCTTACCAGTGCGCAGGCGATCCCGGCCGTGCTCACTCGCAATCCTTCCTTCATGGTGGGAGAACTCTCGCCCAACGGTATTGGAGTTCAGGAGCGAGCGGCGCTGGAGTGGGCCGACGCGGTAGTGCTGGGGCCGGGCTGGACGACGCTCACCGATGGCGAACTGGCTGAATGGCTCAGGTTGAGTGAAAAGTATGCCACCGCGGTGATTCTGGACGCCTCCGCGTTGCGGGTGCTGGCGCAGCGGGGCACCGCGTGGGAACGGCTCCTTGCGGGAACGGTCTCCACCACCCTGACTCCGCACATCGGAGAGTGGCGGGAGCTGGATCGTTGTGAGGATCTCTCCCATGAGGTGCGGGGAGCGCTTGAAACGTTTCCCCGACGGCCGGGACTGACCGTGGTGGTGAAATCCTCGGTGACCTGGACGCGCCATAGTACTGGAGAGATCGATGTCCTCGATGGTCGGACGGCTATCTTGGCAACCGCCGGTAGTGGCGATGTGCTTTCCGGGGTAGTCGCCGGTGCCGTGGCCCGGGTTGGGGGCGCGGGGCAGGGGACTCCGGAAATGATTCGCGATGCGCTTCGATGGGCGCTCGCCCGCCACCTGGAGGCGGGTCACCACCTGGCGGTGACTCACGCCTCAGCAACCGCCGCAGAAATTGCACAGCAGATCGCGCTCGGAACGGAGCGGGGTCATGGATGATCTGACTCATGGATGATCTGACTCATGGATGAGCCGCGGCATTCGACCCCTTGGCGCACCTCCTCGTCGGAATCCACCCACTACCACTACAATCGTGAGGAACGCGAAGCGTCCCGCCAACGCGTCTGGACACCTCCCACAGGCGGGTTCTTTCGGCGAAACCGTGCGTTGACGCTGACTCTCATCGATGTGATCGTGGTACTCATACTCTTCGCGATCGTGATGTTTGTGGTGGGGCCCATGGCCTCCCGGGGAACGCTCGGTGACTATCGCATCTCCGTGGAGGCGATCCACTTCGATGAAGAGATTCTGGTGGCGGTGACCGTGACGGATACCGAGTTCGACGCGGGTTCCGCTCCCCCCGCGGAGAGTGTGGTGAGGGTTCAGGTAGGGGAAGAGTCCGTTTCCGACCTGGTTCCCACGCTGACTGAGGAGCGCACCGTCCGGCTCCGGACTTCGCTGGAATCGGTCCGGTCGGTCCTGAGGCGCAATACGCTGCCGGTCACCGTCAGTCTGGGGGATCAGGCAGAGACGCTGCGCGCGACAGTCTCCGGCGAACCGCTGGAGCGTTGACCCACGGCCCGTTAGCCGGTACCCTTATCCTATGTATCAGATCTATTTTCTCTCCATCCTGACTAACATCCTTGCCGGTATTGCCCTAGGATTCGACCGGATGGATGAGCGACTTCGGTTGCGTTCCGTGTTTAATCCCGAACTCTTTCAGAACACTGGGTTTCGCCTGGCTATTGGGCTCAGCGCCTTTGTGCTGGGGTTCCTGAAGCTACTCTCCGTGAGTCCTGGAGACGTGGCGGTAGTGGGGGATCTTGTACCGGCCCTTACCGGCATGCTCGCCGGATTCGCCTTGGCGTTTCAGTACTATCAGGAGCGCACCACCACCGAGAGCAGCACGGTGGCCTCATTGGACAAGGTGTTTGGCCGTCACAGCTCAACGTTGGGCATGGTGGCCCTCAGTGCGGGTATCGTGCATTTCTTCCTGCACCGCGTACTCTTTCTGTAGGTTTCGGTGCTCTACCGTGACGATCGCCTGGTGACCACCGCCGGAGTTGCCCTCGTGGATGGTCGCTATTTTCTCGCCCGCCGCAAACCTGGTGGTGCACTGTCGGAGAAGTGGGAATTTCCCGGGGGGAAGTGCGATCAAAACGATGGAGCTGAATCCTCCTGTCTGGTGCGCGAGTTTCGGGAAGAGTTTCGCGTTACCGTTTCCGTGCTGAATGAACTCGGTGCCGTTCCCTTTGAACACGGAAACATCCGCTACATGCTGGTTGCCTACTGGATCCGATTTCACGCCCCCCCGACGCTTCTCCTGGAGCATACCGACTCCGGATGGTTTCTCCCTGACGAAATGCGCGACCTGGATGTAGCCGAATCTGATCGTCGGCTGATTGAAGACGTCATTCTTGCTTGATATTGAATGGGCCGCAGGTATAGATCGCCTGGAAACGAGCGGCGGCATGGTTCGAGCGGGCGTTCTGTTGCGCTCCGGTTCGCACTTCTCCCCCGGAGGGGTGACGTTCTGGCCTGGGGGAATACAGTCCTTCCGGGAGGTGCTACTCACGCGTCGAATCTTCGCGCACACCCTGGGGCGCGCGCTCTCCGACGTGCGGTTGCTGACGCAGGTGCACGGTACTACCGTGCTCCGCCGGTCCGCAGATCCGGGGGCAGATCACACCGACCACGTCCCTGTTGGCGACGCCCACTTTACCGCTGATCGCGGTCCGGTGCTCGTGGTAAACGTGGCCGACTGCTGTCCCGTTATCGTTGTTTCCCGGGAACCGGCACTTATTGGTATTGCCCACGCGGGATGGCGCGGAACCGCCCAGGGCGTTGCGAGCTTGCTGCTTTCCGCCTGTGTGGATGCCGGGGCTTCGCTTCGGGATCTGCGGGCGTGGATCGGTCCCTGCGCGGAGGGATCGCGGTATGAGGTAGGCGCAGATACCGCCGCCCACTTTGCCGCATGGCCCGGTGCGCTCGCGCCCCACCCTCAGGATTCCACGAAACACCTACTCAACGTGCGGTCGGTGTTGGTGGAACAACTGCTGCGTGCCGGCGTTGCCCCCGAGCACCTCATGAGCAGCGTGGGAGGGACGATCGGGGACGGCCGCTACCACTCCCATCGGCGGTCCCGATTTGCGGCAGGGCGCATGGCGGCGTTTATCACCCACGGCTGACGTTGGACGTTTCCCCGCTGTGTTACTACCTTTTGGTATAATACTCAAGCATTATTCATCACAAGGAGATGGAAGACATGGCAGATATCGTACCTGAAATAGAAACACGTCGCGCCCGCCGAGCCCTTTCCGAGGAAGCGATCGACCGAGAGACTATCGAGCGTCTCTTTGATGCCGCCACCAAGGCTCCCAGCTGCAGTAACAAGCAGCCCTGGCGCTTTTTGATAGCCACCGAGGGGGAGGCTCTGGAAAACGCGCGATCAGCGCTCATGGGGGGCAACTACTGGGCCAAAAAGGCACCCGTCTTGGTGGTAGTGACTGCGCGAGATGAGTTTGATTGCCAGCTGAGCGACGACCGCAACTACGCGCAGTTTGATACCGGTATGGCGGTAATGGGCTTGATGATGCAGGCTACCCGCGAAGGTTTCTACGCGCACCCCATGGCTGGATTTGAACCGGCCACACTGCGGGAGAAGTTTAATATTGAACCGGAAACCCGAGTGATCACCATGGTCGCCATCGGTCGCCCCGGTGATAGCTCCCACCTCAACGACAAGCACGCCGCCGACGAGACGTCGGAGCGCACGCGCAAGAGCCTGGATGAAGTGCTTCAATGGAACGGCTGGACTTCGCTGGGTTGATTCCAACTACACCTTTCGGTGCGGAGTAGCGCGAGCCGCTACTCCGCGATCGCCGGTCCGGACGTGCCGAGTTTGAGCCGGCGCGCCACCGCCTTGGCGTATCCCGCCAGCCCGGCATGATCCTCCAGACGGGTGTGTTCCCACGCCGCGAGACAGGAAAGATCCGCATCACAGCCCTCGCTCAGGGCGTGAGCCAGGTGAATCGCGTCATCAACCGCCTTGGCCGTTCCCGAGCCGATGTGCGGCCGCACCAGACTCGCCGCATCACCGATCAGAACCACTCGCCCAAATACGAGACGCGGGATCGTGAGGTCCTCGATCTTCTGCACGAACGGTTCCGGTGTCTTGAGCACCACTTCCCGGAAGGGGGGACATAGGTCACGTTTCGCCAGCGCCTGCATGGTGGAGATCGTCTGATCCGACATGACTCCCCGGGGAACGGTGGTGCGATGAACATATCCCTCGGTATCGCTCATGAGGGTGTCCAACTGGGGACCCTCCGGCACCGTCTGGTACCACACCCAGTTGATCCTTCGGTGGCCAGGTTGAACGTCGCCATCCTCGCCGGGTACCTCGTATAGCAGAATCGAACTCTCCTCGCCGTTGAAGGAGGAGAAGCTATCCACGAAGAGTTCCAACGTCTCCGGGAGTAGCTCTTCTTCGTTCACCATTCCCCGCCATGCCACGTAGCCGGCGTATTCCGGCTGGATTCCGGGAAGCAGGAGGCGCCGGGACCGCGATCCGATCCCATCGGCGGCGATCACCACATCTCCCCGCACGATCTGCCCCGTGTCTAACTCAACCTCGCCGTTGGCACCCCAGTCGGGAAGATCCTCCATGGCCACCCCTCTCCGAATCGATTCGGGGCCCACCACGCGTTCCAACTCCCGAAGCAATACATCCCACGAGGTGTAGGCGGCGGCGCTTTCCGCCATCCGCATCACCGTGTTATCCCGCTTGAAGATCTTGCGCTCCACCGCGGGAATTGCGGCGATTCCCGGGGTTGCCACCCCATGCTGCTGGAGGTAGTCGAGCATGCGGGGCTGCACCACCACCCCACCGCCGGTGCGCAGGAGCTCTGTGGACTTTTCTACGATTTCCACCGTCCAGTCGTTGCAGCGGAGTCCCGCTGCGGCTACCAGCCCCGCATAGGAAGCTCCGATAATTACTGCGTGTCGCCCGGTTCTCTGGGATTCCATCTCTTCAACATAATCCTCTCACCTTTGCAGGTAAAGGCGCACCTGCGATACACTCCGTTCATGACACCGCAACTGATCGGGACCAAGAAGACGCAGGCGTTTCGCGCCTGTGAGCGCTACTGCAAGGAACGACGGATCGAATTTCAGACGCGAGACCCCCAGGAAAAACCGTTGGGCCGCCGGGAGTTGGAAACGATCGCCGCCGGAATCGGAAACGCTGAGGCGTTGATCGACACGGAGTCTGCTGCATATCGGGAACGGGGGTTGGCGTGGATGGAGTACGATCCGCTGGAGGAGCTCATGGATCACCCGGAACTGCTCCGCCAGCCGGTGGTGCGCACGGACCGGGGCGTGGAGATCGCCCCCGATCGAGCCGGCCTGGACCGGCTCTTTCCCCGGACATGAGTGGCCGGCACCGATGACAACCGGACAACTTCGCCGCGCGCTGCGCCGGCAGTTCGGATTCGATGAGTTTCGAACGCATCAACTCGAGGTGGTACAGGCAACCGTGGCCGGGCGCGATGTCTTCGCCGCGCTCCCCACCGGCGGGGGAAAATCTCTGTGCTATCAGTTGCCGGCCACGCTGGTCGAGGGCCTTACCGTGGTCGTGAGTCCGCTAATCGCGCTCATGCAGGACCAGGTCGACGGAGCGGTACAGGACGGCGTTCGCGCCGCGTATCTTAACAGCAGCATGGATGCGGAGGCGAATCGGAAGGCGTGGTTGGAGCTGTCCCGCGGCGAGGTAGACCTGCTATACGTCTCTCCGGAGCGGCTATCAAACCCGGAGTTTCGATCCCGTCTCCGGGAGTGGAATCTCACCGGTATAGCCGTGGACGAGGCGCATTGTATCTCCGAGTGGGGGCATGAGTTCCGTCAGGATTACCGGAACTTGGCGGTTCTCCGGGAGGAGTATCCTCAGGTACCGATCGCAGCCTTTACGGCCACCGCCACCCGGGCGGTCCAGCGGGACGTGGTGGAGCAACTCTCCCTTCAGGACCCCCTCGTCGTGCGCGCCGGCTTTGATCGGCCGGAAATCAGCTATCGCGTGGAACCACGACGCCACGACACGCGGCAGATCGTGGAGTTTGTCACCGCCCGTACCGGTAGCGCTGGTATCGTGTACCGCGCCACCCGCAAAGCGGTGGAGCAGACCGCCTCGCAGTTGGTGGAGGCAGGGATTTCTGCGGTGCCGTATCACGCCGGTCTGGATGCGGAGACGCGGCGCCGTCGGCAGCGGGAATTTGTCAACGATGAAGTGGATGTGGTGGTGGCGACGATCGCCTTCGGTATGGGGATTGACAAATCCAATGTGCGGTGGATCGTCCATGGCGATCTGCCGCGGAGCCTGGAGGCGTACTACCAGGAGACCGGCCGCGCCGGCCGCGACGGTGAATCGGCGGAGGCGTTGTTGCTGCATAGCCCCAAGGATCTGGCCACGATCCGCTGGCACATCGGAAACATGGAGCAGGAGCGGGAGCGCGAACGGGCGGAGCGTAACCTCCGTGAGGTGTTGTCCTATGTGGAGTCCGGGGCGTGTCGTCGACAGCGATTACTGGCGCACTTTGACGAAGAACACCCCGGGAACTGCGGCTCCTGTGATGTCTGCCTCGGAGAGGTATCGCTGGAGGATGTCACCGTACCGGCGCAGAAATTGCTGTCGGCGGTGATTCGCACGGGAGAGCGTTTTGGTGCGCACCATTTGGTCGATATTTTGCTCGGCGAGTACACTGACCGCGTGGAGCAACTCGGCCACCACCAGCTTCCTACCTTTGGGGTGGGGCAGGAGCGTAGACGGACGTGGTGGTTATCGTTTGCCCGGGAGCTGGAGAGCAGCGGATACCTGGAGCGGCAGAAAATCGAAGGACAGACCCGTCCCGGCGGTTTCCGGTTGACCGACTCCGGCCGACAGGTGCTGGGAGGTCGCCAGACGGTGGTGAGCGCAGCGACGGCGGAACGGGAGGCAGTCGGCTCCGGCGCGCGTCGACGGCGGGGGGATCCGTCTCGAGCTGCAGAGTCCAGTACCGACGTGCCGGCAGGGACGCCCAGTGATGCGACGGCCGTTCCTCTCCGCGCGGACCAGCAGCGTCTCTTCGAGCAGCTCCGCCTGTTACGGAAAGAACTGGCCCGGGCGCGGTCGGTGCCGCCCTACGTGATCCTCTCCGACAAGAGCCTCAAGGTTATCGCCCGGAACCGTCCCACCGACCGCGCCGCGCTCCTGCGCTGCCACGGAATCGGCGAGGCCAAACTAGAGCAGTTCGGCGATGAGCTGCTACAGACGATTCGTTCCGCCCTGGGTGACCCGGGGGAGATCGGGTAATCCGCCGCGGTGTAGTCCATGGTGTGCGGTGCGCTGTGTGCGGCGCGGCGTGTCGTGCGAGCTGCGCGGCAGGTGAGGGAGCGCCGTGCGGGGGCGGTGAACCGTTGCCGGGCGGTGGCCTGGTGCCGGTGGGTATGCCACGTATCCCGCCGCCTGGGCCTTGCAATCACGTTGCATAATCATACATAGTTGAGAAGCATGTTCGGAGAGGCGCAGCCATACACCTCGTCGCGTCAAGCGACGTTTTCCATCGGCGCCGTGGACCCCATCCACGGGATCGCCGGGTGCGCTACCGCCTCGCGCTATGTGGCGGTAGCGTCGTTGGTGCTGCACGCCGCCGCCGGCGCCGGGGTGGTGATCACGCAATCCGTAGCGGATCGCAGCCATGGCCGGCGGGGATTGCCGATGCTCGGAGAAGGGCAACCTCCCGATCAGGTGCTGGAGGCGGTTCTGGCCGACGATGCGCGCCGGGCGCTGCGACAGGTGGCGGTGGTGAGCGCCGCCGGCGCCGTGGCACATTTCTCCGGGAACCAATGCACGCCGATCGTGGCCTCGTACCAAGA
>CAYQRW010000105.1:9592-11247 GCA_964419735.1 uncultured Spirochaeta sp.
GGAGCCGGTGGCGGAGCTGGACCGGATCTTTGGTGTCTTTGTGGAAAATCAGCAGCGGGAGTTGGAGAAGTAGTCAATGGGTGATTACCGTTGTCGTTGCTGTAAAGGAGTGCGTATGAAACGTTGGATGGCATTCGTCGTCATGGTAACCGTGGTCGCTTCGGCGGCATTTGCCGCGGGAGCCGGTGAACAGGAAGAGGGACGGGAGACGTTGGTGGTTGGGCAGATCGCCGAACCCAACGCCCTGGATCCGCACACGGTGACGGCGGTCAACGATTTTCGAATTTTGGTCAACATCTATGACGGTCTGGTTCGCTTCCAGGATGGATCTCTGGCGGTGGAACCGGCGTTGGCCACCGACTGGGAAATCAGTGAGGATGGAACGGTGTACACCTTCCAGTTGCGGGAGGGGGTAACCTTCCACGATGGGACGCCGTTCAACGCGGAGGCGGTGAAGTTCAACTTCGACCGTATGCTGGATGAGAGTCATCCCTATTACGATACCGGGCCGTTCCCCCTCTCCTTCTACTTCAGTGCAATCCAGGAGACGCGGGTGGTAGATGAATATACCGTACAGCTGGTTCTGGCTGAGCCGTTTGCGCCACTCATGTCCAATCTGGCGTATCCCACGGGATTGCTGGTCTCCCCGACAGCGGTGGAAACCCATGGCGACTCCTTCGGGCGAAATCCGGTGGGCACCGGGGCGTTTCGTTTTGTGGACTGGGAGAGCAATACGCGCGTCACCGTGGAGGCCAATGAGGACTACTGGGATGGTCCGGTAGGTGTTGAAGAGGTGATTTTCCGTCCGATCACCGATTCCAACACCCGGGTAACCGAAATGCTCTCCGGTGGGCTGGATCTGATGGTGGAAGTTCCGCCGGACAGCGTGCAGGTCTTTGAACAGCGGGATGAGTTCTCGGTGTACGAGCAAGCGGGACCTCACCTGTGGTTTCTGATTTTGAACCTGCGGGAAGGACCGTTTACCAGCAAAGCGATGCGGCAGGCGGTGAACTACGCGATCGACAAGGAAGGATTGGTGGATAACGTGCTCCAGGGCACTGCCACCGTGGCCGACAGCCCGATCCCCCCCGCCTTTGACTGGGCCTATAACGAGGAGCTCGATCCCTATCCCTACGATCCCGAGCGAGCCCAGGAACTCATCGAAGAGGCGGGGTATGCCGGTGAGGAATTGGTGTTCTACGTCACCGAAGGCGGATCCGGCATGCTGGATCCGGTGCCCATGGGAACGGCGATTCAGGCCGACCTGGAAGCGGTTGGACTCGATGTGTCTATTGAGACGTACGAATGGAACACGTTCCTCGGCAGGGTCAACCCCGGTCTGGAAGGTAAGGCGGACATGGCGCAAATGGCGTGGATGACCAATGATCCCGATACGTTGCCATTCCTGGCGCTGCGCACTGAGGCGTGGCCGGAGGAAGGCGGATTCAACTCCGGGTACTACTCAAATCCGGAGGTGGACGAGCTGTTGGCTCAGGCGCGACGGAGTACGGACCAGGCGGAGCGGGCACGACTCTACCGAGAGGTGCAGGCAATCGTCTATGACGATGCGCCCTGGGTGTTTGTTGCTAACTGGCAGCAAAACGCCGTGGCCGTCTCCGATCTGCAGAATTTCAGTCTGCAGCCGTCGTTTCTGT
>CAYQRW010000106.1:0-11089 GCA_964419735.1 uncultured Spirochaeta sp.
GCCGGGAATCTCCGGGAAGCGCTCACCCTCGTACCGGATGAGCGTCTGCTATTGGAAACCGATGCCCCCTTTTTGTCCCCTCATCCGGTGCGAGGGCAGCTAAACCATCCCGGTCATCTGATCCACACCCTGCGATGCGCCGCCGAACTGCGGCGTACCACGGCCGCGGAACTGGGCCGTACAACTGCCGAAAACTTGGCGCGCATGCTCAAGACCCCGGTGAGTATGGGCTAAGCGGACAACGCTGCCGGCACGCGGGCGGTCACCTTTGTCCCCACGCCCTCCCGGGAGACCACAAACAGCGATCCCCCGTGGGCCTCTATGATATTGCGCACGATCACCGTCCCCAGTCCCGTGCCTCCCCTGCTGGAAGTAGTGAAGAACGGTTCGAACATCCGGGCAGCGATTTCATCACTCATCCCTTCCCCGGTGTCTTCCACTGAGAACTCCACCATGTCCTCGTGCCTGTCTGCTCTCACCACGATCTTTCCGCCGTGATGACACGCGATGCGAGCATTATCCAACAGATTGAGCACTGCCCGCACCATACGCTGGTGATCCGCAACAAAGGGTATATCATTCTTAATGTCAACGGTGAGCGAAACCTGGGACCCTTTGATCTGTTCATCCACGTAGATCCGCGCCTCTGAGATAATTCGCGACGGGGTGATCACCGACATGTCCAGCCGCACCTCACCTCGGGCGTAGTCGAGAAGTTCTCCAGACAGGTGTCCCAGTCGGGCTGCTTCAGTTGCCATACGTCCCGCGATGTCCCGTACCTTCTCTGGATCCGTGGCTACCGTTGAGAGCATCTGAGAGTAGCCTTTCAGTACCGCAACGGGATTGCGGATGTCGTGTAAGATCATGTTGGACATCTTGCCCAGGTTGGATAAGCGCTCGTGTTCAAGGAGCTCTTGCTGCGCGTGCTCCAACTGACTATAGGCGAGCTCTAGTTCCTGATTTCTGTGGTGCAGATCCGCTACAAAGCTATCATTGCTCTCTCGAACGATCGCCGACAGCGACCGCATGACGGACGTAGCCAATGGCGGAAAGGTCTCTACCAGCTCCCGAAACGCTTCCCGGTGTAAGGACAACAGGCGGCTGTCCGCCGCCGCCACAGCGGTGGCACTGCGGGGTAGTTCATCCACCAACGCCATCTCGCCAAAGAATCTTCCCGCTCCATAGCGCGCAAGCATACTCGCGTCGGCCGCACCCAGGTGTTTCCAGACCTCAACCTCACCAGACAGGACGATAAACAGCCGGTCCCCCTGATCGCCCTCCTGGAAAATAACGGTACCCTGGCGATACTGAACCGCAGCGCAGCGAGCGGCAACCGCCTCCAGAACCGGCTCGTCGAGATTTCGAAAAAAGTATGCGCTTCGTAGTACATCTTTGCTGCTTCCCAACGACACTTCCCCCTACGCCTACAAAAAGAGCCTCCCCGAGGGGAGGCTCATCACACGTCGTATGTCAGACGTCACACGTCACACGTCACACGTCACACGTCACACAAGATGTGTCACCAGTTGTCCACCATATCGTCAGGGTCCCTGCTCACTTCAGCAAACAGGTCCGTGGTGGCTCGCAGATCATCAAAGTACACGTAGTAGGTTCCGAACGCCTCATCAATGGCCGCATCGATGACAAACCCCAGCACTTTGATTCCCGTCTCAGTGTTGTAATGGGGGTTGCGTTGCTCCAAAGTCGGAGGTATTGCCACGGTGAGCTGCTTCCATCCACTGAAATTGAGACGCCCCATGGGTAGCACGTTCACGTTTCCGTGGTAATCCTCTAAGACTATGCTGAGCTGATGATTGAAGTTTCTTCCCACCACCCACATCGACAGCGTCTTCACGATGCCGGGAATGGCAAGCGGACGCGTCGGCCGCAGTGATACGGAGACATCTCCCCGACGGTAGAAGTTGGCCTTTACACCGATCACGTTCTCATCGGTGGCGTCGGCGTCAACCTCTTCCTCTCCTTCCAGCGGCTCCTTGTCCGCGGGACCACCGGCAAGCCGCCGATGCATTACCAGACCCCGATCAGCCGGAATGGAAGATAGCCAGAAGCCGGGATCCTCAAAACGAGAAACGGATATTTGCTGTAGATTCTGCTGAGCCGTATCTACGCCGAGCGCTTCCGGGTCCACATCCGTTTCCTGGGTAAACCCCATGGGCACCGCAAAGATCGTCACAATAAGTAAGAATAATATAGATCGTCTCATCGTTTACAATCCCTCGCCTTCCGCCTCGGACCAGAGTTCCTGTACGGCCTCCGGATCGCGCAGCATTTCCCCGTCAAACGGATCACGGTACATGTCCGTTTCTACTTTGATCTCGTCGAGATATACGAAAAACCCGTTTACCCGTTCGGTAGGCTTGGTCCACAGGACGATCTTCACCAGCTCCAGCGTCCGCAGGTCGGATTCAAACTCCCCGCCGCGCAGCTCGGCGGTATAGCGGGAGGTCTGCGGAATCCAGGTAGGTATCTGGATGCGTAAGTTGCGCCATCCCCGATAGTTGATGTCGCCCATTTTCAGGACGTGCACCATTCCCCGAAAATCACGAACGTGAACATCGATGTAGTAATCAAAATTGGATCCCCACACCCACATGTCCATATTCGTGACTTGACCGGGAATCGAAATTCCCCGGGGGACCATCTCACCTTCATCGTCTTCTTCGACAGGGACGAACTCGACATAGTTATAACCCTGGCGAGTAAAGGCTGCCTGAGCACCCAACGCGCGCAGCGTTCTGTCCTCCGGCTCCTCACGGTACAGTGCCGCCGGCCAGGTATTCACGTGAGACATCCTCGGGTACCCATCGGCAATGAATTTGCCGGCCCGTACGTCCCAGCGACTTTCGTCGGGATTGTCAAAGTCCTCTATGACGATCGACTGGTTGTTGGTCGTTGCCTGCTGCTGTGCTGCAATAGCTGTAGGTATCAGCAGCACAACGACAAGGCCAATACCGAGCAGGCGACCTATTCTCATGCTCAACTCCTTATCACGCTCATCCTTGAAACTTGATGGTAGGCTGTCTCTCCGGGTATTATAAAAACCGGTATTCGCCTTTGTCAAACCATCATACACCATCAGTATCGGTTACAGTACCACCAAACCTAAAGTATAGGC
The DNA here is from genome assembly GCA_964419735.1 of uncultured Spirochaeta sp. Classification (GTDB taxonomy): domain Bacteria; phylum Spirochaetota; class Spirochaetia; order DSM-27196; family Alkalispirochaetaceae; genus Alkalispirochaeta. The sequence continues at coordinate 3,137 of CAYQRW010000106.1, forward strand.
ACTAAACTGCCGCTGCATGTCGCCGTCACGACGCGGCGCTTTTAGACTCCCGCCATAACATGGCCCACAATGTGCCCGCGGTCCCCGCCACAAGGGCGATCAGCACCACCGTCGCCGCTCCGGGCCTGATCCACGCAAACAACATCGACATCGCCGCAGCCGGGATCGGTTGGATAATCAACGCAAGAACCGCCCAGCCACCACCGCGCGCATTATCGGCAACGGTAAGCGCCACCGGCACCAGGGCCAATAGCGCCACTCGAGCCACGGGTCTCAAAAACAGATCTTCCACCGTCAACACCGGTGCCGCGGTAACCACTTCGGCCACCGATAGAAACGAGAGCATCACGGTTGCCACCACGAGGTGGATTACGTACTGATCCTGTTCCGGTCGATTTCTAACCCGCCGCACCAGTAGAAATGAGATCACCGACTGCAGTGCAAACCAGCCGAAGTAATCAAATAGGAAGGAGTGAAAGAACAATCCCGCCGGCGAATAACGAAACACATCAGCCCCAACCAATGTTTGGATCGCATATAACGGTATGAATGAGAGCGCCCCCACGACGATCGGATTTCGGAGGACCTGTCGTCGCGTAGATGCATCTGACAGCGCCACCGTTCCCCCACCGAAGCGGGGAGCGATAAAGGTATACGCGGTAATCGCCGCGAGCGGTGTTGCTAGTAAGAGGAAGACCGTCATGCCGCGCTACGGTACACTGATCTTGCATAGAAGACAAGCAACCAATAGCTTAAGCAGATTCATAGGAGGATAGATGGCCCCGAAATCGATCGGTCTTGTACAGCCGCGCCAAAGGTCAATACCCGTGCCTCCGGGAGGCCTCATCCTGGAGAGTGGAAAAACCCTTCCCGAGATCGTGGTGCAGTATGAGATGTATGGAGAGCCGAACGCCGCCCGAAACAACGTGATTCTCGTGCTTCACGCGTTCAGCGGAGATGCCCACGCCGCCGGAATACACCAGGAAGGCGAGAAACGCCCCGGGTGGTGGGACGACATGATCGGACCGGGGAAAGCGTTTGATACCAACCAATTCTGTGTCGTCTGCTCCAACGTGCTCGGGGGATGCCAAGGCACAACCGGTCCTGGAGCAATCAATCCGGCTACGGGACACCCCTACGGGCTAACTTTTCCGGTCGTCACGATAGGCGACATGGTAGAAGTTCAGCGCCGGCTCATGGATGAACTCAACATCCCTCGCCTCTATGCGGTAGCCGGTGGTTCGATGGGTGGCATGCAGGCGCTGGAATGGGCCGTGCGTTTCCCAGACATGGTAGAACGGGCGATTGTCTTAGCTTCCACGTCTCGGCTCAACTCGCAGGGAATCGCCTTCAACGCCGTCGGCCGGAACGCGATCATGTCCGACCCGCTATGGAACGGTGGGGACTACTATGGTGGTCCGCCACCGGCGCAGGGACTGGCGGTAGCGCGCATGGTGGGGCACATCACCTATCTATCCTCGGAATCGATGCGCCAAAAGTTTGGCAGACGCTTCCAGTCGGGGCGGCCGGGAGGACTCGCGTTCGATGACCAGTTCGAGGTAGAGAGTTACTTGTCCTACCAGGGAGAGAAATTTGTTGATCGGTTCGACGCGAATAGCTACATCTATCTCACCAAGGCGATGGACTACTACGATCTAGCGGAATCATGGGGCGGCATGTCCGCCGCCATGGAGCGCGTCCAGGGATCCCTGCTTGTCCTGTCATACTCTTCGGACTGGCTCTTTCCAACCGCTCAGTCCAAGGAAATCGTCTACGCCCTGGCCCGGGCAGGCAAGGATGTGTCATTTAATGAGATTCAAAGTCCATACGGCCACGACTCCTTCCTCCTGGAGGCAAGCCTTCAGAGTGAGCTGATCACCGCCTTTCTCACAGGAAAAAAACGATGAATGTGTTCGACGTGATTGTGGACATGGTTCCCGAAGGTGCCACGGTGCTGGATCTGGGATGCGACGACTGCACCCTCCTGGAGCGCCTCCACGATGAGCGCAATATCCTCGGGCGAGGTGTAGATATCGACGACCGATCCATTCAGGAGTGTATCCGGAAGGGCATCAGCGTATTCCACGGCAATCTAGACGAAGGTCTGAAAGACCACCCCACCGGAAGCTATGACTACGTGATTCTCAGCCGAACCCTCCAACAAGTCCGCCGGCCGCACTTGCTCTTGGATGAAATGGTCCGGGTGGGACGCAAGGTGATCGTGAACTTTCCCAACTTTGCCTCACTTATTAACCGTATCCAACTCGGTCTTGGTGGCCGGATGCCGGTAAACAAGAATATCCCCTTTTCCTGGTACGATACGCCCAACATTCACTTCTTTACCAGGAGAGACTTCGTGGCCCTTTGCCGAGAGCGGAATATTACGATTCTCCGGGAGGTCATTCTCAACCGACAGAGAATCGTTCCACCGGTACTTCCGAACCTGCTCGCCACCGAGGTATGTTGTCTCATTACGAAAACCGACGGCGCCGTTTGACTCTTTTTGGTGGCGATGATATGTTGTCGGACCTGTAGTTCAGCACTCATAACACGGGAGGTATATTGGCCAAGCAAGATCTACGCACCAACGAAGCGATTCGTGTACGGGAAGTACGACTGATCGGCACAGAGGGCGAGCAGTTGGGAATCGTTCCCACACTCGAAGCACTCGAAATGGCGCGAGAACATGATGTCGACCTGGTAGAGGTGGCGCCCCAGGCCAAACCACCCGTTTGCAAGCTGCTTGACTACGGAAAGTTCAAGTTTGAGCAGGAGAAGAACGCCCGAGAGTCGCGGAAGAAGCAGAAGCTTCTGAAGATGAAAGAAGTCCGCATGCAGCCCAAGATCGAATCGCATGATCTTGAGTTCAAGACGAAGCATATTAAGGACTTTCTCGAGCAGGGCTCCAAGGTGAAAGTAACGATTCGATTCCGTGGACGTGAACTGGCTCACACGGAGTTAGGTAAAGTCGTCCTTGAGCGAATCCTGGATATGCTGGACACCCCGTACAATGTGGATCGGCGACCGGCGATGGAAGGTCGGTTCATGTCCATGATTCTGTCACCCAGTGGCAAGGGGAACGGCTGACGCGATCAGCCACTAACACTGTTGAGGAGTATTTCATGCCCAAAATGAAAACCCGCCGCGCCGCGGCAAAGCGCTATCACGTAACCGGCGGTGGCAAGGTAAAGTACAAAAAGCAAGGTCTTCGCCATATTCTGAGCAAGAAGACCACCAAACGGAAGCGGCACCTCCGTAAGGCCGGACTCTTGAGCCCTGCTGAGCAGAAGCGGGCGCACAAGCTGCTTCCCTACGGCTAAGACATATCATTCGGGAGAGGTAGAGTATGCCACGAGCAGTAGACGGTACGCGTCGTAAAGATCGCCGCCGGAAAATTACATCACAAACCAAAGGGTACTGGGGTCGTCGAAAGAATCTCTATCGCACGGCCAAAGATGCACTTACCAAGGCCGGTGAATACGCGTACCGCGACCGGAAAGTTCGCCGCCGGGATTTTCGCCGACTGTGGATCGCTCGAATCAACGCCGCGTGCCGCGCCGAGGGCATTACCTATTCACGGTTCATCGAAGGCCTGACCAAAGCTGAGGTTCAGATCAACCGGAAGGCGTTGTCCAATCTGGCGATTGAGGATCGCGATGCCTTTCGCGAACTGGTTTCAACGGCTCAGGCTCAGCTGAAAAGCTGAGCCCCGGGCTTTTTTTTTGTCGTCATAACTATGGTGAATATCGAACAAGTTCGACTACTGGAACAACGGGTACAGAAGGTAATTGCCCGTATGGCGGAACTGCGGTCGGAAAACACCGAGCTCCGTGAGCGGCTGGGCACGTATCAGGATAAGATCGGCGAACTGGAACAGCGTATCGAGAGCTTCTCCTCCAACCAGGAAGAGATTGAGCAGGGAATCTTGAGCGCCCTGCACCAGCTCGACGAGGTTGAAGATGCCGTGGCCGGGGATGCCGGAGAATCCCGCATCGTGGATGCCGCCGCCTATGAGGAAGACTCCCCCACTCCGTCGGTGGCGCAGGAAAATCCGGCTGAGCCGGACGCGGCGACCACACCGTCGGATCAGTCCGAGCCGGAAGCGGACGAGACGCCGGCCGAACTCGAAGAGCAACCGGACGCAGTGCAGCACCACGAGCAATACGACGAACAGGAGGAGGAATCCTCCGGTGAAAGCCCGGAACTTGATATCTTCTGAAAGCCATGATGCGAATCGAACTACTCGGGGCGTCGTTTCAGATTCAGTCCGACGAGAGTCCCGAGTACATAGAGCAGCTTCTCGAGCATTTTCGCAGCCGGGTGGAGCAGATCGAACAGTCGGTCGCCACCGGCGATCCCCTGAAGAAGTCGATTCTGGCAGCACTCCTGGTGACTGACGAGCTCTTCAGTGAGCGAGAACACCGCACTCCCTCGGGCCATGTGCGGATCGATCCTGAGGAGGCGCAAGAGATTGAGCAGATAACAACCCGGATCATCTCTGATCTTGACGCCTCGCTTCCCGCATCCGACCAGGCGGAAGATTGACAACCTCGTGACGAAGGCATACTCTGAGATCCGTTCATGGCCGTGACAACCAGTCAACAGATCTCTCACTACTACGACCAATTTCAGAACGCTGATGTCACCTTCACGAAAGAAGTGATCCGGGCGCTCTTGCTCAATACCAAGCAGGTCTTTATCAAGGCGTTGGGGTATCAGTGGCCGTGTATTATTTATTCCAGTTCCATGCGCAGCGCCAAGGTGATCACCACGATGACGCCGGCGTTGAAAGATACTCTGCAGAAGTCCAAGAATACCGTGTCCCTGCGGTTCAGTTTTATTCAACGTGAGAAGACCGACCCCTTGGCGTTCTTTGTTTCCGCTCGAATCTCCGGGGTCTCTCCGTACGGCGAACCGGAGAAGGCGCTCAGTTTTCTCAATCTCACATTCACGCAGCGGCCACCGGATGACTTGATCGAGCGTCTGGGGAACATTTTGGAGGCGGGAATCGCCTCGCAACGTCGACGGGAAGAGCGGATCATTATTACGCCGGACTCCTCCAAGAAACTTCGCCTGGCATCGAAGGGTGCCAAGGTAACCGTTGATAACGTCCCCCGGAAGGCGCTGCTCCGCGATCTGTCCTTCGGCGGTACCAAGATCATCATGCCGGGAGTCCCTCAGTTTCTGGTGAATAAGCCCACTACCGTGCATCTGTTCTTTGAAGACCCGGAAGAAACGATCACCCTTCACGGCAAGATTCTCCGGTATGAACCGGTGGAGGGCCGCACGGACATCGCCGCCTTCGCCGTACAATTTGAAGAGACCCAGACACCCATGCCCTACAAGATGCGACTCAGTGAATATCTGCGACCTATCAAGGCGCCCACCGGCAAGAACACCGGTTCCGGTGGCTCTCCCCAGTCCGAATAGCTACGAGGTCCCCTACTATGAACGAATCCCCCTATGAACCGCTGAACCAGGTTGTGTTTATCTCGATTCCTGAGAACTTTCAGCACCATCTGCAGGAACTTTCTGATACCTCTCCCTCGATGCTCCCGGTCGACACCGGCGGTGACCCGTCGGAATGGAATCCGGAGGAGCTCAGTTGGGAGATGATCCTTTCAGGAATGCTCAAGGTACTGGCCCACCAGCCCGATCATGACGACGTTCAGTATTACCGCATGTTTATCGAGCATATGCGCCCGCAGATGATCACCGAACTCTCTGAAACGGGCATCATCGCTGCACGCAACGAGAACTTTCCGGTGGCGGAAGAGGTGTTTCTTGCCCTGTCCGGGCTGGCTCCCGACCGGGTGGAAGGCCCCGTCAACCTGGCCATTTCCTACGAACAGCGCGCGGAATCACTGGAGCGCATCGGAGATGATGACCGTGCGCAGCAGTACCTGGATCGCGCCTACCAGACCTACCGTGAAATTCTGGAACGCGAGGAACTTCCTCCGGATGTTCACCTGAACGCGGGAATGTTCTTTGCCAAAATCCGCAACTACGACGCCGCCCATGCTCAGCTCCTGCGCTTTGTGGAAGAGAGCGCGGGAACCGAAGGCGATGGAACGGAAGGCGATGATGAAGAAAAGATCGTCCACGCCCGACGAGTGATCCACGAGATCGAATCTCAGAATCTACTGGATCAGCTCTTCAAAGAAGCGTACGACTTCATTCGAATGGGAGATGAGGAGACCGGCATCGCGCGGATCAATGAGTTTTTGGAGCGGTACCCCACCGCCTGGAACGCCTGGTTTCTCCTGGGATGGGGCCATCGCCGGCGCGGCGAGTACCAGGAAGCGGTGGACGCGTTTGACCGCGCCCTCGAGCACGGCGCCGACAACGCTGATACCTACAATGAACTGGCGATCTGCCGCATGGAACTCGGTGACCACCAAAAGGCGCGGCTCCACCTGGTGCACGCGCTGCAACTGGAACCGGACAACACGAAGGTCATGTCCAACTTCGGCGTCCTGGCACTCAAAGAAGACGATCCGGAAGAGGCCCGCCGCTACTTCACCGCGGTGGCGGAGTTGGAACCGGAGGACCCGGTGGCCCAGCGCTATCTGAAGTACCTCGACGAACGTTAAAGAAATAGACCTCCCCCGCCGATACTCAATACGGGTAGGTCTTCGTTCCGTGCACGGCCGGCGCGGCGCGCAGCCTCCCCTATTCTGATTATCGGCGCCCCACGCCCGACCTTAAGCGGTAATTCCGGAATTTTTCTGGTACGTACCACCGCGGGGAGAGAACTGGAGTGCCGCCGGGCACGGATGCCCGGATCACAACGTTCAAGGAGGATGAGATGATCATCAATCACAACATGAGTGCCATGTTTGCCCAACGACAACAGGGGATCAACACCCGCAGTGTCCAGGGCAACATTGAGAAACTGAGTTCCGGTTTGCGTATCAATCGCGCCGGCGACGACGCCAGTGGCCTCGCCGTCAGCGAGAAGATGCGTTCCCAAATTCGCGGTTTGAATCAGGCGTCGCGAAACGCCATGAACGGCGTGTCCTTCATTCAGACTACGGAAGGATACCTCCAGGAGAGCCAGGACATCCTCCAGCGGATGCGCGAGCTGGCGGTGCAGTCCGCCAACGGAATTTACACCGCCGAAGACCGGATGCAGATCCAGGTTGAAGTGTCACAGCTGGTGGACGAGATCGACCGCGTAGCATCACACGCCCAGTTCAACGGCATGAACATGCTCACCGGCCGCTTTGCACGGGAGGATGCAACAAACACCGTTACAGCTTCCATGTACTTTCAAATAGGAGCCAACATGGATCAGCGAGAACGGGTGTACGTGGGAACGATGACCGCCGAGGCGCTGGGTGTCCGCGACCAGCAGGAAATCATGTCGATTTCCACTCCGGATTCGGCAAACTCTTCCATCGGCGTCATCGACAGCGCCCTGCGCAACATCAACAAACAGCGCGCCGATCTCGGTGCCTACCAGAACCGTCTGGAGATGGCGCGTCAAGGTATCGACATTGCCGCCGAAAACATGCAAGCCGCGGAATCTCGGATTCGCGACGTGGATATGGCGGAAGAGATCGTCGACTACACCCGCAACCAGATCCTGGTGCAGTCCAGCAATGCGATGTTGGCCCAGGCCAACACCACAACGCAGTCTGTGTTGCAATTGTTGGGGTAGCGTAGTACTCTTTTTAGTAACCGAATTAGGTCTTTGACAACGTGATCCTGTTTGATAGGTGAGCAGGAAGAATCGGCACGGCTCAAGGAAGAGTCGTGCCGGCTCTTCGATGTGTGGGGAGAACGGTTCGAGGGAAGCGCGCACGTCTCTCTCGACCCCCCTCGCTGAGGAGATGGCGGCAATGAGTGCCGTTAAATCCGTATCAAGGAGGATCACATGATCATTAATCACAACGCGAGCGCAGCGTTTGCCTCCCGAACGTTGTCCGACAGGACACAACAGGTTCAAGG
>CAYQRW010000107.1:0-10905 GCA_964419735.1 uncultured Spirochaeta sp.
ACCCCGGAGGCGGAGAACAAGAAGTCGGATCACTTCGTGGGCGACTATTACGTCAAGTATGCCCAGTGGGAAAAAGAGGACTCTCAGGCTGAACCGCAGGCACGAGAGATGCTCAAGGCCTGGGAGGAGGGCGATGCCGAGACCCACGAGCTCTGGTTGACGATGAACCGCTGGGCGATCGAGGGCATTGAGGAAACGTACCGCCGGACGGGTATCAGCTTTGATCAGACCTATTTTGAGAGTCAGACGTACAGCCTAGGGCGTGAAGAGATTCTCAAAGGCGTGGAGGAGGGAGTGTTCTACCGTGATGAGGCGGGGACCGTCTGGGTGGATCTCACGGATATCGATCTCGACAAAAAGGTGTTGCTCCGCGGTGACGGAACCTCGCTGTACCTCACGCAGGACATCGGTACCGCGATTCGACGTCATGCGGACTGGCCCTTTGAGCGTTTGATCTACGTGGTGGCCTCGGAGCAACGCTACCATTTTCAAGTGCTCTTTGAAGTCCTGCGACGGTTGGGGAAGGAATGGGCGGGAAACCTCTTCCATTTGGCCTATGGCATGGTGAATCTTCCCGATGGCAAGATGAAATCGCGGGAGGGCACGGTGGTGGATGCCGACGATCTGCTGGATCGCCTCACGCAGCTGGCAGCGGAGGAGATTCGGGGCAAGGGTCGCGAAGATCACGTGGAGGATGTGGACGCCACGGCGGAGAAGGTGGCTCTGGCGGCGCTCCACTACTACCTGCTGCAGACCAGTCCCGTGAAGGACATGGTGTTTGATCCGGAGGAGTCGCTGTCCTTCTCCGGTAACACCGGCCCCTACCTGCAGTATTTGGGCGCTCGGGTTTCCAGTATGCTCCGGCGGCAGGCCGCGCCGGAGACCGTTGCCGTGCGTACCCCCGATACCGATGATGAATGGCAGCTGGTGCATCGGCTGGCGGGATATCCACCTATGGTAGCGGACGCCGCGCATGCGCATAATCCGGCGATGCTGGCGGGGTATCTCTACGACACTGCCAAGATCTTCTCCCGCTTTTACCATGATCATCCTATCGCCGTGGCGGAGGACGCTGACCAACGGGAGTACCGGCTCGGGTTGTCCCGGGCGATCATGAATATGATGTATCACGGGCTGTCTTTACTGAATATTCCGTTCGTGGAAGCGATGTAAGCTACGAAATTGTAGTACGTTTTGGTAACGATGCCTACATCCATGTGGGAGTTACAAAATCGTGGGGGAGAGGTGTTTCGTTGTAAGTAACGGGTGTGCAATAAGTTAGGGTGATTATCGTACTCTTGGCACGTAATTTGCTTGAAAGTAGGGCACGCGTTTTTTCACAGAAGGAGTGTCCATGCAACGCAAGGTACGACCAGAGAAGCAATATCTCTACGATCCACAATTCGAACACGACAACTGCGGCGTCGGGTTCGTGGCACATATTAAGGGGCACGCTTCCCACGATCTGATTCCGAAAGCCCGCGAGGTTCTGGTGAACATGACTCATCGCGGGGCGGTGGGGGCGGAAAAAGACACCGGCGACGGCGCCGGTATTCTTACCGCGCTTCCCCACGCCTTGCTGGAACGGGTCGCCCGCGAGGAACTTCGTACAGAGCTTCCCGAGCGCGGTCGGTTTGCGGCGGGCCTCTTCTTTCTCCCGCAGGATCAGACGGAGCGGCACGCCTGCGAGGCGGAGGTGGAGCAGATCGTGGCGCGCGAGGGTCAGCGGTTCATCGGCTGGCGCGATGTGCCCCGGGACAACAGCATGATCGGTCCCAGCGCCCTGGCGGCGGAGCCGGTGATCAAGCAGGCGTTTATCGCCGCCGGCGATGACGCGGACGCCGACGTCTTCGAGCGCAAGCTGTATGTGATTCGCAAGGTAGCCACCAACACCCTCCGTGGTGGGTCGCACGATAGCGATCATTTCTTCTATATTTGCAGTCTTTCCACGCGCAATATCGTCTACAAGGGCATGCTCACGCCGGAACAGCTGTTTCAGTACTACACCGATCTGGCGGATCCCCTCTTTGATACCCACCTGGCGATGGTGCATAGCCGTTTCTCCACCAATACCTTTCCCAGTTGGGATCGGGCGCAACCGCTGCGCTTCATGAGTCACAACGGAGAGATCAACACGCTCCGGGGTAACGCCAATAAGATGCGCGCCCGGGAAGGCATCATGGAAAGCGATCTCTTCGGCGACGATGTGGCCAAGATCACCCCGGTGATCGAGCCGGACCTCTCCGATTCAGGAAGTTTTGATAACGTCTTGGAGCTGCTCCTGCAGAGTGGGCGGGAGCTCCCGGAGGCGGTGATGATGATGATTCCCGAGGCGTGGCAGAATCATAAACACATGCCGGATGTGGGCAAGGCGATGTATGAGTTCATGAGCGCCCAAATGGAACCGTGGGACGGCCCAGCGTCGGTCGCCTTTACCGACGGCCATGTGATCGGGGCGGTGCTGGACCGCAACGGACTGCGCCCGAGCCGCTACTACCTCACCGATGACGATTTGGTCATTATGGCCAGTGAGGTGGGGGTGCTGCCGGTGGATCCGGCCACCGTCACCCATAAGGGGCGCCTGCAGCCGGGACGGATGTTCCTGGTAGATTTTGACCAGGGGCGTATCGTCGGTGATGAGGAGCTGAAGAACGGCATCGCCGGGCGGCATCCCTTTCGGCAGTGGCTGGAAGAGCAGCGCATCGCCTTGGACCATCTCCCGATTCCTCAGGATGCTCCGCAGTTGGAGCAGGACACGATCCTCGAGCGAATGCGCGCCTTCGGGTTTACGTTGGAGCATCTCAATTTAATCCTGAAGCCCATGGCGGAGGATGCCAAAGAACCGCTGGGCTCCATGGGGAATGATGCGCCCCTGGCGGTGTTATCCGATCGGCCGCGTCTCATCTACGACTACTTCAAGCAACTCTTTGCTCAGGTCACCAATCCCCCCATCGATTCGATCCGGGAAGAGGTGATCATGAGTCTCGGATCGTACATCGGTCCCGAGGGGAACGTCCTGGTTCACAGTCCGGAAGATGCCCATCGGCTCTGGTTGGATCACCCGATCCTGACCAATGAACAGACTGAACAGCTGAAGCAGATGAACCATCGCGGGTGGCGCTCACGCGTAATCGATATAACCTATCCCAAAGGAGAAGGTGAGGAGGTGCTCAAGAGCGCGCTGGAACGGATCGCTGACGAAGCTGAGGAGGCGATCGCCCAGGGATACAGCCTGGTGGTTCTCTCCGACCGCGCCGTCTCCCGCGATCGAGTACCGATTTCGGCGCTTCTGGCCACGGGTACGGTGCACCACCGCCTGGTTCGGAACCATAGCCGTACGCGCCTCGGCATTATCCTGGAAAGCGCGGAACCGCGCGAGGTGCACCATTTCTGTACGCTGGTAGGCTACGGGGCGGATGCGATTAACCCGTACCTGGCGTATGAGGCGATGTGGTACCTGCAGGCGGACGGCCGCCTGCGGCAGGATCTGCAGCGGGAGGATATCGTCGAGGCGTACCAGTACGCCCTGCAGAAGGGAATGCGCAAAGTCTTCGGTAAGATGGGTATAAGCACGCTGGAAAGCTATAAGGGCGCCCAGATTTTCGAGATCGTGGGCCTCGCCGATGAAGTGGTGGACTACGCCTTCCTGGGAACTGCCAGCCGTATCCAGGGAGCGGGATTCTCCCAGCTTGCCCAGGAGGCGTTTCGTCGCCATGAGCTGGCGTGGCCCTCGGGCAACGCGCAGATCGGCGCCGAGTTTGTGAATCCCGGCGACTACCAGTGGCGAACGGGCGGAGAAAAGCATATGTGGGATCCGCAATCGATTGCCGACTTTCAGCGGGCGGTCCGCCAGGGAGACCGCGACGCGTTCACGCGCTTCAGTTCGCACCAGAACCAGCGAAGTACCGATCAGGCGACGTTGCGCGGGTTGTTGCGCTTCAAGAGTGGAACCCCGATCCCGTTGGCGGAGGTGGAACCCGCGGAGAGCATCATGCGCCGCTTTGCCACCGGAGCGATGAGCTATGGCTCGATTAGCCTCGAGGCGCATGAGACGCTGGCTCTGGCGATGAATCGAGTGGGAGGCAAGTCCAACACCGGCGAAGGGGGAGAGATTCGGGAGCGGTACCAGCCACTTCCCAACGGTGACAGCAAGCGCTCGGCGATTAAACAGGTCGCCTCCGGCCGCTTCGGGGTAACGATCGAGTATCTCACCAACGCCGATGAGCACCAAATCAAGATGGCGCAGGGCGCCAAGCCGGGCGAGGGTGGGGAGCTCCCAGGCCACAAAGTGTTCGACACGATCGCCAAGACGCGCTTCTCCACTCCCGGAGTGGGGCTGATTAGTCCGCCACCGCACCACGACATCTACTCGATCGAGGACCTGGCGCAACTGATCTTCGATCTGAAGAACGCCAACCCCTCCGGCCGCGTCAGTGTGAAACTGGTAAGCGAGGTTGGCGTGGGGACGATCGCCGCCGGTGTGGCCAAGGCGCATGCCGACCACATCCTGATTTCCGGTCACGACGGGGGGACCGGAGCCAGTCCCCTCACCGGTATTAAGAACGCCGGAGTTCCCTGGGAGCTGGGACTCGCGGAAACGCACCAGACCCTGGTGATGAACGACCTCCGCAGCCGGGTGGTGCTCCAGACCGATGGACAGGTCAAAACCGGCCGGGACGTGGCGATCGCCGCGATGCTGGGCGCGGAGGAGGTGGGATTTGCCACCAGCTCGCTCATCGCGGTGGGGTGCATCATGATGCGCAAGTGTGAAAAGAACACCTGTCCCGTGGGGGTTGCCACCCAGGATGAGAAGCTGCGGAAGAAGTTTGCCGGAAAACCGGAGCACGTGGTGAACATGATGTACTTCGTGGCGGAAGAGCTCCGGGAGATCATGGCGGAGCTCGGCTTTCGGAGCTGGGAAGAGATGGTGGGCCGCGTGGATATGCTGGAAACGGATCAGGCGGTACGTAACTGGAAGAGTGAGGGTGTTGATTTGAGCGCCCTCCTGAATCCGGTATCCACCGGCCAGGGGCATACCGGCGTGTTCTGCTGCGTGCCTCAGGACCACGGAATCGACAAAGTCCTGGATCGCACGTTGATCGAACGGGCGGGGCCGTTGTTCTCCCGGCGGGAACCGGTGCATCTGGAACTGCCGATTCGCAATACCGATCGTACCACCGGCGGCATGCTGAGCCATGAGATCGTCAAGCGCATCGGAGCCTATGAGCTCGACGATAACAGCTTTCACGTAAAGTTTACCGGAAGTGCCGGTCAGAGCTTTGGGGCGTGGCTGGCTCAGGGGGTGACCCTCGAGCTGGAAGGAGATGCCAACGATTACGTGGGAAAAGGTCTGTCGGGAGGTCAACTTATCGTCTATCCACCGCGGGAGTCTCTATTCCGTGCCGAGGAGAACATTCTCATCGGAAACGTAGCGTTTTACGGCGCCACCAGCGGAAAAGCGTTTATCCGTGGGGTCGCCGCGGAACGCTTCTGCGTACGTAACTCGGGCGTGGACGTGGTGATTGAAGGGGTCGGTGATCACGGCCTCGAGTACATGACCGGAGGAACCGCTGTCATCCTTGGCAGCGTAGGCCGCAATTTCGCCGCCGGGATGAGTGGCGGGGTGTCCTACGTGTGGGATCGAAACGGAATCCTGCCCGAATACATCAATCCCGGCATGGTGGAAATCGTCGAGCTTGACACTGAAGATGAAGAGAAGCTGCTCGCCATGGTCCGGGAGCATATGCAACTCACCAGGAGCGAGGTCGCGCAGGAAATTCTGGCCAACTGGGCGGAACATCGTCGGGAGTTTGTCCGGGTGATCTCTCCCACGTATCGCCGCATTCTCGAGCTTCGTCGGGAGCGCGATCAGCTGAACCAGGAGGTAGTTCATGGGTAAGCCCACAGGATTTATGGAATATGAGCGCCAGACGGCGGCGCATAATGACCCGGCGGTCCGCATCGAGGACTTTCGGGAGTTCAAGCGGGAGCTCAACGACGAGGAACGCCGGACTCAGGGTGCGCGCTGCATGGATTGTGGCGTTCCCTTCTGTCAGTCGGACTTTGGATGTCCGGTAGATAACCTCATCCCGGAATGGAACGATCTCATCTACCAGGGTAAGTGGGATGAGGCGTTCTACCGGCTCATGAAGACCAACAACTTTCCGGAGTATACCGGTCGAGTCTGTCCCGCTCCCTGTGAGCACGCCTGCGTCTTGGCGATTAACGAGCCGGCGGTTACGATTAAGGAAAATGAGGCGGCGATCATTGATCGCGCCTACGACAGTGGACTCATGGCGCCGCGCATTCCGGAGTACCGCACCGGCAAGACGGTGGCGGTTGTCGGAAGCGGACCGGCGGGGCTGGCGGCGGCGGATCAGCTGAACCAGGCGGGCCATACCGTGACGGTCTACGAGCGGCAGGATCGCATCGGGGGCCTGCTGATGTACGGCATTCCCAACATGAAGCTCGACAAGAATCTCGTGGAGAAGCGCAACGGCATTATGGCCGCGGAAGGCATCAGTTTTCGCCCCGGCGTGGATGTGGGCCGGGACATCTCTGCTACCCAATTGATGGACTCCCATGACGCCGTGGTTCTCGCCGTGGGGGCTACCAAACCGCGGGATCTCCCCGCCCCCGGGCGCGAGTTGAAGGGGGTTCATTTTGCCATGGATTTTCTCTCGGCCAACACCAAGAGCCTCCTCGATTCACAGCACGCCGACGGCGCCTATATCTCCGCCGAGGGGAAACACGTAATCGTCATCGGCGGCGGAGACACGGGGAATGACTGCCTGGGTACGTCCATGCGGCACGGATGCAAGTCGTTGACCAATTTCGAGTTGATGCCCAAACCCCCGGCGGAGCGCACCGACGAAATGCCGTGGCCCACCTTCGCCCGGACCTACAAGATGGATTACGGCCATGAAGAAGCGGCGGCGGTGTTTGGTAAGGATCCCCGGGAGTATTCGATACTCACTAAGGAGTTTGTCGGTGACGAACACGGGAACGTAACCGCCGTCCGCACCATCCGCGTGGAATGGATCAAGGAACCCGGCAGTCGCCCGCGCTTTGAGGAGATCCCCGGCACGGAAGAGGAGTGGCCGGCGGACTTAGTATTGCTGGCGATGGGATTTCTGGGCCCTGAAGACTATATTGCTGAGGAATTGGGCGTAGAGCGAGACGAGCGAAGCAACATCAAGGCGGAATACGAGCAGTTCGCCACCTCGATTCCCGGGCTGTTTTCCACCGGCGACGCGCGCCGCGGACAGAGTCTGGTTGTCTGGGCGATCAAAGAGGGCCGAGGAGCCGCCCGTGAAGTTGACCGCTACCTCATGGGACGTACCAATCTCGTGTGAGCGCGCCGAAGAGCGCTCTTGACGGAGGGGCTACAATCCTGTTAAATGGGCTGCTCAAAGAATTTGGAGAACTTAACGATGTATGCATTGGTAGAAATCAAGGGTAAGCAATACAAGGTTGAAAAAGACAGCGTCCTGCGCGTGGATCATCTCGATTCCGAGCAAGGAAGCGCGGTCGAGTTTCCGTCGGTGGTACTGTTGAAAGATGACACCGGCACCAAGGTGGGAACGCCCTACGTGGATGGCGCAGTGGTCAAGGCCGAGGTTGAAGACCACCTGCGGGACCGAAAAGTGGTCGTGTTCAAGCACAAACGACGAAAGAACTATCGTCGTACCAAAGGGCACCGGCAGCACTACTCGACGATTCGGATCAAGGAAATCGCCGGGGCGTGATCGTGGGCGTAATCCTGAGACGATGATCAACGTGCAGGTGACCACGGTGGAGGGCATCCCGAGTCGGGTGGTCTCCTCCGGTCATGCGATGCGGAGTGGGTCATCGGAAAGTGCTCCCTGCGCCGCGGTTTCGGTGGTGTTGAAGAGCTTTGGGCTCGTCATTGCCACCAATACCGGGTGTCGCGTGCAGGTTCAGGCGGACCAGCCGGGGTCTTTCGACCTTCGGCTCGGTGAATGCCGTGATCTGCAATGGCTTGCCGGTACCTGGGCGGTGACGGCCACCAGTCTGCGGGAGATTGCGGCTGCGTGGCCGGATGAAATGAGACTAACAATTACCGAGGAGAAGAAGTATGGCTCATAAAAAGGGCGGTGGTAGTTCCAAGAACGGTCGTGATTCTAATGCACAACGGTTAGGCGTGAAGCATTTCGGGGGAGAATTAGTACCCGCAGGTTCCATCCTGGTGCGTCAGCGCGGCACGAAGCTGCATCCCGGAGACATGGTGGGGCGCGGTAAGGACGATACGCTCTTCGCTAAGGCCGACGGCACCGTGCGATTTCACACCCGCCGCGGCAAGAAGCTGGTTTCCATCACACCGGTGGAAGTCGAGTAACGGGAAATAGCGAGAGGCAGTCCGCTGTTTACAGATGAAGCGGAGATCCAGGTCAGATCGGGGAACGGTGGAGCCGGGGCGGTTTCGTTTCGGCGTGAAAAATACGTTCCCCGCGGTGGACCGGACGGTGGCGACGGCGGGCGCGGCGGGGACGTCGTGTTTGTAGTCAAGGCCAATGTGAAGACGCTGTCGTATCTGGCGATGCGACGGCGTTTTTTTGCGCAGAACGGTCGCCCGGGAGCGGGACGTCAAAAAGACGGTGCCCGCGGCGAGGATACGGTTATCGAGGTGCCGCCGGGGACGGTGGTATACGATGCCGGCACCGGCGAGCGTCTCCTGGATCTGGTCGCCGAGGGCGACCGACACGTCCTGTTCGAGGGCGGTCGCGGCGGTAAAGGCAACACCCATTTCAAATCATCTCGCCACCAGACGCCGCGGTTCTCACAACCCGGCGAAGAGGGACAGGAGCGTTCTCTCCGGATTGAGCTGCAGGTGATCGCCGATATCGGGTTCGTGGGGTTGCCCAACGCCGGGAAGTCTACGCTTTTGAAAGTCCTCACCGCGGCGGATCCTAAAATTGGCAACTATCCCTTTACCACGGTGATCCCCAATCTGGGGGTCATGCACCATTACGAGCAGGATTTCGTCCTCGCCGATATCCCCGGAATTATTGCGGGCGCTTCCCAGGGGGCGGGGTTGGGGATTCGCTTTCTGAAGCATATCGCCCGGACGCGGGGGGTGGCATTTGTGGTGGAGGCCACGGATGAGGACCCCGCGGCCACCGTGGCTATCTTGCGATCTGAACTGGAGCAGTATGAGGCGAGCCTGGTGGACAAGCCGGCTATCGTGATTCTCACCAAGTCGGATCTTTGTGATCATGAGCCGGTGGCCGACTCGGTTGGTGGGGAGCAGGGGGTCCTGGTTTCGGCGGTGACCCGACAGGGAATCGAGGAGCTTCGCAGTGCCCTGTTCCACCTGGCCACCACCGACCCCGAGACTACAGGCGGCGCCCCTGATCGAGACGGAGACGAAGCGCGGTGAGTGCGGCGGAGCTCTTTTTTGGGGGATCCTTCGATCCGATACACTTGGGTCATCTTTTCGCCGCGCAGGAAGCTGCCGCGGCGCTGGGTGCACCTTCGGTGCTGGTCGTTCCCACGGGACGGAATCCGCTGAAACCGGACGCCACCGCGGCTTCCGCCTCTCACCGGCTGGAGATGGTGCGGCTGGCCACCGCCGATAATCCGCTTTTCACGGTGAGTGACATTGAACTCACTCGGGAGGACGCCTCCTACACTGAGGCCTCCGTGCGGGCGCTGATCGCCGCCGGGGAACTGGTGCCGCGTCCGGGGATGATCATCGGGGACGACCTTTTGCAGGAGTTATCCCAGTGGCGGAACTATCGCTCGCTTCTGTCCATGGTGCGCCTGGTGGTGGTTTCCCGCCACGGCGTCGATGCGGCTGCGTTCCCCCCTGAGGCAGCGCCGGACACGGTGGTCTTGGAGAATCCAGAAATACCGGTTTCCTCCAGCACTGTACGAAGCCGCTTGCGGCACGGCCGCTCCGTCCGCTACCTTGTTCCCGACACGGTCTATGAATACATCAATAGCAACCAGCTCTATCAGTGATAAGATTCTGACTCTTCTTCCCGGTCGCGTGACACCGGCGCGACTACACCATATCGAGGGAGTGATTCAGACCGCGGTGGAGTTGGCGCACCGTTTCGGCATCGAATCGGAGCGCGCCCGCCTGGCGGCGGCGGCTCACGATCTGGACCGGGACCTCACCGCCGGTGAGGGATTGGCGTTAGCAGCTGATTGGAACATCCCGCTGACCACGGAAGAGCGCTTACACCCCACACTTCTGCACGGGGCTCTCAGCGCGGAGCGCCTCCGCCGCTGGTACGCGGTAGAGGACGAAGAACTGCTGCATGCGGTCCGACATCATACCTTGGGCGCTGCGGATTTCGGGCCACTGGGAATGATCTTGTACGTGGCGGACTTCTGTGAGCCCGGTCGTCCGTATCTGTCCGATGGTGAGCGGAGCAAGATACTCCGGTTACGCTCGCTGCCGGAGATGGTTCGGGCGGTCATCGAGCTGGGCCACGCCCGCTTTGGCCGGCTGGCTCCAGCCACCGCCGCACTTCTCGAGCGGGTTTCAAAGGAATAGGGATTATGGCAACACGCACGATGAATGCCACGGTTGTATTTCTGCTGCTGGTGCTGGCGGCGGTGGCCCTGACGGTGGGACTGCTCTACTCTCAAATCCGGACCGATGAGATCAGTAGTACCGTGGCCGAGGGAGAGGTGCTCCGCGTGCTGGTAGTGGCGGAAGAAGAGGACACCCCCTTCCTCGCGTTTTTGGTGTTCTACCATCCGGAGACCTCGCGGGTAGCCGTGCTCGATATCCCGCAGAATGTGGGTGGTGTCTTTCGCACGCTTGGGCGCGTGGACAGTATCGATCAGGTGTTTGCCCAGGAGGATCCTGAAGCGTACCGGCGTGAGGTAGAACGGCTCACCGACACGGAGGTGGAAACGATGCTGGTCTTC
>CAYQRW010000108.1:0-10833 GCA_964419735.1 uncultured Spirochaeta sp.
TGGCGGGACACGCCAGGTTGTAGATCGCATCTACCTCCACAAAGAGGGGGAAGGTGACATCGTGGCGCATAAACTCGAAGCGCGGGTTATCTAAGAGGTGGTAGATGTTCTGCTTACGCCCGGTGAAGAGGTTGTCCACGCAGAGCACTTCATTGCCCTCCGCCAGCAGCCGGTCGCAGAGGTGGCTTCCGAGAAAACCGGCGCCGCCGGTGACCAGAATGCGCTTGGGTTCGATGAAATTGGGGGTAACCATACAACCTCGCTTCAGTATGAGTCGATTGCATCCGCCAATGGCAGGAATGTGGCGTGGAGTGGCCTGCGCTCCACCAAAAGGACCCGGTTGTCGTCGTCAATACCTGAGGGATCAGGGGCGTCGGTTACCAGATAGTCAACCCGGAGTCTTTCGGTCATCCAAGTCTCCTCGGGCAGCGGAGAAATACGGGTACCACGGGTACGATCCAGATATGGAAGCATCACGCGATTCACCACATCCAGTCCTTTGCGATTGTAGCCGGACGGTTCGTCAATTGAAATGAGCGGGAGATCCTCATCAAGCGCGGCGCGAACGTCGTTCGTAATCGCTCCCATTTGTTGCAGCGGATGACTCGAGAGCTCGTTGATTGGTGTGTAGAAGCGGCGCGCCGCCTGAGGCAACGGCAGCAAACTGACGAGCGCCGCACCAGCAACCAGCAGCAGCGGAGCTCCGGGGACCGCGAGTTCGCGAAGGCCGTCTGGAATCATTGCGCCCCAGCGACCGATCAGCAGCGATAGTGGCGGAATAACTGTGAAAACCATAGGGATGAAATACCGATTATTGAACGGCTCCACCGGCACCCACGGATCAGATCCGGAAACCAGGAAGGTTATCATTACCATGAAACTGACAAGCAACGGCGCCAGTGGACGAATCCACGGACTCCGACGCCATTCAACCACCCCGGCCAGCGCTCCTCCCCATATCAGAACATGCCAGGGGAGCGGAAGCTTTTCGAATCCGTAGCGTTGAAAAAGCTCCCAGAAACTTCCCAGAGCATCTTCATCCACGGTTCCCGGAATATGGGTGCTCATGATAATTCCTAAACGGCCCAACGGGGCATCTGCCAAAGCGAAGTACAACCCATGCTCCACAAGATACATTACTAGGAGAATCCCACCGAAAAGCAGGGCATCCCATGCTGCTTGGCGGATAGATTCGCGACGATACCAGACGATAAGGGCGATCGCTCCCGGCAGGAAATAGATGCTTGTTATCTTCGTTAGGTATGCCAGATACAGCCAGAGGGCTGCCATGACGAGGCTTCGCCTCCCGCGCCGGCTCAAATAGCGGTCGAGTGAAAGCCACATCGCCATAAGAAACACCTGAACGAACGGTTCAGGGCGAATTTGGCTGTTTGAACGAATCAGATAGGGAAAAGCCAGGAGAACTATCACCGCAACCATCGCCGAAACGCGATCACCATGGCGCCGAACGATCACATACATGAGCACCGCCTGCACCGGTGTGAGAAGGATGGGTACGGCGTAATACATCATTGGGTGTATGCCGGTGATCTGTTGAACGATCGCTGTGGGGACGATGATCGGCCAACGAATCGTGCGGTGCATGAGTTCCGGATACGGCATGTCCGAAAACAGCCGTGAGGCGGCAAACCAGTAGTCAACCTCGTCGGGCCCCTCGTTGATCGGCTGCAGCATCAACAATCGAAACAGCACGCTTCCCACGACAATCGCGGCCAGCGTCCACCGGAACGTATCGGTACGCGTCACTTTTCTCTCCGGTCGCCGGACTGCGAACCAGTACCATACTCCAGTTTGCGAACACGGTACTGAATATCCTCAGAAATGCGCCTATTGACGGCGATCAAATCGGCGATGAATGCCACGAGCATCGTATAGAAGCCGAATCCGAGTAGTATCGATGCCAAGATTAGGGACTGTATGTGGCCGTCTCCATTTCCCAAGACAAGCAGGATCAGGAATCGAACTCCCAGCGCAAATCCGGGCAAAAAGAAGAGAACGCCGATTCCGAAGAAGAAATGAAACGGTCTATACACTACGTTGAAGCGAAAGATCGTCCCCAATGAACGGCGGACGTAGCTGAATATGCTCTTTACCAGGCGAGAGGGGCGCAGCTCACTGTTGACCCGGACCGGTGTGTTGGTAATCGCGATCCCTTTGTATCCGGCCTGGATAATCGTCTCCAGGGTGTAGGTGTAGGGATTATGGACATTGAGTTGCATTGCCGCGTTTCGGGAGATCGCGCGAAACCCGCTGGGAGCGTCCGCAACCTCCGTGTGGCTTACCGCTCGCATGACGGATGAACCAAGATGCTGGAGGCGCTTCTTCACGAAGGAAAACTCTTTGATCGAGTCGATTGGACGCTCACCAATTACCATGTCCGCATCACCCGATAGAATGGGCTTCACAAGAACTGGAATATCGTCGGAGTTGTACTGGTTATCTGCATCGGTATTGACGACTACGTCCGCACCGGCACGGAGACAGGCATCGATCCCCGCCATGAATCCTGAGGCCAGCCCCCGATTCGCAGAGAATCGTACAACATGGTCGACTCCGTGCTTTCTCGCTTCTTCAGCCGTTCCGTCGGTACTTCCGTCATCGATAACGAGCCACTCCACCGTATCAAAGCCTTCGACAGTGCGGGGAAGGCCATTGAGTACGGTTCCGATGGTGGGGGCCTCGTTGTAACACGGAATCTGGATGATTAGTTTCATAGTGCCACCACTATAGTGAAATGAATGGAAATTGTGTCATAGTCATACATAATGCGACGTAACCTGCCATTTCTCGAGTTTGGTCGCTACGGTATCGTTTCCGTGGCGGCGTTGTCGATAGACTTTGCCATCCTCACGACGCTCACCTCCGGTCTGGGCCTGTACTATCTGTGGTCCTCAATCATCAGTTATTCCACTGGACTTATCTTTTCCTATGTGATGAGCGTTGCCTGGGTCTTCAAGACTCGCTCCACGCAGAACAAGGCTGTAGAGTTCTCGGTGTTCGTCGGAATTGGACTCCTGGGTCTGGTACTGAACTCAGCCACCATGTGGTTCTTCACATCTGTAGTGGGACTCGTGTACATCTGGTCGCGTCTACTATCCGCGGTAATCGCCTATACGTGGAAATATGTTGCTCGGCGGATGCTGCTCTTCCGAAGCAGCGAACCAGCGGCGCAGACCACACAGGATTAGCGGGTTCGCCATCGAGCTCCGACGACGGCCTGGAAAACCGACTCCCACCGCTCCGCCCAGTCGAAATCGAAGGTCGCCCGGCGATCGGCGGACAATCGGCATACTTCCTGGAACTCTGATCGGTCCTCGATCAGCCACTGCAGACGGTCGGCGAGCGCCTGCGAATCGCCTCGAGGAAACAGCAGTTGTTGATGGTGGAGCATCGTTGATATACCGGCAGAGTCGGCGCCAATCACGGGAGTTCCCACGAAGAGTGCCTCCAGAACGGTGTTGGGAAAGCTATCGTAGAGAGAGGGAATTACCATCAGATCAGCGCCGGCCACTATGGACAAGGGACGATCTACCCGTCCATGGAACGCAACCAGCGCATCCAGACCGGTATCGGTGACGTAGGAGCGGGCCCACGTCTCCAACCCGCCGAATCCCACCACCTCCAGGTGAAATCCAGTGACGCCGCGGTCTTTCAGAATCCGGAGCGCCGGAAACAGATACTGGACTCCCTTACGCTCGTTAAGATGCCCGAGGTACACCAATCGGAATGGCTTCCACTGGGCCGGCGCGTTGGTACCACCGGAATCGTCAGTTTCCGAGTGACACGTCACGGGTCGTCCCAGTTCCGCGGGCAACCATGACGCTCTGAAACTGTTGGGAACTACTGCCGACTTTCGCGCGATCTCCGGGTTGCGCGTGATCACGTTATCCCGGTCGTAGTCGGTCTGAAACACGATCAGGTCTGCACCACGACAGAACATACGCTCCAGGCGGTGTTTCCACCACCGCTGGAACCGCTTCTGCCCGCGGCGGAACCCCGGGATTCGTTGGCGAAACGTGCCGAACTGCAAAAATTCGTCCACGAAGTTGCTGCGCAGGGCAAACACCAACGGCACCGAAAACTGATCCGCCACCGCCCGGGCCGCGGGATAGTTGGTCTCGCCGAAGGTAAGCACTAAATCAGGAGCGCCGGATCCGCCGGCTCGTATCGCGTCTCGAATCAACGATGCGTGCTGCGTTACCAGCGCCCGATAGCGCCACCACCGCGGGATCAGGTAGCTCTGCACATGGTCGGGAATTGCGGGGATCGTCTCGCCGGGCAAGGATGTCGCCATGCTGGGACGGCAGATGTGTAGTACCCGATGGCCGCGTTCGATCAGCTGCCGCGCCAATTCGATGTAGCGCTTATGCCCCCCGGTTCGAATCTCGGCGATAGGAAACACCCCGACGATCGTACGCAACTGCCGATCAGTCATTCTCGTACTAACTCCGCCAGGAGCTGTGCCGCGCGCTGCGGCACGTCCCACAGCTGCTCACGGAAGCTCCGGTGCGCTTCTGCTACGATGCGATTACGCTCACCTTCGTTCTCCAGGTAGTAGGAGATCGTCTCTTCTAGGTCGCTCCCGTCCCACCGCACCGGGACGTACGTCTCTCCCGGCACAAAAATATCGGGCCAAGTCCGGAGATGACTCATGTCCGGCTTCACGAGAAGAGACCCGGCGCGGACCGCTTCGAAATCGCGAAAACAGACCTCCCCCCATCCAAAGGGGCTGAAGGTGACCCGAGAACGTTGCATATCGGCGAGATACCGGCGCGGAGCAACACGGTCCCGGGCAACCGTCCAGCCCCGTCGCTGGGCCGCTGCATCGAGTATCCCGGTAAGCGTCTCGCGGTGATGGGCGATGGTGGGATACCCCGGCGTACCGAGGCGGGCGTTCACATCATAGTCGACGGAGCCGGCGGAAACGACTCCAGGTGGAGTCGGATCCAGCATCTCCCGCCGGTGGATAATCGGACGCGCCAGTCGTGGCCCTCCCCCCGGGGCCCGGGCAAGCGCCACCCCCAAACGTTGCAGCACTTTCCTGCGGGGAAAATCGCCGACGCCGATGTTCCAGTGGAGGTGGATCTTAGTGAGATCGTGATCTGACAGCGCTGCGGGAATTACCGGCTCCGGATCAACAATGCCATGGTCCAGGTGATTGCGGTGGGTGAAGAGCTCGCCCCCGTACAACTCACTCCGGTACAGAGATAGATCGGAGAACAGCGCCTTATTATAAAAGCGGTCCACGTAAGGCACCACCTTAGGACGGTGCAGCCCACCACCAGCGTTTCCGTTGAGGAAGAAGATCCGTCGGTAGCGGGCGCGGAAACGAGTCATCTGGTCCAGGTCGGTTACTGGGGGCTTGAGGTAGCGCCGTACGATGATCAGATACTCGTTGCGGTCACGGCGCAGACACCACTCCGGATCGTCGGTAAACGTGATCCGCGGCGGCCTCGACGGCAGCGCCCCACCGGACTCCTCCACGGCAGCGGCCCATCCCTCCCGGTGCAGCCCGAGTATCCAGGGCGCCAGGGTATGGAAAAGCGAGATGCGGTCGTAGAGGGCGAGGACGGTTATCATTACGCGTCCATACCGACCAGTTCGCGGTACCACCCCTGGAGCGTCTGCGTCACGATCGTCGTGTCATATTTTTCTTTCACAAACTGCGATCCCCGCCGTCCCATCTCCTTGAGTCGCCCTCGATCCTGAGCGAGTTCAAGGATCGCATCAGCAAGTGCCTGGCTGTCACCTTCGGGGACCAATAGACCCGTCTCACCGTCGAGGACGCCGTCCGGAATCCCGTTGTGGAGCGTTGAAAGCACGGGACAGCCCGACGCCTGCGCTTCCTGAATCACGAGGCCCTGTCCCTCCATGTCCCCGCTGGAGGCGGTGACACTGGCAAGCACAAAGAGGTCACAGTTGGCGTACTCCTGTTGAATAGCATCCGAGGTCATGAGACCGGCAAACTCACAGATATCGTCAACACCCAACTCCCGCGCCTGAGCTTCCAGCGCCGCGCGATTTGGACCATCCCCCACCATCCGGTACGTCAGTCCAGGAATCTCGTCACGGATAGCCGCCAGGGCGGGCAACACAAACCGGTGGCCCTTCTTATCCACCAACCGACCCACCGTGAGAATCCGAAAGCGGTCCTCCTTCGGATTTCGCGGAACAAAGGGGTACTCCACAACCTTGAGGCTCTCCGGAACTAATCTGATCCGTGATCGATCCGCTCCATTCGTGACGATCTTATCCGCGGTAAATGAAGTATTCGCCGTGATCAAATCGCACCGCTGATACATGTACCGGTAGACGTCTTGTCCATACCGTCGCGGATACGTATTTATGTCGGATCCATGGAACGCCACGGCAAGACGATCGGCGACACCGATATCCTTCAAAAACGCTCCGGTGAGCCCGTTGGCTCCAAAGTGCACATGGAGAAGGTCAAACCGGAGATGACCCACGGCGTTGAGGAAAAACATCGTCTTCCCCGAGGTGAAACCGGTGCGGTAGCGATCATAGCGCACGCCGGTGAGCGTCTTCACCGGACGGCGGATCAGATTCCAAAGGAACATCAGGGGAACACCCACGAACCGGGCACGGGACGAACGGGGCAGCCGCGCATACACCGTTCGATCTATCAGATGGTAGTCGCGTACCATCGGCTGGACCCGCTCCATGTCACCTTCATTGACCGCAAGGATAGTAACTTCGTGGCCACAATCGATAAGCCCCACAATGTGGTTCAGAATGAACTGCTCACTCACCACCGGAAACCGTCCGACCATCACTCCAATTTTCATACGCCGCATCAGTATACTCGCCACCTTGGAAAAGCGCATCCCTGGTTCCTTCTGGCGGTCTTGACATCTGGCCACCCACGGTCGTAATCGTGAGAAAACGATGAGATAGCGCGCGGTCAGTTGGCTCGCACTTCAGGGGAGCGGTAGGATGCACCATGAAGCGCCTGGTTTTCGACCTCATCGCCTTGCAACCTGAAGGAACTTCGCCAGTGAGCGGTGGCGGCGAGTACACCCGACGGGTGTTTTTCGCATTGACCAGCCACGCGGCGGAGACCGATCGCGAAGAGTCGATCATTGCGGTCGCGTGCAGGCAGAAGCTGATCGATCCGCTTATCCTGGAGGCAGCGGCGCAGGCGGGTATCCCGGTCAAGTGGGTAGATACGCCGGACGAGGTAGGCGCGCTGCTTGCCAAGATTGGAGCAACGCGGTTTTTTAGCGCGCTGCCTCTGCGATATGCCGGAGCCGGGAGGCGCAGGAGAAACGGTGGGCGCGGTGGAGAGAGACCGCTCCCGTTTGTTCCCACAGGCTGCCAGTTTGTGTACACGATCCACGGACTGCGCCCCATCGAACTTCCGTTCGATAACGATGAGCTGCGCTACGCCACCTCGCTGCGAGCGGTGGGTCGCCACCTGGTACCCCGTCTGGCGCGTCGCCGCTACCTTGCGCACCGCCGTGCGCAGTTTCGTCGGCTCTTCTCACTTGCCCAGGATCAAGAAATCGTCACCGTCAGCACCCACAGTCGCAACAGTTTACTGTCTACGTTTCCAGACCTCGCCAGAAGTGGTACCACCGTCCACACGCTGTACTCACCGGCGGCACCGGCCGAATACGAGGCAACCCAAGATACCGGAACCATCGTAGAGTCCCACAACCTGGCCCCTCGCGGCTTCTACCTCATTATCACCGCCAATCGTTGGGCCAAGAACGGTGCCCGTGCGGTGGACGCAGTCCTCCGCCTCTACGAGGCCGAGCTGCTTGCGCACCGGACCGTGCTGGTGGGTATCACTTCCCACGGGCGCGAGGCGCCTTATATCCGTCGCCTACGGAGCCATCCGCATGCCGACCGGTTTATCCTGCTGGAATATCTCCCCCGGGAGGATCTTACGCGTCTGTACGCGCAGGCGCGGGCGCTCGTCTTCCCCACCCTGAACGAAGGTTTTGGCTATCCGCCCTTGGAATGCATGGCGACGGGTACGCCGGTAATCACCTCCGGGATTAATTCAATACCGGAGTTGGTGGGCGACGCGGCACTCTTATGCAACCCCTGGTCGGTGCCGGAAATCGCGTCCCGGATCCTGCAGATCGAACGCGAGCCGGAGACGGTCTCCCGCCTCGAAGAGGCGGGACCACGCCGTGTTTCCGAGATTAGAGCGCGTCAGGAGCAGATGTTAGCGGATCTGGTTGGCCTGCTGTTATCGTAAGACAACGTCCGTCTCGCGGTTGCCGGCGAGCGTCCGCCGCACGAAACGCTTGAGATCGTGCGAGAGAGATCCGTAGACCAGTCGCCCCAGGGGATAGATTACTCGCCACCATCCGAGGCGCAGGCGGAGAATGGCGCTCACCTGCACGCCGGCTAACTCCCGCTGCCGGCGACGGTACGAGAAATGTGCGTGAAAGAAACTGTCGGCGTATACGTAATGTTCGCCCAAGACCTTCGGCACGTTGGCAAGTTCCCATCCAGCCTCAGCGATCGCGATAAAGGTCCGGAGATCGATAATGTTGTCCACTTCCGCGGCACCGCCGACAGCTCGCAGTGCGTCGGTCCGCATCATCACGAGGGTATGCGCAAAGGGAATCGCCTTGGTCATGCGACGGCGGAGGCTATGATCATCGGCAGGATACTGACGCACATACCGTTCTCCCCGATTGGCGTCGTCCAGGATGTACCACGCGCCAACAAGGCCCACTCTCGGATGCGCGTCGAGATACTCAACTTGCTCCTGTAGACGTTGCGGATATGAGATGTCATCAAAGTCCTGACGCGCAACGTATGGTGCCCGGGCGAAGCGCAACGCGTAGTTCGCAGCTCGAGCCGCACCGGAGCGCTCGAGCCGGAAGACCCGCACGCGCGGATCGCTCTCCGCCACCTCGGCAAGAAACTCACTCGTTCCGTCGTCGGATCCGTCATCCACAATCAAGAACTCGAAGTCAGGAAGCGTCTGCGACAAGATGGAGGGAACGGCTTTGTCGACAAAGGCCATACCGTTATACACGCAGCAAATCACGGAGACCCGTGGTCGCTTTCGATCGGGCGTACACCTTTCCATAGAGGAAGAATGGGAGGTGCCCGTGAGCATTGCGTGTGCAGCGTGTTTGTTTTCTATGAGATGCGCGTGCCGGCGTGGTTGGAAAAGCGCATCTCCCACGCTATGCTGATGATCATGGGCACACGCATGACGATGTCGGAGATCACCGCCTCTTACGACACAAATAAACGCAGTAACGAGCGCTTTGATCTGTGGCTCTACCACGTAGGTCGCCGTTTCTCGTGGCCCGTGGCGTGGGCTGCGATCAACCTCGGGATCACCGCCACCGGCATTACCTTCATCTCTGCCTTCTTTGTCTGGGCTGGAGCGGCGTTGATCGCGCTCGGCAATCCGAGTTGGCAGATCGTTGGTTCACTCTGTTTTCAGCTATGGATCATCTTTGACTGCGCGGATGGAACCGTAGCGCGCGCCACCGGCACAGGAAGCAAGCGGGGAGAGTACGCCGACGCCTTCGGCGGCTACTCGGTGAGCATGCTTCTCTATTCATCTATGGGTGTCGCGGCGGCGAGAAGCGTCCTTGGCCTGGATACGGTAATACCCGCCATCCTCAACCTCTCCGGTCTGGGTGGGCTCCTGGGCACCGGAGCAGCAGACGCTGCGGGAGCGGGCGCCTCAAGTGCCGCCCCTCTCCTTTCAGCCGGCACAGCGCTGGACTTCCTTCCACTTTCTACCGTGCTTCCAGCCATGGCACTCCTGCTCGCCGGGGTCGGTGCTTCGATGCTGTCACTGTACGCCCGTCTCCTGTACCAGAAGTTTCTCAACATCTATGAGGAACAGGCGTCACAGGTGCGGCCGATCAAGCCGCGGGAGGACCGCTCCAACCCGATCATGATCGCGGCCCAGAACCTCGCCGCCAATTCCGGCTTCGCGCTGCCGCTGGCCGTGGTGGCCCTCGTCGGCGGCTACGAGGGCACCTATGTGATCATCTATTTCATCGTGAATGGAGGGATGCTCCTCCTTACCGTCCGCCGCACACTCACTCGCAAAGCCACAGCGGGACTCGAAGACCCCGGCGTCCACCTCGATATCGCGGGCCCCGGCGCCGGCGGCACCGGAGCCGCCGAATGACCCCACCCGCAACGCAGCGCCCCCGCATCGCGATTATCACCCGTTCCATCGACCGCTCGGGCACCTCCGGCAGCGGCCACCACCTGCGGGAGATGATTCGGCACCTGCTGCCGCAGGCCACGGACCTGGATATCCATCTCGCCCATTACCAGGACTCCCACGACGAGATCTACCGGTGGGCGCCGGAGGTCAGACTTCCCGCCAATCCCCTTCGTGCCGCCGCCGTCCTCAACCGCGGCGAGTACGATGTGGTCCACTTCTCTCCGCTCACCATCGTCTCCCCAATTCACGGTCTCCGCGCCAAGAAGGTGGCCACGATTCACAGCGCGGAGCCGATGCTGCTCCCGGAAGCGTACAGCTGGGTCAAGCGTATGCATTCCAAACACGTAATTCCCCGCTACGCCCGCCGCCTGGACGCCCTGGTGACCGTTTCGGAAACCAGCAAGACGTGGTTCTCCGAGCACTATCGGATACCCCCGGAGAAGATCCACGTCACCTACAACGCCTGTGCCCCGGCCTACCGCGTGCTTTCCGCCGACGAGCTCGCCCAATCACCACCGGATGAGCCGAATGCGCCGGAGATTTCGCCTCCCTACATCTTTCACGTGAGCCGCTTCTCCAATCCCTGGACGATGCTGGAGGCGTTTGCGGATCTAATCGAACGCCCAGCG
>CAYQRW010000109.1:0-2107 GCA_964419735.1 uncultured Spirochaeta sp.
TGGCCAAGGCGCTGTCGGCGGACGTCTCGGCAGGCCAGTACACCGCCAGACACGACCGCTCCCTCACCGAGGCCGCGCCCTGCGCCGCCGTATCCTTCGAGGTCGCCGCCACCATAGAGGGCAAACAGCTGTCGGTAATCCTGGTGAACATGCTCGCCCCCAACAACTACCGCGCCGAGGTGGTGCTGGATATTCCGCGGGATGAGTTGGCCGAACTCACGTCGGAACTGACAGGTTGGTATGAACAGCAGTACCCGCACAGCTTTGTCTGGTATGAATGAGTCTCCGTCGGCGGACACAGCATCATTCCGCATCCGATTGGCGCGTCCCCGCCGTCTCCTCCGGCGAGAAGGTTCTGAACCCCTGTTCCTCAAAGTGTGGGTCAAAGACAAAGGCCGTGGTACATCCGTTGCGCCGCATGATCTCAAAACTGACGCAGTCGGTCAGACTCAGTCTGCGTCTCCCCGCGGCAAGCATCGCGTGCATTCCCTGGGCGTGGATCGTCTCCGACACCCACTGAACCGTGAGCACCGGGATAACTTCCACCGTCAGATCCCGGACCGCATCCATACCCAGACGGCTCCGGAGGAGCGCCGTCAACTCGAGGACAACGTAGTTGTGCGTTACCAGTCGAACATCGGAGTCCAGGAGCGACCGCCACCGGTGCGCCGCGACGGCGTGATTCCGGTCATCCCGATCAAACACCGCATACAGCCCGGAGGTATCGACAAACACCATCACGGGCCAAACGCCTCCGCCAGCGCATCATCGTGACGTTCCGATACATCGTTCCGGCCGGACCCATACCGTCCCGCCACCTCCGCCGCCTGTAACCGCGCCGCACGGGCGCCGCCCGTCGCCGCGTGCTGCTCGATGTAGTAATCTACGGACCGCCGTACCACCTCCGCCACGGACACCCCCGCTGCGCCCGCCAGATCGCGGATCTGCGAGAGCTGCTCCGGATAGAACTGAATCTGTGCGCGAATCAACGAACCATTCATGCCATCATAATATCATATATGATGGCATGGTGCAAATTCTCCCACCAAAGCAGATCCTCTTCCTCGATGCACACGTCCTTTGATCGGAGTAATCGGTACTGAAATGGTACCCTGAACGGTATGTACACGGGAGGATCTGGCGGAGCTCACGTCGGAACTGACGGGTTGGTATGAACGGCAGTACCCGCACAGCTTCGTCTGGTATGGATGAGTCTCCGTCGGCGGACACAATGATAGCCAGATGCTCGCGGTCTTCGCGTCACCCGACGGGATCGTGGAAAGCGATCGCTGCTCGGGGTATCAAGGTCGAACTTCGTTCCGCGGAGCCGATACGGCAGGAGCCATGCCAACCCCGCTTCGTGGGGGGCACGGCGTCACTCCGCGTCCGGTTGGCGCGTACCCGCCGTCCCGGAAGCCCCCTCCAGCGAAAAGGAAGTGAACCCCTGTTCCGCAAAGTGTGGATCAAAGACAACGGCTGTGGTGCACCCGTTGCGCCGCATGATCTCGAAACTGACGCAGTCGGTCAGACTCAGTTGGTGGCACCGGCGGATGATGCGCGGACCGGAGGATTGATGGAAACGCCGTCGCACGGTTGTTCTAATGGAGGAATCCGAACAACCAGAGCGGTATCGTCCGTCCGTGACCGTATTCGATGTCATCCGCCGCAACGTAACTATCATCAACGCCGCGGAGCTGCCGTCGTCCCTTGTTTTTTTCAACGATCTCGATCGTATACGTGTTGTCCACCAGAAAGTCCCCCTGCTCCGGATACCGCAGCTCGTGGGCGCGAGACCAGTCGGGGTACTTGTGAACCTCGTCAAGGTAGAGCCGTTTCCCGCCGGTTTTCACAAACTGGTCAACCAGATCGGTCAGACTGTTGTGAGCAAACCACAGGTCGTCCAGGCTGACGTACAGGACCGAGTCCAGTTGGTCGCCGCAGGTCAAAACGATGTGCTGCAGGAGCAGCGTTGTCTTGCCAACGCCCCGGGCGCCTTTGATGCCAACAAGCCGGGAATCCCACCGAATAATATCCATCGCGCTGCGGACAAAGTGAGTACTGGCCAGCGCTACCTTCCGGCGGAATTTTTCTATCAAGGCGTCCATCC
>CAYQRW010000109.1:2207-10826 GCA_964419735.1 uncultured Spirochaeta sp.
ACCCGCGACGGAAAACCGACGGCGATCATGATCGGTGTCGACGGAGACACCGTGGAATCGTCTCTCCGGGAGATCCGTCGCGCTATACTGCCACGTTTTCCCCGTTTCTTGTCGAGATTGTCAAATATTATCGTGGATCCCGGGGCGGGGGAAGGGTCGTGATTCGGCAGGAGTTTCGCCCACAGCGGCTACGACGTTCCCGGTTTCCGTTTCTTATCCAGCTTTTCCATCATCTTTTCCATCGCTCGGTATCCTTCCAGCAGGACGTAGTTTTCTTGACGGGGATCACTGGGCTTCACCTTTCGCCACATCTCCAACCAGCCGGCCGCTTCATCAAGCCGTTCTTCTACCATCAGGATGGAACACATCGACTCGCAGAGGGTGGTGAACTCGCTCACGTGAAAGTCTTTCCGCTGGATGATCGGCTCTACCAACTCGTGCGCCGCTGTGATGTGTCCCTGCCCTGCGAGTTCGGTTGCCTCGGCCAATCGGGCGAAGGCGTAATCGGGATATTTCGTTCGCGTTTCTTTCAGCAGGCGCAGCGCCTCCGCGCGTTTGCCCTGATTCTGGTACGCCACCGCAAGGTTCTGGCGAATCGCCGGGTCTTCGTGCATCTCAAGCGCCTGCAGGAGGAGCGGTTCCGCCTGGTCAGGTTCGTCGTTCACGAGGTGGTCGTGGGCGGCCACGTGCAGTTTCTCGATCGCGTCCGGTAGGAGCGACGTCGGCTCGAAGGAGATTTGGTACCCGTGCACGCGGACCGGCTCGCTGTCGTCCGGCATCTCCACCGGACCATACGCATCCAGTGCTCGAAACGCCTGAGCCCGACGCTCTTCCCGCGCTTCCTTATTGTGGATCAGCTCCGCCGCTTCCCGCGCCATCTCACTATCCCGCGTAATCTCAAGGAGCGCGAGACCGATCAAGCGGCCCACGTCGTCACCATGTCGGATGAGATACCGGCCGAACGTGGGAAACTCTGGACACGCCTCCGCAGTCGGTCGCACCCAGGCAGCAAGATTCTCGGGCTCCTCCGGAACTTCGGTATCCGTGAGCATCTCGTTGATCGCGCGCGGCAACAACCCAAACGTGGAAAAGTACCATGGGGCGTTTCGGTCGTTCTCCGGCCGATCCAGTTCGTCCCACCGCAGCTCTACCTCTTGGAGCAATCCGCTACTGCGCGCCGTGTCCCACCACCGCCGCGTCTCCTTCATCCGACCGCCGCGGGCATAGGCGGTTCCGATCACCAGCGCCGCCGTTCCCCGAGGTCCGGCCAGCCACTTCCTGAGCGACGGTCCCTGCTCCTCCGCCAGCGTGCGCAGTTCGGATTCATCGTTCATGAACGCCAGGATCTCCACCAAGGGGAAAAGGTCCGGCCCCTCGGGACGATCGAGACTCATCGCATGGTCGGCCCATCTGCGGGCGTCACTGTCGCGGTTGGCAAGTGCGCAAAAGCGCACCATATTGGCCAGGCCGGAAAGCCTGTCGGGAGCTCTCCGGAGCGATTCTTCCTGCTGCTGCAGCGCCTCTTCAATTCGTCCCAGTTCCCAGAGCGCACGGGCGAGGTTGTTTCTGATGTGGTTCTGGCTGGGGGAGTGCTCAAGTGTATCCAACGCGAGCTCAACGCAGGCGTGCATTTCTCCCAGTTCCAGGAGCCGCCGCACCTGTTCGCCGGCAACGGCAACCTCTTTGTCGGCGGGCCAGGTAAGGCCTATCGTAGAGAGAACGTCGGGCGCTTCCGACTCGATATCCTGAATGAGCTCATCTATCCGCTCCATCTGTAAGTATTCGGCGTCGTCCGGGGTGTGTCGCTTCTTTGCGAGCTCCAGTTCGCGATGAGCCAACAGGGGATATTGGTACTGAAAATACGCTGTGCCGAGATTGAACCGGAGGAATACATCGTTCGGGTAGTGTTCGGTCCCCCGCTCCGCGGTTTTGAGGATTTCCGCGGGACTCTTGTTCAACGTCGACCCGGCTACCATCCGGGCGGAGTAGTACTCAGGCGGAAGCACGTAGCGATCCTCCATGCGCAGCAGCTCATCGTACGCCTCCGCCACCGATTGGATGTCGGACGATTGGTCCAGGATCACCGCCGCGATCGGCTGCATGTGACGTTCCGCCATGGAGAGGGGCAAAAGGGATGGTCTTTTTCGCTTCTTCCGTTTCATGGTCGGCTATTATCCATGAGGCTGCATATAGAACGCCACCGTCAGGTCATATCTGGCCTCACCGACGGCTTCGCCTTCAGCCTGCACTGTCCTCCGGGAGCCGCATCTTGCCCGGCCTGCTCCCCAGAACGCGGTCATTTTCCTGCCCCGGCACCTTGACAGCACCGCGGACCCGACACAGACTGTCAGTAACACATCAAAACATCTGCTTCAAAGGAAGAGGGGTGAGAATCCCCCGCGGACGCGCCACTGTGAGCGATCTCCGCGCGGTGCCATGAGGCCACTGGGTTCACGATCAGCCGATCGCAGACCTGGGAAGGCGGCACCACGCCATATCGCGAGCCAGGAGACTTTGGTAGATGGGTTGGTATCCAAGCTTCGCGAGAAGAGCTTGCTGATACGTCGACGCGGCCGCATGGGGTGGCCGCCCTTTCGTACAGGCAAGCCTCCGCATCCAGGAGGTTTCCATGGTTTCCTTTTCTTCCCTTTTCAGGTCGAACGCCCGGCGTTCCGGCCGGAATCTTCTCATCACCGTGCTGCTGGCTACCGCCTGCGCACCGGCCATTCTTCGGGCCCAATCCACCGACGAGCCGATCGAGGTGATCGTCACCGCCGACCGCCTGGACACGGCGGTGAGCACGGTGCCGGCGCTGGTATCGGTGGTTACCGCCGATGATATTCAAGACTCTGGCGCCACCTCGGTGGTGGAGCTCCTCGAGCGGCGCACCGGCGTCTCCTTTACGTCCTATTCAACCGAGGCTGAGGCGCAGGTCGATATGCGCGGTTTCGGTTCCGGCTCCACCGGCCGCGTGCTGGTACTGGTGGACGGGCGTTCGATAAACAGCCCCGATCTCTCCGGCGTAAACTGGTCCTCGATACCGATCGACTCGGTGGAGCGGATCGAGGTGGTCCATGGGAGTGCCGCCGCACAGTACGGCAACCACGCCGTGGCGGGGGTGATCAATATCATCACCACCAGCCCGGAGCAGCCCCTGGAGGTTCGAGCCACCGGAAGCATCGGCAGCAGCAACGCCAACCAGCAGCGTCTGGGTGTGGGGCACGCGGCGCCCTGGGGCTCCCTGAGCGCCTCGGCGGAGCGGTTTTCCACCGACGGCCACCGCGACCGCAGCGCCTACTCAACCCTGGGGTTCGACCTGAAAACGGAAACGAGAATCGGATCCGTGCTGCGCCTGACGCTGGACGGCCGCTATGCGGACGTGGACTACGAGCTACCCGGCGCCCTCGCCGAGGCGCAGTACGAAGCGGATCCCACAGATGCGGCCAATCCGGCGGACGAGGCACGGCAGGAGCGGCTCGGCGGCGCGCTCTCAGCGGAGTGGCAGGTAGCACCGACGGTTACGGCGGAACTCGTCACCGACTACAGCTATACTGGCACGGAGAACGATACTCCCAGTTCGAGCCTCTCACCCTACACTTCTCGCGATTTGCACACCCTTGCCGCCTCGCCGGCGTTGACCGCGGAGTGGGGAATCGGCGCGGTACCGGTGCGCTCCCGGCTGGGAGTGGACTGGAGCCGGGCGCGGCAGGAGAGCACCTCCTACGCCTCCGCCGATCGGCAGACGGTGTCCGGGGAGTCGGTACTGGCGCAAGACACGCTGGGTACGGCGCTCTCTTCCACGCTGTATCTCACGGAGGCGCTTGATCTCGATCTGGCGGTGCGTTACGACCGCAGCACGATCGGAGCCGAAAAGGAGTCGGCGGAAATCGATCAGGACACCACCCACCAGGCGGTTGTCTTTGACGCCGGGGCGGCCCTCCGTCCCACGGAGGGGCTGAAGCTCTACCTCGCCGGAGGGACTCTCTTTCGCTATCCCGCCATCGACGAGCAGGCGGATCTCAACTTTGCGGACCAGTTTGAATCCGACCTCGACCCAGAGCGGGGCTTCACGTTTGAAAGCGGGGGAACGATCGCCACCGGCGGCTGGGGTGAGGCGACGCTGGGCGCCTACTGGCTGGAAATGCGCGATGAGATTCAGTACGTCACCGATCCAGTTACCTTTCAGGGGGCCAATGAGAATATCGGCGCCACCCGTCGCCTGGGGCTGGATGTCTCCGCCGAGGCACGGCCCCTTGATCTCATCGGGGTCACCGCGGGATACAGCTTTGTCAGGGCAACCTTCACCGATGGGGATGACGAGGGCAACGCAGTGCCCCTGGTACCGGAGCATACCGTGAATGGGGAGCTCGCCCTCCACCCGATCCCTGCGGTAACGATCGGCCAGCGCGCTGCATATCGTGGGGAGGCGTATCGGGGCGGTGACTCGGCGAACGGCGCCGCTCCCGTGGAGGGCGTGTTCACCACGGACCTCTTTCTGCGCGTGGAGCCGGGCCGCATGATCGACGCGTTCCCCGGGGAGCTCTCGATCACCGCCGAGGTCACCAACCTGGCGGACGTGACCTATGCGCCGGTGCAGTTTTACTACGGCAGCACAACGTACTACCCGGCTCCCGGGCGGGAGTGGCGCGTGGCGGCGGCATACCGGTACTGAGCACCCGGGCGTTGAGGGAACATCAAGGCAGCAATGAGGGCGGCACCGTGACTATACGAGGAATTACAGCGCTTCTCTCATCCCGACTCACCATGGCGATGGGGGTATCCGCGGGCATCCATGCCGCCCTGTTTGCTGCCGCCGCGCTCATGTCGCCCTCGCTCGGCGAGTCCACCGGGACCGATGAGGTGGAGTCCCTTCGGGTGGAGCTGGTTGCCGCCGCACCTACTGGTACCGCCACCGCGCCGGAGGTGGCGGCAGTGGAAGATCTCCAACCACACGAAGGGGAGACTGCGTCCCCGGAGCTTCACGAGGGCGGTACGTCGCCGCCCGCCGGAGAGCCGGATACAACTACTAAAGATGTCTCGGCAACAACCGAATCTGCCGCAGAGAGTCCGGATCAGGAGATCGGTGTCGATTTGGCGGAGGAGGCGGTCCCGGAAGCTCCCCTGGAGCCGGACGCTCACGCCGAGCCCCCCGGTGACAACGTCTCGCCCTCTACCACTCCGTCGGTTCCGGAACATCAGTCAGCACCAGCTTATCCGTCGTATCCGGCCGCGCGCGCCGTTGACCGGGGCCTCGAGTCAGGTTCCGTACGTTCTACCGTTCAGAAGCCGCGACCCCGAAATCCGATCATCCCCACCTACCCGCGACGCGCCCGGCGCCTGGGATGGGAGGGAGTTACGGTGATCCGCGCCACGGTGGAAACCGACGGGTCCCCCACGGCGCTGGAGGTTGTGCGTTCGTCGGGGTACGAGCTACTCAATCGCGCAGCCCTGGATGCGGTCCAGGCGACTCTATTCTACCCCGGTCAGGTCGGCACCTCGCAGCACCGTCGAATGCACGTCGATCTACGCGTCGTTTTCCAACTTTCCGACAAGGAGTCTTCATGACCCGAAATCGCATCTCAATGTGGTGCTTCTTAATCTGCCTGGCGGTAGTGGGGACCGGATTAGCCCCCCTCTCCGCCCAATCCACCGACCCCCTCTCCCCGGCAATCGACTACGCCGCGTCGTTGGATATCGCGGTCGATGACCATGGAGTAACGGTGACGGTCTCCAAAGCCTGGCAAGGGGCGCGGCCATTGTCCTATGCAGTGGTGCCGGAGGGGTCGCCCCCACCTTCCGGGGAAGATCCGACGGCGGTGGTGGAGCTGCCGGTACGGCGGATCGCATCCTTGGCTACGCCGGCCTTGGCGCACCTGGCGGATCTGGATGGGTTGGACCGGGTGGTGGCGGTGGATGAGATAGACTACGTCTACAACCAGACGGTTCTCGATGCCGCCGAGGCAGGCGAGATCGTGGAGGTTGGCAGTGGAGCAGACCTGAATCTGGAGCGCCTGATCGCCGTCCAACCGGACGTGGTGATCGCCTCGGCCTACGGTGCCGATGATCCCACGGTGGGGCGGATCCAGGCGGCGGGGATTCCGGTTATCGTCTACGCCGACTGGCGGGAGCACGATCCTCTGGCGCGGGCGGAGTGGATTAAGCTGTTCGGCGTACTCCTGGAGCGCGGTGAGCGGGCGGAGGAGATCTTCTCCCGGCGGGCACAGCGCTACCGGGAACTGGCGGAGCGGGTGGAGGAGACGGTGGCCGACCGTCCCACGATCATGGCCAACGCGCCGTGGCAGGGAAGCTGGCCGGTGCCCGCGGGAGACAGCTATGTGGCACGGCTCTTTGCCGATGCCGGCGGGGAATACCTGTGGGCCGATCGTTCCGGCACGGGCTCCCGCTTTCTCGACCTGGAGTCGGTGCTGTCCCGCGGGGCGGAGGCGGAGTTCTGGATCAATCTCAACGTGGGCTGGACCGGACGAGACGATGTTCGTGAAGCTGATTCCCGCCTGACGGCGTTTGCGCCGTACCGTTCCCGGCAGATGTATCACCACAACGCCCAGGTCCGCGCCTCCGGGGCCAACGACTTCTGGGAGTCGGGAGCCGGTCGCCCCGATCTCGTCCTGGCCGATTTGGTGCATATTCTGCATCCGGATCTGCTGCCGGAGCACGAACTCACCTACTACCGGAGGCTTGACCGGTGAGCAGCGCTGCAGACCACGCCCACCCGGCGGCGCGGATTCTGATGGCGGTGTTGGCGCTCTTGGCCACCGCGGTCCTGGCAGTTATGTTGGGGTCGGTTCCGATCGGGATGCGGGACGTGCTTGCCGCCTTGGCCGGGGGGGCGGACCACGAGGTGGGTAGCGCGGCGGTGTATATCGTACGACTGGTACGCCTCCCCCGCGTGGCGACCGCCGCCGGCGCCGGTGCCGCCCTCAGTCTGGCAGGGCTTACGATGCAGACAGTGTTTCGCAACGCCCTGGCCGGCCCGGGTGTTCTGGGAGTCAGCGCCGGCGCGGGGCTTGGAGTGGCGGTGGTGCTTCTCACCGGCGTGGGGTCATCGCTCGCGATCGCCACGGTGCCGGCGGCGATGGTGGGGTCGGCGCTGGTGTTGGTGGCGGCAATCGCGGTGAACCGTGCCGTGGGTCACCCAGTATTGCTCCTGGTAATGGGGCTCCTCTTCGGCTACGCCGCCAACGCGGTGACCACGCTGCTGTTGGCGTCGGCCCCGGGACAGGGACTGGAGCGCTACATCGTGTGGAGTTTCGGCTCCTTCGCGCTTCCCCCGGGGCCGGGACCGATCCTGCTGCCGGTGGTGGCGGCGGGTACGGCGGTGGGTCTGGCGGTGGCGGGACCCCGGGTGGATGCCCTGCTTCTGGGTCCGCACTACGCCGAAAGTAGCGGAGTGCATGCCCGCCGGACGCAGGGGATCCTGATCGCTCTGGCGGGCGGGCTTACGGGACTGGTCACAGCTTATACGGGGCCGATCTCCTTTCTCGGCGTGGCGGTGCCCCACGTCGCCCGCGGATGGATCGGGCGCTCCCAGCACCGTCTACTGGTTCCCGCCACCGCGATTATCGGGGGGTGGCTGGCGATCGCAGCGGATCTGGTGGCGCGGCTCCCGGGAAACGAACACGTACTGCCGTTGAACGCGGTAATGGCGCTGGTGGGAGTTCCGGTGGTTCTCGTTATCCTGCTGCGCGGACGTCAGTCCGGTGACGGAGAAGGGCTGGGCCTATGACGGAGTTTCCGGTCCGGGCGCACAACTTGAAACTCTCCTATCCCGGTGGCCCCCCCGTCGTATCCACGGGAGTGCTATCGATTCACGCCGGCGTACTGACCAGCCTCGTGGGTCCCAACGGCAGCGGCAAGACGACGCTGCTGCGCTGCATCGCCGGTTTTCTTCCGCCCACGGAGGGCTCGGTGGAACTGGCGGGGACGCCGGTGTATGGCCGGGGAGCCCTCTCGCGGCGGCAGCGGGCGCGGGTGTTATCGGTGGTGCTCACCGATCGGGTGGCGCCCGCGTACCTCCGGGTGGAGGATCTAGTGGCGCTGGGGCGGATCCCGTACCGCTCGCTGTTCGGCGCCGCCGATTCCCAGGACGAACATGCGGTGCGCCACGCTATGGAACAAACCGGTGTCACCCACCTCTCGCAGCGAACGGTGGGGCGCCTCAGTGACGGGGAGCGACAGCGGGTGATGATTGCCCGGGCACTGGCACAGGGGCCGCAGATCTTGCTGCTTGATGAACCGGCGGCCCATCTCGATCCCCCGCACCAGACGACGCTGTTTCAGCTGCTTTACCGGCTCGTCTCCGAGGGCATCGTTACCTCAGCGGTGGTGGCCACTCACCACCTGCATCTGGCACTGCACTTTTCTCATGAACTGATTCTGGTTGGCGGCGGGAGCGTGCGGCCCGGGACACCGCAGGACCTGCTGGACAGCGGCGATCTGGAGCGAGCCTTTCTCCACGGCTTGCAGGGTGACCACGCCCCCCTGCTCGACCGCACGCGGGGGTGGTTCATTCCCAACTCGCAGCGCGGCAGCTGACACAACCGGGATGCTCTGGTAGATTCACAGCATGCACACGCGCAAAGTCCGGAGATACTTCATCGT
>CAYQRW010000110.1:0-10803 GCA_964419735.1 uncultured Spirochaeta sp.
GTGTGAAAGGGTAAAAACGTGGAAATACTGATCAACGATATGCCGATATCCTTTGAGTTGGAGGACGAGGGCACCGCCGGCGAGGTGATGGACGGCCTCTCCCAATGGCTCGTTTCCAACGGGCACACGATCAATGAGATCCTCCTCGATGGGGAACCGGTTGATGGGATCTCTCAATGGCGCATCCGCAATATAGCGGCGATAACGCGGCTTGAAGTTCGCGCCGCCAGTATGCACCAACTGGAAATCGACCAACTGGAAACGATCATTAACTACACCGATCTCCTCCGACGCGTAGCCCAGGAGGGCAGTCTGCCACAGCTCTCCTCCGTGCTGGATGAACTGCCGCACATCTCGCAGGCGATCCAACGGCTGGTACCCGACCTGGAAGGATTACTCGCCGAGTCCGCGGCGGCCGCGGCGGAGAGCTCCTTTTCTGAGGAATCCCGGGGAAGGTTATCCAAACGCGCCGGCGAGGTTACCCAGGTACTGCGACAGCGCCAGCAGGAGTTGCTCGAACCGGAACATGAGCTTCGGGGAACGGTGACCGCTCTTCAACAGATCCTCCCTTCTTTTGAGGAGATTCCCACCCAGCTCCAAAGCGGGCGCGAGCGCGAGGCGCTGGACTTGGTCATTCGATTCACCGAACTCACTCGGCGCCTACTTCGCGTTCTCCCGGTAGCATCGGCCGCGCGGCCGGAACTCTCACAGATCCAGGTAGACAACTCCTCCTTTGCAGAGAGCGTGAATGAACTGAACCAGCTCTTTCTGGAACTGGAGGATGCGTTCTCCAACAACGATATGGTTCTTATCGGCGATGTCATGGAGTATGAGATGCTTCCAAAACTCTCAACTCTGACTGCAGCCATTATGACTACGCTGGATAGACCGGCATGACCGTAGCCGAAATCAAAGGTCTTGAGCGCGTACCGCTGGCGATCGACTACCGACGCATCTACCGCGGCACCGCCGTAATCGCCGTTGGCGACAAGCACCTGCCGGCGTGTAAGATCGAATTCTCCCTCGAAATGTCACCCTGGGGTAAGCACGAGGTATCGGTACGCTTCCTGGAACCGGCGGACTATCCGATCGTGCCTGCTATTCGGATCCTGAAGGAGCACATTTCGAATCTGGACCGTAGCGGTGAGCTTCCGTAGTCCGTCAGGCGTCTTCCGCCTCTGCGGGGTCTCGGAAACGGAAGAGCTGGCACGATCGATCGCACCGATTCTAACCCCGGGATCGGTTGTATGCCTGCAGGGAGAGCTGGGAACGGGAAAGAGCGTCCTCGCGCGAGCAATCGCCACTGCCCTGGGAGTGACCGACCGCATGCCCAGTCCCACCTACACCCTGGTAGAGGAGTACCTGGGCCGCCTGCCCGTGTTGCACATCGATCTGTACCGGCTGAGTGACGAGGAGGAGTTTGAAATGCTGGGTATTACGGACGAGATGGAACATTCGGTCTCCCTGGTGGAGTGGGCTGATCGCGCTCCCGAACTTTCCGCTCGGGCAGATATTACGATCCGGCTACAGATGGACCCCACTGACCCCGAATGTCGACAGTGTACCGTGGAGCGTGTTCTTTCGTGACGCGTCTACTTGCGATCGATACCGCCGGACCAATTCTGGGAGTGTCCCTACTCAAGGATGGTATGGTCCAGCATACCTCCGATGAAACGGGTCCACTCCGCCATGTGGAGCAGATCGTTCCGCAAGTAGACGAAGCCCTTTCCCGTCTGGGTTGGAACACGGGAACACTGACGGCGATCGCGGTTTCTGCCGGCCCCGGCAGTTTTACCGGTCTCCGGGTGGGCATGGCCGCCGCCAAGGCGATCGCCCTGGCCCACGACCTTCCGCTCATCTCGGTGGACACCCTCGAGGCCCTGGCAGCCACCGAACGGTATCTACGCGGCAGTGACGAGGCTCCCCGTACCGATCTTATCGTTCCGGTTATGGACGCCAGAAAGAGTCGGTTCTATACCGCCTGTTTTGGAGACACTCTGGAATTGACTCGGATTACCGAAGATGCGGATGTCACCCGTGAAGAACTTCTGGCGATCATTCAGCAAGCTCGCTCATCGGAGGCCCCTCGATGGTGTGCCCCGGGACCGATGAACCACATGCTGCAGGAAGAACCCGGTTACGTGGCTGCCGTGGCACAAGCGGTATCGGCAGCGCCGGGCACCGCCCTCAGGGGATACGGCAAGGTGTTACAGGGTGCGGCGGACACGGAGTACCAGGGGCCCTACTATCTGCGCCCCGGGGATATCGGCAGAGCAGGCTCTACGCCGCGCTTTACACCGCGCTATGACTCGGAACGATCCGAGGACGCGGACTGATCCGAGCTATCCGACGGAGCCTCAGTGTCTTGCGAACTGGTGTCTTGCGAACTGGAGCGCTCCACCGGTGTCGATGCATTGGGAGGAAACAGGCCGGACAGCTCTGAAAGATCGGCGGCCGTTCCCATGGCGGCGGCGCGGTTTTCCTCTTGAATCTGGTCAAACACCTCACGGCGGTGAACGGTGACGTTCTGCGGAGCCACGATTCCCAGTTTGACCTGATCCCCGCGAATCTCTACTACCGCCACCTCAATCTCATCACCAATGACGATCCGTTCGTTAACTTTTCGAGAGAGAATCAGCACGACGCTACGCCCCCTCTCCGGAGGTGAGATAGTGCTTAATCTCCCACCGTTGATCCAGGGATATCGCCTGCCGCGCCAGCCGAGCCCGGCGATTGATCAGCACCGGCCCCTGCAGATTACAACTGATCTGGGACCGATCCGCAGGAATCGTGA
Organism: uncultured Spirochaeta sp.; assembly: GCA_964419735.1. Classification (GTDB taxonomy): domain Bacteria; phylum Spirochaetota; class Spirochaetia; order DSM-27196; family Alkalispirochaetaceae; genus Alkalispirochaeta. Next base: position 2,795 of record CAYQRW010000110.1, read on the forward strand.
CGATCGCAAACACCAGGAGATCCGCTCCATCCTCAGAATCCACCGCCCGCAGGTCGTCTTCAGAAACGTCCAGGACGTATTCCTGGACGACGATATACGGATTGATCAGAATAAAGGCGAGCTCAGGATCCTCAAGACTCTGCAGCCAGTAGAACGGAGGGGTGGTGGAGTCCAGGAGTGCGTAATCGTGGTGATCCTCAAACCCGAAGAGTCCCCGGGCGAAGTGGAGAATCTGCTGCTCCTGAATTGAGATGCGGCCGTAGGGTTTGCTGTCGATTTCGCGCGTTGCCATCGTCATTCGTCTGTTGTCCTCACCTATCCGGTCTGATTATCTGAGAAAGTCGAGCAGTGTCGGTTGCATGATTCGGGCGGAAGCGCCCAGCGCCGCGCGGTGGGTACTTTCAAGTTCCCGGAGCTCCATCACCGCCTCCGCCAGATCAATGTCGGTATTGCGGGAATCCTGCGCGATTACTTCGGGAATCTCCATCTCCGTTCGCTCAAACGCTCCCTCCAGCCGTGCGTTGACCGCACCGATCCGCCCCAGCGTAGTGAGCATATTGTCCAGCGACTGGTCCATCGCCTGGATTCCCCGTCCACCGATCGCCTCCTGATCACCGGCGGCCAGCTGATCCCGGAGGTTAATGAGGGCATCGAACACCGAGCCGCCGCTCCGGCGCGCGGAAGGGGCAATATTCTCCGGTGCCCGCCCGTCTCCACCGCCGATCAAGCCTAGATCCTCCAACACCGTCGAACCGGGCTGATCCTGCATCCATACCTGGTGCGGGGTGGTGCTTTCCACCACCATACTGTTATAGACCGGGTCCAGTCGCGCTCGTACCGGTGCGCCGGACTGGTTGATCTTCTGAATTACGGAAAAGGCGTTATCCCCTTCCCGGACCTGAATTTCAACTCCATCGATGGAGAACGATCCATCTTGGTTCACCTGGAACTCCCCGGCGTCCGTACGGGACTGAATCTGCTGGTTCTCCGCCCAGAACACCTGATTACCGACAAAGTTGGTTTGGATGTAGGAGTTCTCCGCAACCTCAGCGGACTGCGGATTGATCGTCCCGCGGTACTGTACCTCGGTCACCATTTCGCGCTCACCCCCGGCACCCATGCCGCGGAGGGTACGGAACGGGAGCTGCTGACTGCGGTCGCCGGCAAAGATCGTGGTGCCGTCGCTTCCACGGGCGTTGGCGATTTCCACCATCTGCTCGATGATCTGTTCCACCTCTACCGCCATGTGCTCCAAGTCTTCCGGAGCATAGGTACCGTGGGCACCCTGCACGGCCAGCTCGCGCGCCCGCTGCAGGAGGTCAGTGGCTTCCTGAACGCGTCCCTCGGCGATCTGGTTCCGTTCTTGCACCGTTTGAATGTTATCGCTGAAGCGTTCCAGCCGCGCGGTATAGGATCGATAGCGGGTGGCGTGGGATGCGGCCAGCGGATCGTCCCGGAGGTTAAGAATTCGCGACTGGGAGGCGATCTGGTTCTGCGTCTGTTCCATCATCTTCTGCCGTTCCCGCAGAAAGAACTGCATATTATCGTTCGGCATATTCGTGCTTATGCGATCCATCGCTTACCTCACACTCCCATTCGGTTGATTATCGTATCGAGCATTTGATCAATGTTAGAAATGAACCGGGCCGCCGCCTGGTAGCCGTGTTGAAACTTGATCATCTCCGCCAGTTCCTCGTCGATATTGACACCACTGATCGACTGTCGCATATCGCTGAGGTCCTTCAGGATACGCTCAGAGGTGCTCAGCGCCTGTTCCGATTCTTCACCCTTGAGTCCGATGCGGGCGGCGGTATCGGCAAAGTAGTCATCGAGCGTATCGGCGCGCCCGATTCCCACGGCGGAATTTCGGATCGAAGCGATCTCGAGCGCGGCGCGCCCATCCCCCGTTTCTCCCGGCTCACCGGCTACCGAAAACGAACTGGCGATAGAGGCGGGCTCCCGTTGTATGGCGGGATTGACTTCCATCCAGCCTGAGGGATGCATCAACGGCGCCACGGCGAAGTCCGCGCCCTGCCGCGTGGCCGTCTCACCACGAAGCGCCAGCACCGCATCCGGTTGATCCCACCGCAGCGCTCCCTCGGGACCGCTCTCGGAGAGGATGCCGGCGTATCCAGTGAGAAACTGCCCGCTGTCCTCCAGGTGGCGCAGAACAAAGTCCGGCTGGGAGCTATCGCGGGCGGTGGTTGCCTTCAACTCCAGTTGCCCTTCCCGGTTGAGCCGGGCAGTGACATCGGCACCGGAGTTGTTGATACGCGCGATCACATCTTCCACGGTGTCCGCCGCGCGGTAGGGCACCTCCAGGATACCTCCGTCGGCGATATCGCCTCCGGCGGGGAGACTCATCGTACCGGAGAGACCGATCTGCCCCTGCAGGTCAAGCGTATTCGTTCCGTTCACCCGAAAGAGATAACTGGAATCCACCTCACCGTCCTGGTCTCGATCGTAATTACCCTGAGCATTAAGGATCGCCGGATACTCGGTGAAGAAGTCCTCTCCGGTGCGGCCGTTAATGCCGTACCCATCGCGATGCACCTCATTGACCAGGTCCATGACGTTGACCGCCATCGTATCCAGTTCTTGAATCTCGGTCCGCAGATCCTGATCCCGGAGCTCCAAGAGCGCCCCCAGGTTGCCTCCCCGGAACTGCACGCGCTCACCGTTATGCTCCCAGGTCACATCACTGAACCCTTCGTTCTGTTGATTGGCCTCAACATCGAAGGGACGCGCGATGCGCCCCTGTACGATATGGAAGCCGGCGGTGTACACGCTGAACTCATCTGGGTCGCGATCGTCTACGGTGATGTCCATATGTTCCGCAAGACGATCCACCAGGAGATCGCGCCGATCCAGGAGGTCGTTGGGTTGATCTCCGGCGGCCTTGACGTTGGTGATCTCCCGGTTCACATCGGCGATATCGCGAATCAGGGAATTGGCCTGCTCCACATTACCGCGAATTTCCTGCTCCACCATGTCGCGGATGCGGTCAAGATTCTTAAACCGCAGCTGGATACCTTCAACCAGGGCTCCCCCCCGCTGGAGCACCGCTTCCCGCGAGGCGCGCTGCTCCGGGTGGAGCGACAGTTCCTGCCAGCCGTCCCAGAACCGGTCCATCAAGTTGCGCACCGACGAGTCGCCGACCTCGTTATAGACCTGCTCCATTTGCAGAATATAGCGGTCACGCGTCTCCCAGTAGCTCTGATCTCCGGAGGCGGTAATGATGCGGCCATCCAATAGCTCGTCCCGAACTCGCTCGATGCGCGCCACCTCAACGCCCTGCCCCACCTGCCCGGCGCGCTCCGGCCGGTTCAGTTGTGGTCGGTACAGCGGAAGCGTCGCCTGGAGCTGCACTCGCTGGCGACTGTACCCTTCCGTGGAGGCGTTAGTCAGGTTGTGCCCCGTGGTCTGTAACGCCTGCTGGTGCGCAAGAATTCCGCGCTTTCCGAGTTCGATTCCTGAAAATGTTGACTGCATAACCGCCTCGCTCCGCCCTGTTACTTATCGGGCGTGATCAAACATCGCCGCTGGGGCTGTACCGAAGCGTCCCTGCCCATCGCGGGAATACCCACTGGCCATGTGCTCCGGATACAGCTCCTGCAGCACACCCCGGGTGGTAGAAATCGTGGCGCGAATATAGGCATCCATGCCGGCGGTCCGGCTCTGTAACGCCAGAACAGCCACTTTCAGGGCGCGATAGGCGGTTGACAGCTCACTGCGCAGCTCGTCGGGCAGGCGCGACAGCACCCGCGCAAATGATTCTTCGCCCCCGAGGGCAGCGGCGATCTCGGAGAACTGTTCGTTCCGGCGCGCTTCGATTTCGTTTATCGCTTCACTGACCTGCGTCATCATCGGCAACATCTGTTCCAGCTCGGTCCAGTTTCGCTGCGCGACGATCTCCTGCAACGTTCCCTCGTATGAGGCGAGTTGCCCGATCAGTTCCGCCTGCCGATTGAGCAAATCGATAAATCTATGTATCGCATGCGTATGTTCCACAACGTACCTCCGTTGAATGTATCGGCGCCCGAGGCGCCGATGTTAATAATCAACAGCTCACCAAGACGATTGACAATACATCATTTTTTCAATATATAGAGATACAAAGGAAGTCATCTATGAGTACAAGAGAGTACGACGTTGTCATCATCGGCGCGGGAGCTGCCGGTCTCAGCGCGGCGCAGTACGCCGCCCGCGCAAACCTCCGAACCCTGGTCCTGGATCGGGCCGGCTCCGGCGGGCAATGCAATCTAATCAGCGAACTGGAAAACTATCCGGGATTTCCGGATCTTATCACCGGCGAGGAGTTCACCGAGCGCTTCGAGACTCAGGCCCGCCGGTTTGGAGCAGAGTTCGCAGTGGAAGATGTGCATTCCATCACTCCTGTGGATCAGCAGTACCGCGTCACCACCGATGCAGGCGAGATCTCCGCGGCCACCGTGATTCTTGCCACCGGAGCCTCTCACCGCCACCTGGAGGTCCCGGGGGAGGAAACACTCTCCGGCCGGGGTGTCAGTTACTGCGCCACCTGCGATGGACCGATGTTTGCTGGAAAGCCAATGCTCGTAGTGGGCGGTGGCGACGCGGCCTGTGACGAGGCCACCTTTTTGAGCAAGCTCACCGATCGCGTGATCATGATCCACCGGCGGGATCGGTTTCGCGCCCAGGCGTCTCTGGCGGAACGCGTTCTCAACAATCCCAAGATCGAGGTGCGGTTCAATACCGAACTCCGGGAGATTCTCGGCGCGCCAAACGATTTCGGTATCGAAGCGGTGAGTGCGGTTAGCCTCAAAGACAACGTCTCCGGTGCGGTCACTACCGAGGAGGTGGGGGCGGTGTTCGTGTTTATCGGGTCTGATCCGCAAACCGAGCTGGTCCCCTTTGTCGATCGTGATGAGACCGGCTACGTGGTCACCACCGACCAGATGGAGTCCAGCAGCCCCGGACTCTACGCCGTGGGCGACGTTCGGGTCACCCCTTTTCGGCAACTGGTAGTGGCAGCCTCCGACGGGGCAATCGCCGCTCACGCCGCAACTCACCGCATCGATAGCCTCAGAGAACGCGCGGTGGCCGGCGTCGTGAACCCAGTCTAAAGCTCCGTTGAGCACTGACCGGGGCCTGTGCTATCGTGCACGGTAATGGATTCGGTGCAATACAGGTACCGTCGCCCGCGCGTCCAGGGTGCGGTTCTGGCGGCTGTTCTAGCGATGATCAGTGTGGATACTCTCGCCGCCCAGAGTAGTGTGGTAGAGAACCGCAGTTCCGCATCCTCCCCACCCTCCGCCGCACTGTTCTGGCAGATTGACAGCGATCTCGTGGGAACCCATTTGGACGCGAAGACGCCGGAACTCTCGGCGCATATTGAGCGGCTCATGGCGGAAATGACCGATGAGGAGCGCGTGGCCCAACTCCTAATGGTAAGCTGGGCCGACGAAGAGCCCACCCCGGAGGTGATGCGCTGGATTCGGGAGCGCAACATCGGCGGCGTCAAAGTATTCGGCTGGAACGGCGAGAACCTGGTAACCCTGGCGCGCGCAATCGACGAAATGCAGCAGGCCAGTCTCAGTACGGATAACGGCATTCCCCTGTTCACCGCCACCGACCAGGAGGGTGGCTGGGTGCGTCACGTTAAGGACGGCACCTCCGTAACCCCGGGAAACATGGCGATCGGCGCCGGAGGGCTCCCGTACGACGCGCTCATGACCGGCCGCTACATCGGACTGGAGCTGCGCGCCCTGGGAATCAACATGAACTTCGCCCCCACCGTAGATGTCTACCGTAACCCCGAGGCCCACGTGATCGGACCGCGGGCGTTCTCCTCTAACGCTCGGCAGACCGGGATGCTGGGTATTGCCTACTATCGAGGACTGGACGAGGCGGGAGTGATCGCTACGGCAAAGCACTTTCCCGGCCATGGAAACGCCGGCGGTGACAGTCACGGCATGTTGCCGGTCATTGAAGACAGCTACGACGAGCTATGGGACGTGGACATGCTGCCCTTCCGGATGCTGATCCGTGATGGGGTACCGGCAGTGCTCAGTGGCCATTTGAGTTTTCCCGAAGTCACCGGAAACTTTGCCCCCGCCAGTATTTCGCCGTACTTCAAGCGGAACGTCCTCCGGGACGAGCTCAACTTTGAAGGTATCGTCATCACCGATGATCTGCACATGGGAGGTGCTCTGGAATACGGAGCTGCTCAGGGGTGGTCGTTCGATGAGGTTGTTCTGCGGGCAGTGGAAGCAGGCAACGACATCGTCATGTTCTCGCAGACTCCGGAGTTCAACGGGCCTATCTGGAATACCCTGATCGATGCCTACCGGTCGGACAGCAGTTTCCGCCGACGGGTGGATGAGTCGGTACGGCGCCTGCTGCGGCTGAAACTCACCTATCTCCGCCCGGACTGGCGCGTGCCCCTACAGCCGGATGTAAGCGCCATTCGCTCGGTGATGCGCACCGATGAGGCGCAGAAGTTCTTTCTCGACCAGGCCGGCCGGAGCGTCACGGTCGTGGCCGATAACGGCCTCCCCCTGAATCCGGCTACCGCCGGCCGCGTGCTACTCGTGGGGAATGACCCGGAGTTCCGTCGTCAGGGACGCGCAGTCTTTCCCGGCGCCGACGTGCTGCGATTTGAGAACCCCGCGTTTTACTCCTCCAGTCGGCGGGACCGACAGCGCTTTGCCGCGGCGGCGCGGCGGTACGACACGGTGGTGTTCCTCTTGAGCGATCCCGGCAGTCTGGAAATTCTACAGGCCGGCGAGGACAGTGCTGAGAGCATCACCGTTTACAGTATCTTGACTCCGATCTATTTCTCGGAGCTGCCGTGGGTCCAGCGGGCGATCGCCGCCTATGGCTGGGGGCGAGAAAGCTATGAGAGTGGCTTCTCCGCCCTCCTGGGACGGACTCCCGCCCCCGGCCGGCTTCCGATTTCCGCTCCCGACCATAACGCTCCCTGACCGTTGCTATGGAGTGGAAACTGGTGGCCCGTGCCGGCGTTACCGCGCTGGAGCGATTTCTCAGCGACCATGAGCCACAAAGTGTTGTGGTCAGCGAGAAGGTGCGCCAAGGATACCTGGACAAGCGACTCCGTTCCGGCGGCCGCTGTTACTACCTTCCCGGCGAGGCGGCAGTCTACCATGGCCCGGGGGGCTTCTTTTCGCCGATCGGCCTCGCATCCATAGTGGACGCGGCCCGCCAGGAACAGCTGCGGGCCCAGATGCAGCGGGCCGTGGGAACCTTCACCCGGCTGTATTCGATCATGGGCAGCCGGCCGGACGTGCGGGCGCTGGAACCGACCTTCAACCTCTCGCCTCACTTCACCATCGATTACCACCTGCTGGCGTTGGACTGGAATCGTTTTCCCCCGGAGGAGCGTCCTCCCGACCCCGACCTACGCTACTTCACTCCCGAACCGGCGCAGTGGCGTCGCCTGCTTCCGCTGCAAACCGCCTACGAGGTGGAAGAGGTACTGTTACCGGGCCGCCGCCCAAATCCGGCCGCCAGCCGGGCTACCCTCCTGAGCAGCCTCGAACACCAACTTGTACTGGTAGCTACCTACCGGGGAAGTGTGGTGGCCCGGGTAGCAACCAACGCCCGCGGATACCGTGGCGACCAGGTGGGAGGCGTATACACCGACCCTCAGTGGCGCAACCGCGGGGTAGCGCGCTGGCTCATGACCGTGCTCTTGGCGCGCCTCCGCCGGGAACAGCGCAACGCCTCGCTCTTCGTAAAACTCGACAACCAGCCCGCGCAAGAACTCTACCGATCGTTGGGATTCGCGTTTGAGTCTCCCTTCAGGATCAGTTACTATCGATAGTTGTGAACATCCTTTTTATCTCCAGCGAATACCACCCCTTTGCCAAGGCCGGCGGTCTGGCGGACGCCGTATCATCCCTGGCACAGGCGTTGGCAGCCCGAGACCACACCGTCTCCGTAGTCCTGCCGCGGTACGGATCCATTTCTACCGACTCCATGACCTCTTTGGATATGCCCCTGGGAGT
>CAYQRW010000111.1:0-10677 GCA_964419735.1 uncultured Spirochaeta sp.
GCCGCCTACCGCCACCCCCGATTTCGGAATGCGATTCTTGATGTCACCAGCACGATTCAGACGATCCCCAGTCTCGCGATGTTTGGTCTTCTGATCGCACCCCTGGCGGCGCTGAGTCAGGCCAGCCCGTTTCTGCGCAGTGTCGGTGTTTCCGGCGTCGGCGCCACGCCGGCGCTGATCGCCTTGACCCTCTACGCCCTATTACCCGTCGTACGCAATACGCTCACCGGTCTGTCAGTTGTTCCTCGAAGTGTCCGGGAAAGCGGGCAGGCGATGGGCATGACGCGGCGGCAGCGGTTCTGGATGGTAGAAATGCCGCTGGCTCTACCGGTTCTGATTCGGGGGGTACGTACCGCCGCAGTGCAGGCGGTGGGGAATACCACCGTGGCGGGGCTAATCGGAGCCGGTGGCCTGGGGTGGTTCATATTTCAGGGATTGGGGCAGGCGGCAACCGATCTGGTGGTGCTCGGGGTGATCCCGATCGTGGCTATGGCGATTCTTGTGGACCGGGCGTTCCAACTGTTGCAGCAACTTGCCAGTCGCGGCGGAAGTGGAACAAAGGAGACGCGATGATAGGTTTTCATGAGGTAAGCAAGCGCTACGGGGAGAAAGTTGCCGTGTCCGGTCTGGATATGACGGTGGAAAACGGCAGCGTCTGCGTCCTGATCGGACCGTCCGGCTGTGGTAAGTCCACCACGCTCCGCATGATTAATCGCCTCCTGGAACCGGACGAGGGGATGATCGAGGTGGATGATCAGTACCTTCGCGACTACGATCCCGCCCAGCTCCGCCTCAAGATCGGGTACGTGATTCAATCGGTGGGACTGCTTCCCCACATGCGCGTCTGGCAGAACATTTCCCTGGTACCGCGGCTTCTGGGGTGGAACAAACCGCGCCGCCGGGAGCGGGCGGAGGAGCTGCTGGAGACGGTGGGCCTCACCCCCGGCGAATACCGGGACAAATACCCGGCGCAACTCTCGGGAGGTGAGGCGCAGCGGGTAGGAGTTGCCCGAGCGCTGGCCGCCGACCCCCCGTATCTGCTCATGGATGAACCGTTTGGCGCGGTGGATCCGCTCACCCGCGCTACCCTGCAACAATCGTTCCGCGATATCCAGTCCCGGCTGAAAAAGACGGTGGTCCTGGTGACCCACGATCTGGATGAGGCGATCTATCTTGCCGATCGGATCGCGCTCATGAAGGACGGGGTACTCCAGCAGTTCGGCAGCCCCGCGGAGGTGCTCACGCACCCGGTCAACGATTTCGTTCGGGAGTTCGTGGGAAGCGACCGCATGTTGCGGATGCTTAACACGGTCGAACTGGAAGCGCTGGACGGCTGGAGCGGCACCGATGGCGCGCGGCCCACGCTCCGGGACGCGCTCTCCCAGTTGCTCGCAGCGGAGGAGCCGACGGTACGGGTGGGGCTTCGCGATGGAAACGAACAGGAGCTCAGTTTCGATCGGCTCCGGGAGCTGGTGCACTCATGAGAGCGGTCCGCCTCGGGGTGCTGGTGGTGCTTCTGATAGTAGTGTTGGTGCCGGCGATCTACGGACCGGTGGCGAGAGCGCTGTTTCCCACCGAGTCGGCCCACATCTACCAGCGGGTGAGCCTGGTGGCGTTGTTTGGTCAGCACATCGTGCTGGCGGGACTGGCTACCGTGGGTGCGACGATCGTGGGGGTGTCCGTGGGGGTGCTGGTGACTCGCCCGGTGGGGCGCTCGCTCATTCCGCTCGTGCGGGATCTGGCAGCGTTGGCGCAGACGATTCCCCCGGTGGCGGTGCTGGTCTTGGCGGTGCCGGCGCTCGGCTTTGGTACGGCCCCCACCGTGTTGGCGCTGTTTCTGTTTAGCGTGCTACCGATCCTGGGAAACACCGTTACCGGACTGCAGCAGGTAGATCCGGCGTTGCTGGAAGCCTCCACCGGCATGGGAATGCGCGACTGGCGGCGGCTACTGGTGACCGAGCTCCCCTTGGCCTCGCCGGTGATCCTGGCCGGGGTCCGGACGGCGGCGATTATCTCTATCGGTACCGCCACCATCGGCGCCACCATCGGCGCCGGGGGCCTGGGGGTGGTGATCATCGCCGGCCTGGTGCGGGATAACCTGGCCTTCATTACCGCCGGTGCCGCCGCCTCCGCATTGCTTGCTCTGATCGTGGACTGGTTCTTCGGCCTCGCCGCCGGCAGAGTCATGCAAGTACAGCAGGGCGGCGACGCGGAGTAGCCGGGCGATCTCCCCCCGCCCGCAACTGTCAGTGCTCCGTACTACTCGATGGGCAGGTCAGGATCCGCAGACCACTCCATCCACGATCCCGCATAGTTGCGGACCCGTTCAAACCCCAGGGACCTCAGGACAAAATACGTGTGGGAAGACCTGGATGCCGTCCGGCAATAGGTGATGATCTCCGACTCCGGGGTGGCCCCGATCCGCTCGTAGAGTTCCGCCAGCTCCTGCTTGGCGACGAAGGTGGGATCAAACAGATCTACGATATGCTGCTGCCAATCCACGTTGTGGGCGCCGGGAATGTGACCGTTGCGCTCATGGGCGCCGGTGCGACCGTGGTACTCCTCCGGGGTGCGGGTATCGATGATGAGGGTGTCATCGCGACCGAACGCCTCCAGCACATCTGAAGCATCCGCCACGTTGTTGACGGCCTGGGAGGAAGCGGGGGCGTGAAAGGTGGTGGGGGGCACCGGTTCCGGTCCCTGCGTAGTGGGACGCTGCTGGGCGGTCCAGCCGGGAAAGCCCCCGTTCAGCAGCGCCACTCGAGACCGAGCCAGATGTTCGAGCACCCAGAAGACTTTTGCGGAAGGCACCAGGCCGGAGGCATCATACAGGATGAGGTGGCGCTCGTTGTCGATTCCCGCGGCCCCCAGGCGCTGCGCCAGTTTTTCTGTGGCAAGCATCTGGGAGCCCGCTGCCTCCGGATCAAAGAGCGCTCCCGAGGGGAGATTGATCGCGCCGGGAATGTGGGATTCCTCAAAGTCGGGCGCTCCCCGGGTATCCACCACGAGCACCTCCGGGTCATCGAGATGGTCTTTCAGCCATTGGGCGGTCACCAGAAATGATTCGGTCATGAATGCCTCTCCTTTACGCATATATATCACCACGTACTTGACTGTTTCAGTATACAAAGCTAAGCTGGTTTATACAAGTAACTAAAGTTAGTTACTATAGATTAAACAGGGGGCGGAGGGCATGACTGAACAGAATCTGCAACGCGTTATCCCGGCGATTCTCGTCGTGGCAACGACCGTGCTCATCGTGGTTCTGGGGGCGGGAGTATTCCAAGGAGAGCTTCGCGGGGCAGCGGCTTCCGGGGATCTCTTGGATAGGTCCGGAGGACGCGCCGCGGCGGACCTCTTTGACCCCGCCCAAGATCAGGGGCTGCTACTGCTCGCCGACGACGGGAGACGGCTGCTCACCGTTTCGGTGCCCGGAGGGGAGGTCACCGGGGCGGTGGATCTTCCCGGGCGTGCCGCGGCGATCGTCCCTACACCGGGAGGGGTTTCGGTGTGGGTCACCTTTACAGACCGCCAGGAGATTGAGATCTATGACACCACCGATCTCACGCACCAGGCAACCGTGCGTCCCGAGGGAGGTGCGGGAGATACTCCCCGGCACATGACGTTTTCCGAAAATGGCGACACGCTCTTCATGACCTGGCGGGAGACGGAGCGCATTTCTATCTATGCACACGAGATGCGGGAGCTCTCACTCCGCCGGGAGATTTCCGCAGCGGATGCCGACGGCACGGCGGGACCGGTGCTCAGGAATCGCCGGGCCACCCGCCTGTACCGTGCCGACCACAGCGGCGACCTGGCGACGTTCTTCACGCAGAACGGACAACGGCTGGAATCGATCCAGATCCCCGGGGGAGGGCTGCAGCCGGACGCTTCGCCGGTGTTTACCGACGATTCCACCGCCGCCTGGGCGATAACCACGGATGGCGAGCTGGTGGGCATCGATGAGGCGGAAGCAACCGCGTACCTCCACGAGGTGAGCTTCCCGCCGGCCCTGGAATACTCCCCGGTGGTGATCGGCGGCCAGGAACCCCGCGGACTGGTGGTCCAGTCCGACGAGCGGGGAGTGCATCGCGTAGACCTGTTCGATATTCAAAGTCCCGTGGAGTCAGGACACCTGGAACCCGCCTCCCTGGATAGCGAGGAGCGCATCGTCTCGCTCGTAGCTGCAGGCAACGGGGGCGCGCTCTTGCTCACCAGCGAGGGGCGCCTGATCACGATCGACGGACGGTCGCTGACAGTGGTTGAAACGGCGGAGATCCGCGAGGAAGGGGAGCCGATCCGGCCGGAGCGCGCCGTGGTATGGGCGATTAACGAGGAGGGTAATTTCGCATGCTTTTAGTTGGAGGGCTCGCGCTGGGGCTGCTGCTGGGCTACAGCCTGCAGCGCGGCGGATACTGCATGAACACCGCGTTTCGCAGCTTCTTTCTGGAGAAGGACAAGAGTCTGGTGCGGGCGTGGGTGCTGGTGCTGTTGATCAATATCGTCGGGGTGCGGCTGTTCACCGATATCGGCGTACTTGATCCCGCGGTGGCACCGATCTTCTGGCCGGCGGCGATTGTGGGCGGCTTTATCTTCGGCGCGGGCATGGTCCTGGCCGGGGGCTGCGCCAGTGGCACCTACTATCGTTGCGGCCGGGGCATGCTGGGGTCCGTGGCGGCGCTGATCGGATTTGTGCTGGGTACCGCGGTAATCGACGGCGGTGCGCTGGTGGCGGTGCAGTCGGCGCTGCGCGCACCCACGCTCGATACCGGCGGGGCACAGGCCACCCTCTTCGGCGTGCTCGGGGTGGAAAGTGTCCTGGTGCGGTGGATCGCGCTGGCGGTGGCGGCCGTTCCGACGATTGTCTGGCTGGCGCGGGCGCCAAAGAATCGCTTTCTCATCGGCTGGAGCTGGCAGCGCTCGGGTACGGTAATCGGTGTTCTGGCTCTGGCAACCTGGCTGTTGTCGGCGATGCAGGGGCGGAACTTCGGACTTTCCTTCACGCAGCCCACCGTGGCGTTGACGCGGTTCCTGGTGAGTGGCGACGGCTCCGGCATCAGCGTGGCCTCGTTTATCGTGGTCGCCGTCCCGATCGGCGCGTTCCTCGCGGCCAAGGCCGCGGGAGAGGCGATTCTCCGCGCCCCCGACCCCAAGCGCCTCACCCGCCAGTTTGGCGGGGGCACCGTCATGGGAACCGGGGCGTCCATCGCCGGAGGGTGCAACATCGGCCACAGCATTACCGGCGTGTCCACCCTGGGGATCACGGCGATCGCCGGCACCGGCTGCATCATTCTCGGGTGCTGGGCGATGACCAGCCTCATTGTACGAACGGAATCAAAACGTATGGAGCTGAACTCCATATGAGTAATACCCACACATGGAGGAGCAGTGGTATGAAACGACACCTATCACAGGTACGGATACGAACCGGGATAATCGCCCTGATGATACTGGCCGCGGCAAGCGTTCCGGTCTTCGCCGGTGGAACCGCTGAGGAACCCCAACCGCTGACGCGAACCGCGCCGGAGGACATTCTGGTGACCCCGGAATGGGTCGCGGAACGGAGTGATGAGATCGTCATTCTCGATATCGGCCGCGACTTCGAGGATTTCGAAGCGGGCCACGTGCCCGGTGCAGCCTACGTCCAGCGGGAGGTGATCGCCGTGGAACGCGATGGCGTCGGTGGGATGCTGCCGGATCCCGAGGTGGTGGCCGCGGACCTGGCGGAGCTGGGAGTCGCTCACGACACCCCGGTGGTGGTTTACGACGCCGGTCGGGGAACGTGGTCGAGTCGGCTCTTCTGGGCGTTGGAGTACCTCGGTCACGAGCAGGTGCACCTGCTGGATGGGGGTGTCACCGCCTGGGAGCAGGCGGAGCTTGCACTATCCCAGGAGATCCAGGTACCGCAGCGGGGAGATTTTGAGGCGGAGGCCCGCGAGCAGCTTCTGGCGGATCAGGAGTACGTGGAAGGCAACCTGGACAGTGATGACGTGCTGATCCTCGACGCTCGCTCCCCGGCGGAGTATCGCGGGGAAGACGTGCGCGCCGCCCGGGGTGGACACGTGCCCGGCGCGGTCAACCTGGACTGGGTGAACAACAGCGGTGGCGAAGATCCCCGCTTTCGCCCGATCGAGGAACTCGCCGAAATTTACGCCGAGGCGATGCAGGGCCACGATGGTGAAGTGGTGACGCTCTGCCAGGGAGGATTTCGCGCCGCCCACAGTTACGTGGCACTGCGCATCTTGGGGTATGAAGAGGCGCGCATGTACGACGGATCCTGGTCCGAATGGGGAAACGATCCCGACGCACCGATCGAGACTGAGGCGTGAGGTGTCATGCGTGAGGCGTGATGCGCCGGCGGCGCAAGGAGGACGAAATGGCTGACGATATGGCAAACACCACCGCGGACAAGGTGATCGATCTGAAAGACGAGGTGTGCCCCTACACCTTTGTGAAGAGCAAGCTGGCGCTGGAACAACTGTCGGCGGGTCAGGTCCTGGAGATTCACCTGGGAAACAGCGAATCCGCCGGCAATGTACCGCGCTCGATCGACTTGGAAGGGCATGAGGTGGTGGCGGTAGACAAGCCTGAGGCGGGGCACTGGGTGGTGACCGTGCGGCGTCGGTGAGGTACACTTGCGCCTGATGAGCGTAGCAGGCACGACCACATGACGCGCACCTCGGTACCTACCCCACGATTTCTGGCGGGGGAGGCGTTGGTACTCTTTGGCGGAGTGCCGGCGCTTTTTTTGTTTCCCGTTCCCCGCGGGGTGACCGGACCAATTATGCTCCTGGCGGCGGCGTATGCCGCTGTCCAGGGATATCGGAGTCGCCTGGTGCCGAGAAGGTCCTTCGGACTCAACGAGTACCGCCGGTTTGGTCCGATTCTGGTAGTGTTTGGGCTGTTTGCCGGGGCCTCCACACTATCGGTAGCGTTGTTTGCCCCGGATCAACTGTTCGCGGTGGTGCGAAACGATCCCCGCCTGTGGCTGCTCATGCTCTTCATTTATTGCGTGTTTTCCGTGTACCCCCAGACACTGTTGTATCGGATGTTCTTCTTGGAGCGATACCGCCGATTATTCCCCAACCGAGCGGCCCTGGTACTGGCCAACGCGGTGGCGTTCTCCTGGGCGCACAACATCATTCCCCATCCGCTGGTGTACGCGCTGACCGCTGCCGGCGGCATCCTGTTTTCACTCACCTGGCTGCGGAGCCGATCCGCCGTGGCCGTTGCCCTGGAGCATGCCTTGTACGGATTTTGGCTCTTCACCGTAGGGCTCGGTTCCTATTTCGCCTTTCCCGGTTCATGAGAGTAGAGTTACGATGAGTCGACCCGAGCCGGACGCATTGACGGAGAGCCTGATTCCTGCGTAATTTCAAATCGACAGTACTACGGTTCTCAGTGCTGAGGATGTCCGCCCACTATGGAATACAAAGATTACTATAAGATACTCGGCGTCGATACAAACGCATCCAAGGACGAAATAAAGAAGGCGTACCGCAAACTGGCGCGCAAATACCATCCCGACGTCAACCCAAACGACAAAGAAACGGCCCAAAAATTCGCGGAGATTAGTGAAGCTCACGAGGTGCTATCGGACGATGAGAATCGGAAGAAGTACGACGAACTCGGTGCCGACTGGCAACGCTACCAGAATACCGAGGGTCCCCAGGATTTCGACTGGTCCAAGTACGCTGATGGTGGAGCCTCCCGCGGAGGAGGCCGCACCTACTACTACAGTGGGACCGGCGGAGAGTGGCAGGATATCTTCGGAGATGAAGGCGATCCCTTTTCTGATTTCTTCAAGAACATCTTCGGTGGTGGGTCGCAGCGAAGCCGTGGATTTGGTGGGGGAGAGTTTGCCTTTAGGGGTCACGACCTGACCGCAGAACTGACGATTTCCCTGAACGAAGCGTACTCCGGCTGTACCCGAATCATCAATGTAGATGGAAAGAAGATGCGTATCACCCTGGAGCCCGGCACCAAGGATGGTCAGACGATTAAGCTCAAAGGTAAGGGAGGAGCCGGTTCCCAGGGAGGTCCCGCGGGGGATCTGTACATAACGGTGAAAGTGGCGATTCATCCCGACTACCGGCGTCAGGGTGACGATCTGTTCACGGACGTTCCGGTGGACGTCTACACCGCGATGCTCGGCGGAGACCTCGAGGTGCACGCGCTCTCGGGAACGTTCAAGCTGAAAATTCCTCCGGAAACACAAAGTGGCACCACGTTCCGGCTAAAGGGCAGAGGATTTCCCAAATCCGGTAGGCCGGACCAGTTTGGCGACCTCTACGTGCGCGTAGTACTCCGCGTCCCCACGAACCTAAGTGACACCGAAAAGAAGATGATCCAGGAACTCGCGGAGCTTCGAAATAAGCGGGCGAGTACCAGGGGGTGAACAAAGAACTATGGATACCCATCGATTCATTGAACTCCGGGAAGTCTCCGAACGTTTCCATATCGACTTCGAGGTCTGCCGCCAGTTCGCCGATTTTGGAATCGTCACAACGATCGTTGAAGACGATACGCTGTACATCGAACCGGAAGACGTCCAGACGCTTCGCCACGCGGTCTCCCTCTACCGGGACCTGGGCGTTAACCAAGAGGGCATCGATGTAATCCTGGCGATGCGACAACGGATCGTTCAGTTACAGGATGAAGTAGAATATCTCACCCGGCGCGCCGAGCGACTGGAACAGGAGTACTTCCAGAAAAACGTCGAGCTACCTCGTAAGCGAGGGCTGTTCTTCGAGTTTTGATCCGTTCCGGTACGCGATCACATTGTTTTCGGGATCGATTCCGGTACACGCCTTGTGGTCGGGATCGTTCCTCGACCTATTGGTCTGCGGTACGCCCCTCTAACTTCCACACCCTTGCGAGTGGCAGACAATATGAAAAACCTCCTGCGGTTGCATTATCGTGGATTAGAGGCGGAGACCTCATACCACATACAACGCACAGGAGGCGGATATGGAAAGCATAGCGCATGTTGGGATGGACGTCGACAAGGAAAAGATCGCGATCGCCGTGGTCAAGGACTTTGAGAGCGAACCGCGGTTACAGCAGATGATCCGGAATCGAGCGGACGCCGTTGAGAAGCTCGTCACCGAGCTGAAGGCGACGTACGACCGGGTGACACTCTGTTATGAAGCGGGAGCTGGTCACGGCCTTAGGCCGTTGCTCGCACATGCATCCGGTGCCTGTGGATTTGAACTGTATCGGCGGATAACCGATCTCGGAGCACTGTGCGTGGTGGTCGCTCCCGCGTCCGTGCCGAAGAAAGCGAACGACCGAATTAAGACCGATCGGCGAGACGCTGTGAAGCTGGCAATGGGTCTGCGGAGCGGGGAACTGAGTCCGGTGTACGTACCGACGCGGGAAGACGAGGCGCTGCGAGACTATTTGCGAGCCTACGAAGACATCAAGGCGGAGCTGAAACGTGCGAAACAACGGTTGGTGCATTTCCTTCTCCGGCATGAGATTCGATGCCAGGATGGAAAGAACTGGAGTGCGCAGTACTGGAGGTGGCTGCGATCACTTACCTTCGATTCACCGATGATGGCCCTTGCGTTCGAGGAATGCATCGGACAGATAACACGGCTTGAGGAGACGCGGAAACGAATCGCCGACGGCTTGAAGCCGTTGCCGCCGAGGAGCAGTACGAGAAAAAGGTACAGACGCTGCGAGCGTTCAAGGGTATCGGTACGTTAACCGCGTTGTCGTTTATCGTTGAGATCGGCGATTTCAGACGGTTTGTTCGGGCAGAGCAGTTTATGGCGTTCCTTGGCCTCGTTCCATCGGAGTATTCAAGTGGAGGGCGGCGCCGACTGGGGAGCATCACGAAAGCCGGCAATAGTTTGCTACGAAAACTCCTGATCGAAGCATCGTGGCATGCACGGTACTACAACGCCCACGGAAAGGCACTATTGAAGGACCGCGCGGCGGTATCACCGGAGATCGCGACATACGCCGATCGAGCGAGGAAACGGCTGAACCGAAAATATTGGCGGCTTCTGAACGCGAAACGACCACCCCAGGTCGCCGCCACGGCGGTTGCCCGGGAACTTGCGGGATTCATCTGGGGCGCAATGGTGGGACAGACGATGTGAGCCGTGAGTAGAGGGATGGACGAGTACGGTAGGAGATGAAACGGATGGGCGGAGCCGGGCGGTACATCACGGTACGGAGAATCCTCGGTAAGAACCTTCGTGGCGACCAAACGGTTGATCCACGCCGACAGAGAGAGGCAAGCTCCCGACGATTCCATTGGTCTGCGGTACCCAATCCGCGTATATCAGGGTGGTCAATCGTCGAGTTTTCCCGCTCCGCCTTTCCGTTTTCTTCACAAATTACGTACGGAGAAGCAGCGTAGGATCAGATTACCAAATTTCTACTTGACAGGAGGTTTTTCATATCAGGCTCTTAGTCCGTGACCGCTATGCCGTTATTCAATGTCGTCGATTTCTTCAGCGCTCATACCGGTAAGGTCGGAAATCTCGGCAGTGGACATCCCCCGGGGCTTCATCCGTCTGATGAAATCTCGTCGGCCTTCGTCCCGGCCTTCCTGTCGCCCTTGTTCCAGTCCTTGTTCCAGTCCTTGTTCCAGTCCGCGTTCCAGCCCCCGCTTTTCGCCTTGCCGTTCGGCGTAGATGATCTGAGACCGTCGGTCACGCTCCG
>CAYQRW010000112.1:0-10648 GCA_964419735.1 uncultured Spirochaeta sp.
GATAAGGACGTCGTCGAGAAAGGGTTCTTACGATTGAAGCACAGCCTGGGACTCGATCGGCTTGGGATGCATGGCCGAGCAATGAGCGGAGCGAATGACCAAGCCCGTGTTCACTCGCAGGAGGCGATGGAAAGCAAAGCCTTCCTCGGCTTCCTGGCGCTCATTCTAAGTTCCCATGTCCACCGAGTCATGAGCGACAACGACCTCTATCGATACATGACGATCAAGGATCTGATTCGGACGATGGAAAAGCTCAGGACGCAAATTGTCGATGGCCGCCGTATTCTGTTCCCCCTCACCAAGCGGCAGAAGCAGATCTATGCCGCCTTCGGGATCTCACCGCCGGTGTAGGTATAATTTCCGGCGGGAAATTGGGTTGCAAATTATGCCGTGCCAGTTCGCTTCCGGTAGGTACAGTCGGTTGTTGCCGCCCCGGCTGCGATCGAAGCAAGAATACGGACCCAGATTCTGACTTGTCCGTTGACTCCGAGGGGGTTCATTCACTCTTCTCCCATTACTGCATCACTACCTCAGAAAAGGCCTATGAAAAAACTGGAGAATAGATCACCATAAAGAGTGATGAGCGACAGTCAGAGACCCAGCGAGACTTCCTTCTTCAACCACCCGATCCTGAACAATCCATATGAGTATCCCAGACGCCATTGGGACCTCGATGCCGAGGGGCGCCCTACGAATACGGTCTTGGAGACGAGACGGCCGGCAAAGTTCGTCACGCCGATTCCCAAGGCAAAGAGGCAACAGGGGAAAGGCTCCGACGGACAACAGGATCTCGAACTTACAGGAATGAAGGGTGAAGAGTACGATCTCACATCAATAATCAACGAGGTTCGCTCACAACTGGACCGGTGGCGCAAGCTTCCCGAAGACGAATAGGGTGTCACCCCGGAAACGGCGCGGTTGTTGCGTCACTGGAGGACCCACCCGTTCAGCGGAATACGACCCTTCTTCTGTCAGATCGAGGCCGTCGAAACCCTCGTCTGGTTTACTGAGGTCGCGCCGAAGACGGCCGATGGGAAGCGACTGCTGAAGAATCTGTCCCGCGTCAACCTGGATGCCAACCCCGGCATCGAACGGCTCGCGCTGAAGCTCGCTACCGGTGCCGGCAAAACGATGGTTATGGCGATGGTCATTGCATGGCAGACGATAAACGCTGTTCGCCATCCGGGAAGCCCCGCATTCACCAGAGGTTTTCTCATCGTCACCCCGGGGCTGACGATTCGGGATCGGCTCCGGGTGCTCCTGCCTTCGGATCCTGACAACTACTATACAACCCGGGAACTCGTCCCCTCCGACCTGGTCCGGGAGGTCCGTAGCGCTCAGGTCGTAATAACCAACTACCACGCTTTCAAGTTGAGGGAACGCGTCTCCCTGGCTGCGGGGACACGGGCACTCATCAAGGGCCGAACGGGAAAATCTCCGCAGACGCTTGAGACCGAGGGGCAGACGGTTCAGCGAGTTATGCCGGAGCTCATGGGTTTCAAGAAGGTCCTCGTGCTAAACGATGAAGCACACCATTGCTACCGCGAAAAACCGACCGACCCCGACGACGAGGATGCACCCCTCAAGGGTGACGAGCGCAAAGAGGCGGAAAGAAATACGGAAGCAGCACGACTCTGGATATCCGGAATCGAATCGGTCGGCAAGAAGATCGGTCTCCTCCGCGTGGTCGACCTGTCGGCAACCCCTTTCTTCCTCGCCGGCTCAGGCTATAAGGAGGGTACCCTCTTTCCCTGGACGATGTCTGACTTTTCCCTCATGGACGCGATCGAGTGCGGCATCGTCAAGCTTCCCCGGGTTCCCGTTGCGCAGAACGTCCCGACGCAGGAAATGCCGGTGTACCGGAATCTCTGGGAGCATATTCGTTCAGGTATGCCGAAGAAGGGGCGCGGCAAAGCCGGCAGCGTCGACCCGTTGAGTCTTCCGATCAAACTTCAGACGGCGTTGGAGGTCCTCTACGGACACTACGAAGAAACGTACAACCTCTGGATGCAGGCTAAGGTCGGCGTCCCACCAGTGTTCATTATCGTCTGTCAGAACACAACGATTTCCAAATTGGTCTACGACTACGTCTCCGGCTTCATCAGAAGCGACGATGACGGAAACGAGCATCTCGAGAAGGGCCGTCTGAAACTCTTCTCCAACTACGACCCCGACACGGATCAGCCTCTTGCTCGACCGAATACGATTCTGGTTGATTCGGAACAACTTGAAGCGGGTGACGTTCTCGATACGAACTTTCGTTCGATGGCCGCCGACGAGATCGAGCGTTTTCGGCGCGAGATGATCGAACGTTCCGGCGATCCCCGCGCCGGGGAGAGCATCTCCGATCAGGAACTTCTTCGCGAGGTAATGAACACTGTCGGGAAGCGAGACCAGCTGGGGTCCCAGGTCCGGTGCGTCGTGTCGGTCTCGATGTTGACGGAAGGATGGGATGCGAACAACGTCACCCACATCCTCGGTATTCGCGCCTTCGGGACGCAACTCCTCTGTGAGCAAGTCATCGGCCGTGCCCTTCGCCGTCAGTCCTACGATCAGGGCCAGGATGGTCTGTTTTCGGCGGAGTACGCGGACATCTTTGGTATACCCTTCGATTTCGCGTCCCAGCCGGTAAATGCACCGGTACAACCACCGCGAGAAACGATCACGGTAAAGGCGATCCGTCCCGAACGGGACCACCTGGCGATCCGATTCCCGCGCGTCGTCGGGTACCGGGTGGAACCCCCGAACGAAACGATCACCGCTCAGTTTGATGAGGACTCCACCTTGGTCCTGACACCCGACATCACCGGTCCGTCACAAGTCGAGAACTCCGGCATCATCGGAGAGGTAGCCCATCTCGGTCTGGATCATCTACGGGACATGCGCCGAAGCTCATTGATCTATCACCTGACGCATCATCTGATCGCGGAAGTATTCCGGGAGCCCGGGGAGCCTGCTCCCCTCTATCTCTTCGGTCGCCTCAAACGAATCGTTCGATACTGGCTGGACAACCATCTCGAGTGCAAAGGTGATACCTACCCTGCCCTTCTGGTGTATCGACAGCTCGCGGCGATGGCAGCAGGACGCATCAACGATGCGGTCCGGCGCTCCCACGAAGGGGACCGCCCGATACGCGTCATTCTTGACCCGTACAATCCGACAGGTTCGACCGAGCACGTACGGTTTATGACTACTCGCACAGACCGATACGAGACGCTGGGTCCGCCCCCAAAGAACCACGTCAACTGGGTTATCTACGACAGTGAATGGGAAGCTGAGTTCTGCCGGGTAGTTGAATCAAACAAACGGGTCATCGCGTATACCAAAAACCACAACCTTGGATTCGAAGTTCCATACCGTTATCAAGGCTCTACCCGTCGCTACTATCCCGACTTCATCCTCCTGATAGACGATGACCACGGCCCCGACGATCCTCTGCACCTCGTAATAGAGATTAAGGGCTACCGCGGCGAGGACGCCAAAGACAAAGCAAGTACCATGCGCACCTACTGGATTCCCGGAGTCAACAACCTTGGATCTTACGGGCGATGGGCGTTCGCCGAGTTCACCGACATTTGGAGTATGGAACCTGACCTGGCGGCGAAGATTGAGGAGCAGTTGGAGGGGGCGATCGATGGTTGACGGCTGCGCACCACAGACCGCATCATATGATGTATATTTTGATGCAGGAGGCAAACATGCGGACAACCGTCACTATCGACGACCAGATCCTCAAGGAAGCGGAAGAACTCACCGGCATCACCGAGCGCTCGCGGTTGATCCGCGACGGACTGGAAGCGCTCATACAACGGGAAGCCGCCCGGCGTCTCGCACGCCTCGGCGGAACGATGCCGAACTTCGAGGATATTCCACGGCGGAGGCCTTCCTCCGATGATCCTCGTTGACACCTCCGTTTGGGCGGACCACTTCCGAAATGAAATAGCTGTACTTAACAAAGAGCTTGGCATCGGGGCGGTAGCGATTCACCCCTTCGTCATCGGAGAGCTCGCCTGCGGCACGCTTGCTCAGCGGGCGCAGACACTCTCGGACCTTCGACACCTCCCACACGTGGTCCGTGCCTCCGACGAGGAAGCCCTTACGCTCATCGAACGTCACACCCTGATGGGACGCGGCGTCGGGCTGGTGGACGTGCATATCCTGGCGTCAACGCTTCTTACCCCGGAAACACGACTCTGGACCCACGACAAACGCCTCGCCCGAATCGCCGGCGAGCTTCTCGTCGCCTATCAGCCCACATCCCCCGAGGACGCATAGCGATGCCCAAAAAGAAGACTCCCAAACGCATAGAAACGATCACTCACGGCGAGGACAAGCGCCTTAACATTCCCACCGCGGAGCACCAGTCGGTGATGAGCGCCCGTGACCAGGCGCCGGTCACCCTCCGCTACCCCCGCAATCCCGATCTGGACCCGCAGCTCGTCTGGCGCGGCAAGGACGCCCAGGACGACACGGACCTCACCGGGGACGCGCCGCCGCTGTACATCCAGGAGAAGGTGCACCCCAAAGTCCTGATCGACGATCTGGCAAGGGAAACGAAAGATCGAACGCAACGCGTTGAGGCGCAGTTCGACCTCTTCTCAGATTTCAACGGGTTACCGGATCGGGTGGACCGAACGGAGTTCTATCGCCACGAGCAACACTGGACCAACCGCATGATCGTGGGTATGACGGAAGGAAAGCGAGATGTTTGAACCGACAAAACAGAACCTGACGAGCATCCTGAAAGACGTGGAGAGCGGCAAACTACAGCTTCCGGATTTCCAACGAAGTTACGTCTGGGGAGACGTAGACACACGGAGTCTCATCGCATCAGTGGCAAAAGGATTCCCCATCGGTGCTCTGCTTACGATGAAGACGGGGAGCGAGATACGGTTCGCACCACGTGCAATCGAAGGTGCTCCAGACACCGGAAGAGAACCTGTCGAATTGCTCCTTGACGGACAGCAAAGAGTAACATCGCTCTATCAGGCCCTGCACTCCGACAAGCCCGTCGAGACGATCAACAAGAAGAACAACAGGATTAAGCGTTACTACTACCTGGACATTGACCTGGTATTGCAGGGTCAAGAAGACATCGAAGACGCGATCATCGGTGTACCGGAAGACCGGATCCTACGGACCGATTTCGGTCGGACGATCGTTTACGATCTCACTACCACGGAGAAGGAATATGAAGCAAATCTGTTTCCCTTGAACAGGGCGTTCGATGCTCATGACTGGTTGTATCCCTGGAGTGACTACTGGAACAGAAAAGGCGTTAGCCGACACGGAGATCAAAAGCGTCTCTGGGAGGAGACAATTGAGCTGATCTACCAATACCCGATTCCCGTTATCGCCCTCGATGAAGGCAACAGCCGGGAAGCAATCTGTCTGGTTTTTGAAAAGGTCAACGTTGGCGGAAAAAAGCTCGACGCGTTCGAACTGGTAACCGCGATCTATGCGTCAGACAGATTCGATCTGAGAAAAGACTGGGCCGGAGATTCTGCAGCTGGAACACCAGGCCGGTTGAAGGCGATGGTCGGTTCGCCAAATCGTCGGGACGTGCTCACCAAACTCGCGAGTACCGATTTTCTGCAGGCATGTACCGTGTTGCATACGATGAGGAAACGCGACAGAGCACGCGAGGCCGGGAAAATAGGCAATGAACTACCCCAGATAAGTTGCAATAGAAATGCCCTCCTCGCTCTTCCGCTTGCCTCGTATCAAGAGTTTGCCGACGACGTCGAGAAAGGGTTTGTCCGCGCCGCAGGCATATTGAACGAACTGAAGATTATCTGGCACAAGGATATCCCGTATCCGCCGCTCCTGGTGACCATCGCGGCGGTACACGCTGCAATGAGAGCAACCACACTAAGCGCAGCGGCGAAGGAGAAGCTCGCTCGCTGGGTCTGGTCGATCAGTCTTGGTGAACTCTATGGTTCGTCAACGGATTCCCGAATCGCACGCGACGTTCCCGAACTGATCGAATGGATTACGGGGAATGCTACCCCGCCGCGATCGATCGATGAAGCAGTCTTCCAGCAAGATCGTCTTCTGAGTCTTCGGTCACGCCTCTCCGCCGCCTATAAGGCGATCCACGCGCTGCTGATGGAGCGAGGGTGTAAAGACTTCGTGTCCGGCAATACAGTGGAGTTGATGACCTTCTTCAACGAGAACATTGATATTCACCACATATTCCCTCAGGCGTGGTGCAAGCAGCAGGGAATCCCGGACGGCACCTTCAATTCAATCATAAACAAAACCCCTCTGTCGGCACGGACAAACAGAATGATCGGTGGGTCTGCGCCATCGGAATACCTCGCTAAGATCGAGGCGGAACAGGGGCTAAGCTCTGCGCACGTGGATGCCATACTCGAGTCACACCTCATCAATCCTGTGCACTTGCGAAACGACGATTTCGAATCGTTCTTCGCCGAGCGGAAGGAGTCCTTGAGTTCACTCGTCGAGAAAGCGATGGGCAAGCCTGTGGTGCGTGTACAGGATCAGTCAGAACCCGAAGGTGAGTTTGTGGCTCCTGAAGGTGAACCGGAGAATGAGTGACCGGCCCTCTTTCAACGCCTTAGGATGTCAATCCCGCCTTGACATTTTCCCGTTTCGTGCCAATATTGTACATAACACACGCGCCGTACCGCTCCCCGTTTCGGGTGACGTACATCAAGGGCGCGTTTTTTTATGCATCGACGGAGACGCGGTGTGAACACGTCAGGTGCCCGTAGTTACACCAAGCCGTGGATCTCTTATCGTGATCAAGTCTCCCTCCTCCAGTCTCGGGGGTTGATTATCTCTGACCCCGAGGCCGCCGCGGAAACACTGTCTCACATCAAGTACTACCGGTTCAGTGGATACGGGCTCGCATTTGAGACGGCTCGTCACACGTTCGCTCC
The DNA here is from genome assembly GCA_964419735.1 of uncultured Spirochaeta sp. Classification (GTDB taxonomy): domain Bacteria; phylum Spirochaetota; class Spirochaetia; order DSM-27196; family Alkalispirochaetaceae; genus Alkalispirochaeta. The sequence goes on from CAYQRW010000112.1 coordinate 6,906, forward strand.
GGGAACGACTTTCGAGGACATCATCGCGGCGTACGAGTTTGATCGCCAGCTCAGGCGCCTCGTTCTGGAAGCAACCGAGTGGGCCGAAATAGATTTCCGTACCGCCGTATCCCACGAGTTTGCAGGACGATACGGACCACTCGGTCACACGAACAACCACAACTTTTTTGTTCGCTTCCGACATGCCGAATGGCTCGAACGGGTTCGCCGGCAGTCCGAACGTTCCAACGAGGTTTTTGTAGATCACTTCAGAGAGCACTACCGGGAGTTTCCTGATCTGCCAATCTGGGCACTCGTCGAGATAATCTCTTTCGGTGATCTGTCACGCCTCTACTCAGGGCAACTCCGTGAAGACCAGCGGCGAATCGCAAGACGGTATCGCAGACAGCCCTCCGAGATCGCCACATGGTTGCACCATCTGACGTACATACGAAACTTGTGCGCCCATTACGGACGCCTGTGGGACCGTCGATACCCTGTAGCCCCGCGGCGGCCGCACGGAAAGGCCTGGAACCCCGATCGTGTTCCTGACAATCAACACGTTTACATGACCCTACTGGTGCTTGCGACGCTCCTCGGATCCACAACGATTGAGAGCCATATGCTCTGTCGGTGGAAACGCGACGTCGAGCACCTGATAACAACCCATTTGAAGCAGTTACCCAACCCGTACCAACGGATGGGACTCCCAACAGACTGGACACAGCATCCTTCGTGGATCGCGTTCGAGACTCAGGAGACCTGACCCATGGCCAAACAGAAGACCCCCAAACGCATAGAGACGATCACCCACGGCGAGGACAAACGCCTCAACATCCCCACCGCGGAGCACCAGTCGGTGATGAGCGCTCGTGACCAGGCGCCGGTCACCCTCCGCTACCCCCGCAATGCCGATCTGGACCCGCAGCTCGTCTGGCGCGGCAAGGACGCCCAGGACGACACGGACCTCACCGGGGACGCGCCGCCGCTGTACATCCAGGAGAAGGTGCACCCCAAAGTCCTGATCGACGATCTGGCAAGGGAAACGAAAGATCGAACGCAACGCGTTGAGGCGCAGTTCGACCTCTTCTCAGATTTCAACGGGTTACCGGATCGGGTGGACCGAACCGAGTTCTACCGCCACGAGCAACACTGGACCAACCGGATGATCCTCGGCGACAGCCTCAAAGTGATGGGCAGCCTCGCCGAGCGGGAAGCCCTCCGCGGCAAGGTGCAGATGATCTACCTGGACCCGCCCTACGGCATCAAGTTCAACTCAAACTTCCAGTGGAGCACCACCAGCCGGGACGTCAAAGACGGCAACGCCGCCCATATCACCCGCGAGCCGGAGCAGGTCAAAGCGTTCCGAGACACCTGGCGCGACGGCATCCACAGCTACCTGAGCTACCTGCGTGATCGGCTGGTGGTGGCCCGGGACCTCCTCACCGAGAGCGGCAGCATCTTTGTTCAGATCGGGGACGAGAACGTCCACCGCGTACGAGCCCTGATGGATGAGATTTTTGGGGAGGAGAATTTTGTTCGACTCGTTACGTTTGTCAAGACGACGGGACAAACCGACAACCTTCTTGCATCAGTATCTGACTACATCATCTGGTTCGCGAAAGACCGATCAAAAACCAAGTTTCGACAGCCAAAGTCGATAAAGACAATCGATGGCGAAGGAGGTACAGCGTATAATAAGGCGCGCTTTCCGGGCGGTACCAGTCGATCGCTGACGGAACAAGAAGCACATGGCCAAGAACTACCACTCAATGAGCGCGTTTTTCGAATTGACAACCTCACCAGTCAGAGCCCCGGGACCCGTTACGAAGTCTTTGCATTCGGTCGTATCTTCTTTCCGAAGGGTTACTGGAAGACTCAAGAGACTTCGATGAAACGACTCATCAAGAGTGATCGGGTTCATGGCGAGTCGTTCAATCTCTACTATGTCCGCTATTTCGACGACTATCTGGGATTCCCGATATCTGACAATTGGACAGACACCAGCATAGCTGGCTTTGCGTCTGACAAGAGATATGTTGTTGAGACATCGGCAAAAGTCATCCAACGCTGCCTCCTCATGACCACCGACCCCGGCGACCTCGTCCTCGACCCCACCTGCGGCTCCGGTACCACCGCTTACGTTGCCGAACAGTGGGGGCGCCGCTGGATCACGATCGACACCAGCCGCGTCGCTCTCGCTCTGGCGCGGGCGCGGATCATGGGAGCGCGGTACCCCTACTACCTCCTCGCCGACAGCGACGCCGGGCGGCAGAAAGAGGCGGAAGTTACCCGCACCGCCTACGTCCCCAAGCCCACATACGGCAACATCCGCCACGGCTTTGTCTACGAGCGGGTGCCCCACATCACCCTCAAGAGCATCGCCAACAACGCGGAGATCGACGTGCTCTACGAGGAGCACCAGCCGGCGGTCCTGGCGGCGCTGGTCGATCTCAACAACGCCCTCCAAGCCCACGGCACACCCTACAAAGTCACCACCGGCGGCCGCAGCGGAAAGACAGTAGACTTTGCCGCGCCGCCGGACGCCACCTTCACCATGCCCTCAGGGGAAGTAGTGAGCGCCGCCGAGCTCGTGGAGTGGGAGGTGCCCCGGGAGAAGCCGGCAGACTGGCCCGATGCCGCGGCGGAACCACTGGAGCGCTTCTGGCAGGCGCGGATCGCCCGGCAGAACGCGATCGACGCTTCCATCGCCGCCAAGGCGGAGTCTGAGTACCTCTACGACAAGCCCTACGAGGAAAGGACAACCGTCCGCGTGGCGGGACCCTTTACGGTGGAGTCCCTGAGTCCCCACCGCGTGCTGGGGGTGGACGAGGACGACAACCTGATCGATCCGGTAGCCGCCGAAGCAGAACCGGACTATCTCCCCGGAACGAAGTTCGATGAGATGATTCTGGAAGAACTGCGAAAGTCCGGGGTGCAGCAGGCGCACAGGGAGGATCGCATCACCTTTACCGCCCTCACCGGGTGGCCGGGGCACACGATCTGCGCCGAGGGGGTGTACCAGGAAGGCAGCGAGGAGCGCCGGGCGGGGATCTATATCGGACCGGAGTTTGGCACGGTGAGCCGGGCGGACCTGGTGGACGCGGCCCGGGAGGCGGGAGATGCCGGATTTGATGTGGTGATCGCCTGTGCCTTCAACTACGACGCCCACGCCACTGAGTTTTCCTCCCTGGGACGCATCCGGGTGCTCAAGGCACGGATGAACGCGGACCTCCACATGGCGGAGGACCTCAAGAGCACCGGCAAGGGCAACCTCTTTGTGATCTTCGGGGAGCCGGATATTGAGGTGGAACCGGTTGGCGAGGAGGGAGCAAGTGACAGCGATGGCGCGGCGGCGGGCGATCAGATCCGCGTGCGTATCCGCGGTGTGGACGTCTTTGACCCCTCCAGCGGGCAGGTCCGCAGCGACGACACCGACGGTATCGCGACCTGGTTTATCGATACCGACTACAACGGTGAGAGCTTTTTTGTCCGCCACGCCTACTTTCTGGGTGCCGGAGACCCGTACAAGAGCCTGCGCACCAGCCTGAAAGCGGAGATTGACGAGGAAGCGTGGGCAACATTGAACAGCGACGTGTCACGTCCATTTGCACGGCCTACGGACGGGCGAATCGCGGTCAAGGTGATCAACCACCTGGGGGACGAGGTGATGAAGGTGGTGCGGGTGTGAAGTGGTTCATTAGTATATACCTGAATCCGTATAAAAGAAAAGGCAACCCAAACCCAACTCACTGAGGTATAAT
>CAYQRW010000113.1:0-10470 GCA_964419735.1 uncultured Spirochaeta sp.
GGCGTCGCGATATCGGAGCGGGCGCGGGACGCGCTCACCACCGTGGGGACAACCACCCGCGCGGCCTTCGGTGGCCCGGAAAGCTCGGCGGTTCCCGCCGGTACCCGCCCACCGGCGGGCACGCTCGCCCGGGAGCCGCTGGTGATTGATCTTTGGCCGGGACGACGCTGGCACCCGATCCCGTCGGGGCCGGAGGGCACAACGCTGCATCACGCGGCGTTCGGCATCGTTGCCGCCGAGGCGGGCCACACCGACGGCATCCTCGCGTCCTTTGGCGTTAACATGGGCACCGGTGTCACTCGGGGGATAGAGGCGAGCTACGTCGGCAATATTCGTGACGGCCGCGTTCTCGGGGTGCAGAACTCATGGGGGTTCAATATCCACCGGGGAGACATTTACGGCGTGCAGGCGTCTACTCTGTTTAATGTGACTGACGGCAACGTCCGCGGAGTCCAGTCATCGTCTCTGTTTAACCTGCTCGATGGGTCGCTCTACGGGCTCCAGGGCGCCGGGCTCCTCAACGCCGTCGGTGGTGAAGTGCGGGGCGTCCAGGCGGGGGGAGCCGTCTCGCTCGCCTCGCAGGTTCGTGGACTCCAAACCGGCGTGGTCACGATCGCCGGCGGTGTTGCCGGGGTGCAGGCGGGAGTTGTCAACCTCGGGCGGTCCGTGCGCGGCGCACAGCTTGGCGTGATCAACATCGCTGAACGCGTCGACGGGATCACACTGGGAGTGCTCAATATCGTGCGCTTCGGTGTACTGGACTTCTCGGTTGTTCTCGATGATCGAGGCATGACGCGCTTCGCGCTGCAGCACGGAACGGAGTCCCTCTACACGATCTACGAGTTTGCTGTCCGTCAGGCCGATCTGGAGTCCGATACGGCGACAAGTGAGTTTTCCGCGGGCCTCGGCACGCGCATCTGGAGTGGCTTTTTCGTGCTCGACCTGGATCTACTCGCCAAGGGCGAGACCACCGGACCGGACAAGCGCGGCTCGGTCTTTCCCGCGCTGCGCGCTACCGGAGGACTACAATTTGGACGACGTTTTGCCGTGATCGGCGGCGTCACCTTCGACGGTCGACTCGACTGGGTGGACCAGGACAGCCAGGATACCCACAGCGGTACCTCCTTTACCGTCCTTGGGGAAGGCATCTCGGTCTTTCCACACTACTTTGCGGGGATCAAAATATGAAGCATTCTCTACTCGGGCTTATGCTATCGCTGGCCGTCATCGGCACGGCCAGTGCCGCGGGAACGCCGGAATCGTTCCGTGGAGAGTACCGCGACCTCAACTCGGTGGAAATCAACGCGGAAGCGATGAACGTTGAGATTGCGGCGGTCGCCGGTAATACCGTCACCGTCGATGTCGAGAACATCCCCCGCGGCGTCTCCGTTTCCGACCGAGTACGTCGGGGTAGAGTGGTGATCCACGTTCAGGGTCGCCCCTCGTGGCTGGACCGGGATGCCCCCCAGGCGCGCATCATCGTGGGCGTTCCCAACGGCATCAGCCTCGATATCGGGACTGCAAGCGGGTCGATCGCGGTCCGGGGGGTCCAGGGCCGTCAAACGCTTCGCAGCGCCAGCGGGTCCATCACGCTGGATCAGCTCGGAGGCGAGATCACGGTCCGCTCGGCCTCGGGCGGGGTGACCGCCCGCAGCCTCGTCGGGACGATCTCTATCGGGACCGCCTCGGGCAGCGTCAACCTCGAGGAGTGCCGCGGAATCATTACCGTGGAGACCGCCTCCGGATCGATCACCGGCGAGGGGGTGCAACTCACTGCGGACGCCACCTTCCGCACGGCAAGCGGGGCAATCCGGGTAGACCTGGATAACGCCATGGACGATCTGCGGTACGACCTATCCACGGCGTCCGGCCGGATCCGATTCGGAGACGTCTCCGGCGGTAAACAACTCAAGGGAGGAACGGGGCGCTTCCTTATCGAGGCCCGCAGCGCCTCCGGTTCTCAGGAGTTCTTATGAGCTCTTCCGTGACCTTTCACTCCGCGCTCGGTACGCCGTCTGCCACAAGAAGTCTGCGAAAGAGCTCCGGGTCCTCGATAATGACCGCGTGACCCACGTGATCGAGGACAGTGAGCTCCGCGCCCAAGGCCCTGGCGGTGGTGGCTGCCTGCTCCCGGCTGACGATCGCGTCGTGAGCGCCCCAGATGACCCGGGTGGGTGTAGAGAAATCGGCGGCTCGTTCCCGGTAGTCCAGCTCCGACAGCGCCCGGGCGTGGTTGAAGTACGCTTCCCCCTTCATCAGGAGCGCCTCTTTGGTCAGGAGCGAGTGGAAGCGTTGGTCCGCGGCGCGGGTTCCCATCACCGCCGCCAGGGCGGCTTTGAGAACACCGTAGTGGCGGCGCATAATGCCGATCCTCGTCTCTGCATCCTCCATCATCGGGAGTCCGTCGATGGGCGCCGGATCGATCAGAAGCAGTCGCTGCACCAGCTCAGGGTAGCGCATCGTGAGAGACATCGTCACCGCGCCGCCCAGGGAGTGTCCCACCAGATAGCAGGGGGCGATATCCCGGGCGCGGATAAACTCGGCCAGATAGTCGGCATACATATCCAGGTCGTCACTGGTTTCGATCCGGTCGGAGCGGCCGAAGTTGGGTAGATCCACCGCGATCGTCCGGTATCCGCGGATATCCATGACATCGCGGAACCACAGGTGGGAACCGGTGTTGCCGTGGACGTACAGGATCGGCGGCCCCTCCCCGCGCTCCGCGGCAAAGATGCGCGTTCCGTCGGCGGTGAGGGTGTACGTTCCGCGCATCGGTCGGAGTCGGTGGAAGAATCGCAACGCCGCCATATACGGCACCTGAAGCGTTCGGTTCCAGATCTTGTACAGTTCGGTGGCGATTCCCGCCGGGAGCAGCACCACAAAGATAATCAGCAAGATGCCGTAAATCAGGGTCAGCGAACCCGGGGGGACCAGCTCTTCCAACACCATCGCCGGCAGGCCGACGATGATAAAGGCGCCGATGAGTCCGCCCTCCAGGAGGATCGCTCCTCCGATAATGATAATCAGCAGCAAGTCGATCGCCGCCATCAGTCCAAAGGTCCGCGGTTGAATGACGCCTTGCGTCACGGCGTACATCGATCCCGCCAGGGCGGTGTAGATCGCACTCACGATAAACGCCTGCAGCTTGTTGCGGGTGAGGTCGGTTCCGTAGGAGCGGGCCGCCACTTCACTGTCGCGGATCATCCGAAATTTCACGCCATACGGCGATTTCAGAATCACCACCCCGATCCCATAGAACAGCAAAAAGAGGACAGCCGTGAACAGAAAGGTGGCGATGTCCCGGGTGGCGCCGATCGGCGCGAATCCCAGGATGTGGGGGATGTTGTACACCGGATTGGGGAAGGGCATCGCCCGGATCGCCTGCTCCATGCCCACGCCAAAGGCGATCGTCGCGATCGCCAGGTAGTATCCCCGGAGCCGAAGTGCCGGTAGTCCGATGAGGATCGCGAAGAATGAGGCGATTCCCAGACCCACCAGAGTTCCCACCAGGATTCCCAGATAGGCGTTGGCCATAAGTTCGGCGAAAAGTGCCGTGGAGTAGGCGCCGATCGCCATGAACGCCGCGTGCCCCAGGGAGAGCTGCCCGGTGTTTCCGATGATGATCACCATGCCCATGCCGGCGATCGCCCACACCAGAACCAGTGAGAGGGTTCCCAGGGCGTAGGTGCCCCCGGTCAGAAGTATTGCCAGCACGCCGGCGGCAACGATTGCGCTTCCCAGAAGTGTTATACGTTTCACGCCTTCCTCCCTGCGGTTCCGGCGAAGAGTCCGTTCGGTTTAAATACCAGTACCAGAATGATGAGAAAGAAGATGATCGCCGTCTCATATCCGTCCATAAAGGGGAAGATGTCGATCACCCGCTCCAGGATTCCGATAATCAGTCCCCCCCAGATCGCGCCGAAGAGGCTGGAGAAGCCTCCCAGTACCGCCGCGGTTATTCCGAGGAGCTGAGTGTTCATGAGCATCGTGGGGTGAACGCGGGTGATCGGAGCGATGAGGATTCCCACCACCACCGCCAGCATGATCGACATTCCCCACACGATGGAGTCGATGCGGTTGGTGTTGATACCCACCGCCTGCGCCCCCACTGCGTCCTGGCCGCGGGCGCGAATAGCCAGACCGATGCGGGTGTATTTCATCACCGCCGCCATCGTCAGGGAGATCGCCAGTGCGATCACCATTACCGCGATATCGTTGCGGCGAATCACGACTTCGATTCCCGCCAGCGCTCCGGATCCGGTGAGGATAAGTGGCGATCCCGGCAAGATGCGCGGAAACGACTCGTAGTTGGGGCTCCAGATCAGGTTGGCGCTGCCCTCGAAGACGAGCAGCAACCCCAAGGTGATCATGAGCATGCTCGCCGGGGACACGTGCTTTACCCGCCGCATGAGGACGATATCTATCAGTACGCCGAAGATCGCCCCGGAGAGGAGTCCCACCGGCACCGCCGCCAACAGAGCGAGGCCGGGGCTCATAGTCCCGAGACCCAGAAAGAACTGAACCGCACTGAGGGTGATCAGGACCCCCACCATCGCTGAGTAGCCGTGGCTAAAATTTAAGGTTCCAGCGGTGCGAAAAATCATGGCGATGCCAAATCCCATGAGTCCGTATAACGCTCCCTGGGGGATACCGATCGTTACTGCCTGTAGTAGTTCACTCACAATTCGCCCCTACAATCCTAAGTACGCTTTGCGTAATGCGTCGTCGGCAAGCATCGCCGCGGCCTCGCCGGAGTGGACGATGCTGCCGTTCTGCATTACATACGCCCGGTCGCTGATCGATAGTGCCTTGGTGGCGTTCTGTTCGACCATGAGAATCGCCATCCGGTCGCGCAGACTGGTGAGCACCCTTAAGAGCTCGTCCACGATAACCGGAGCCAGCCCCAGGGATGGTTCATCCAGAAGCAGGATTTCCGGCGCCGCCACCAGAGCGCGGCCCACCGCCAGCATCTGCTGTTCACCGCCGGAGAGCGATCCCGCGATCTGTCGGCTGCGCTCCTTTAGAATTGGGAAGAGCTCGTACACCGGTGGTGCGGTCTCGGCAAAATCGCCGCGGGCAAACGTGCCCAGGCGTAGATTTTCCTCTACCGTGAGGCCGGGAAAGATCCGGCGGTTTTCCGGACAGATCACCATGCCCCGGGTGGTGGGCTCGGTGGAGTTCTTGCGCCGCAGCGGCTCACCTTTGAGTGTCACCTCTCCGCTGCTGCGGACGATGCCCATCAGCCCGAAGAGCGTCGAGGTCTTGCCGGCGCCGTTGGCGCCCAGAATTGAGACGATCTCCCCGGCGTTCACCTGAAAAGAAATGTCCCGGACCGCCTGAATCGGTCCATAGGTTACCCGTAAATCGGTTACTTCAAGCATGGGTTTCCTCACCTAAGTAGACGCGGATCACTTCCGGGTCCGCGGCGATCTCTTGCGGGGTGCCCTCGGCGATCTTCTTACCGAAACTCATCACCGAAATGCGGTCGGAGATCTTCATCACCAGATCCATATCGTGTTCCACCAGCAGCATCGTCATCCCTTCATCTCGGCAGAGGCGCGCCAGCACGCTGTTCAGCTCCTCCGTTTCCCCGTGGGTCAGCCCCGCGGCAGGCTCATCTAAGAGGAGCATCTCTGGTTCCGAAATGATCGCCCGGGCGATCTCCACCCGCTTCTGCATTCCGTAGGAGAGATTCTTGGGGATGTTCATCAGCACGGTGGCGATGCCCATCGTTTTAGCCACGGTAAGAATCCGTTGGTGGACCTCTTTGGCGAACGATCGATGACCACCGACGAAAATCGACGGGAACGAGTTGCGAAAGTTAAACGCATAGCCTCCGTAGAGGTTTTCGTAGACGGTCATCGTGTTAAAGAGCTGCAGATTCTGGAACGTCCGGGCGATTCCCTTATGAATCATGCGGTGGTCCGGGAGTCGGGTGATGTCCTCTCCATTGAAGAAGACGGACCCGGAGGTTCGCGGTCCGATACGGGTAATCGAGTTGAAGAGCGTGGTCTTTCCAGCCCCGTTGGGTCCGATCAGGGCGTGAATCGTTCCGCGCTCCACCGTCATGGAGAAGTCGTCCACGGCCACTAACCCACCGAATACGACACCGACATTGGCAATTTCGAGCATATACTTCCTCTATCGCGTGAAAGGGTGAGCACCGGCCCGCACCGGACTGGTCCGGTGCGAGCGGTCCTCGTGCGGTTTACTTTAGTTCGGTTCTCGGTACTCGATCCAGTCACTTACCGGAAACCAGGCACCGTCCTGCACTTCCATGACGTACATACTCTGTTTTCCCAGTCGGGAGGTGACGTCATCGGGATCGTGTTCACCGTAGGTCACGTCCAACGCCAGATAGCCGTCCCAGCCGTCCATCGTTTCCAACGCGTCCACCAGGCTTTGCCGCGTCAGGTTTTCACCGGCGCGCTGGGCCGCTTCAGTGAAGATCTCCGCCGCCACCATACCGGCCACGCCGTAGGCGTTGGGCACCGCGCCCTCTTCCTCGACGTACTCCGCGTACCACTGCCACGGGGGAAAGCTCTGATCCTCGAAGTCGGCAAAGACCCACGCCATGGACTGTACGTTCTGCATCACCTCCGGTCCCAGCGCATCAATTAACGTCTGATCGGCGTTGGCGTAGGTGAGCAGTTTGGTCGGCTCGGTGAGGCCGAACTCGTACGCCTGCTCCAGGAACTGGTCACTCTGCGGACGGAAGAGCACCGTCATGATGCCGTCCACGTCTGCATCGTCGAAGCGGCTAATCGCCGTTGAGAAATCGGTCGTGCCGGGTTCCACGGCGATCGCCTCCACGATTTCCGCGTTGTCGAACATTTCAATGCTCTCCACCATAGAGTCGTAGGCGTTCTGGCCGTCCTCAGCCGCGCGGTAGAGCACCCCCAGCCGGCTGTGGCCCAGGGATAGCGCCATGTACTGCGTCATCAGGTTACCTTCCAAGAGGTAGTTTGGCTGGAAGGGAAACACGTACTCCTTGGGGGGAACGGCGAGTTGCGTGGCTCCCGCGCCCTGGTAGACGAAGGGCACGCCGCCGTCGTTGAGATAGTCCATAACCGCCAGCACATTGGGCGAACCCAGGCTGCCCACCATGGCGAATACGCCGTCCCGCTCTACCAGACGTCGCGTGAGGCTGGTCGTGCTGGAGGGGTCGAACTGATCGTCGGCCACCAGCAGATTTACCTGCCGACCGTGAATGCCGCCCTCGGCGTTAACGTGCGCAAAGTAAGCCTGCATGCCTTCCGCCAGGGGGGTGCCGATCGCCGCCACCGGTCCGGACAGCGCCTGCGTGCTACCGATGAGGATTTCATCCTCCGTGACGCCCGGCGTTCCGTCCTGCTGACCCCCGCCAAAGACCGGCGCCAGCACCAATACGAGCAGCAGGGCGCCCGTAACCACTAGTTTTTTCCTGTTCATACATACTCCCTTGGAGCGCTGCGCTCCACACCGTGTGGTAATTGGGGGCTCGGCGTACCGTTGCCGCTGAGCCCCGCCGGAATCAATAGCTTACCCGAACGCCCGCGGAGAGCTGCTGTCGGGGATCGCCTTCTTCGATTTCGCTCCACTGGAATGTGTCCGAATCAAAGTTCCGTGATATCCCCGACAGGTTTTCGGTGAGAAATCCGTAGTTCGCGAAGAGGGTCGCCTGTTCCGTAACCGCATACTCGACTCCCAGATCCGTGAAGAAACCCGTCCGAGCCTCGCGTATGACAGCGTCGTCCAACGCGTAGACTTCTTCAAGGGCGGTCCGCTCGTACTCGAAGAAGTGATAGGCGCCCCCAGCAACAATTGCGTTAAGTCCGGGAATCAGCTCGTAGTTGACGCGCATCGCTCCCAGGAACTGGTGGTCGTCCTCATAACCGGCGCCGCCCATGTTGAACACATTGGTGGGGTTCACGCTGTTTCGACCGGCGTTTCCGATCATGCTGGAAAAGGTGTCGAACCCCGGTTCTACCAGGCCGCCGTTAAAGACGAACAGGCCCTGCGCCTCTACGGTAAGTACCTGCGGCTGCAGTGCACTGACCTTGGAAACATCCAACGCGGGACGTAGCATCACGGCGCCGTTGAAGGAGTTCCAGAACCCTCCGCTCTCGGTCGTGCCGCCGCCAAACCCTCCGTCATCAAGTAGGTCGCCAAGCGTATCTCGATCATTATCGATTGGGAAGATCGTATGTGCGGCAAATTTCAGATCTACCGGTCCCAGTGGTCCTTCCATGAACGGTCCCACCAGAGCCACGCTGTCCAGTAGGAACGGGGGATCCGCCGTGGCATCTCCCGCCCAGTAGCCGCCGAGCAGTCCCCAGAGGATTTGGGTGTCCATGTGGTACCCCACGGCGGCGGCGGCGAAGAGGTGGCCGTCGCTGGAGACGTCGGTGATTTCGATGTCCTGCCGCAGGTCGTAGATCGCCAGCAGACTCAAGGGTCCCCCCAGCACATCGGCCAGATCGTATTGGTAGGCGATGCGGTCGCGGCGATCATCGGCCGTGGTCAGGCCGTGGCCCCAGTTGGCTTCCTGCCGGCCCACGCTGAGTTTCCCACCGAAGGCGGGGAGCTCCACATAGCCGAAGTCAAGGCCGAGTCCCTCACCGGCATTCCAGTCGGTTACCCCGCCGCCGTTTGGTTTGCGGTGATCCCCACTCCAGAACTCCTCATACAGGCGCAATCCCACGTGAACTTTGACGTCACGACTGAGGTCGAAGGTGGGGGCGATACGGATACTCTGGTAGAAGCCCTGGGTATCGCCGTCGTCAGTATCGTGGCTGGTGATGTCCTCGCCCAGCAAGAAGCCGGTGAGGCCGTAGGAACCGCTCCACTCCACGTCGATCGCGGTGGCGGTCATGGGGATCAGTATGGCTGCTACTATCGCCATCATAGTTATTCGCATTTTCATTTCATTTCCTCCTAAGAAAAATGACACCTGAATCTATTCTCACTCCGGTCTCACAGATCGTCAAGTTTTTTGTTGACCAATTCTGGGTACCGAATCATCTCTCATACCGTTAGCCCGCCGTCTACCCGGAGTACCTGTCCCGTGACGAAGGACGCCGCGTCGCTCGCGAGGAATGTGACCGCCGCGGCCACTTCCTGCGGCTCTCCCAAGCGCTTCAGTGGGGTGCGACCGGTGAGGCTATCGATCACCTTATCCGGCACCGTCTGAATCATGGGGGTGTTGATGAATCCCGGGGCCACCGCGTTGGCGCGTACCGCCGCACCCTTGCGGGCAAACTCCTTGGCCCACGTTTTCGCCATCGCCACAACTCCGGCCTTGGTGGCGGAGTAGTTGGTCTGACCGGTGTTGCCGTCGAGCCCGACCACGCTGGAAATATTCACGATCGAGCCGGAACCCTGTTCCATCATGAGCGGTCCGATCTCTCGGGTCATGTTGAACACGCCCTTCAGGTTGATCCCGATAACCGCTTCCCACGCGTCATCATCCATCTTCTGAATCAGGGAGTCCCGGGTAATTCCCGCGTTGTTTACCAGCACGTCGATCCTGCCGGCGTCTTTGGCTGCCTGCTCCACAAACGCCGCAATCGCCGCCGGGTCGGTAACGTCGAGTTTTGCCCCGATGACTCCCCGCACCTCCTGCTCCACCGCGCGGAGCGCGTCATCGTCCACATCGCAGGCATAGACCGTGGGCGCTCCGGCGGCGACAAACGCTTCTACGATCGTACGACCGATTCCGCGCGCGCCGCCGGTGACCACGCACACCTTTCCGCTCAAATCCATTCTCTGTTCCTCCTCAGGATTCCGGATACGGTCCCCAGTGCACCACTGAAGACGCCCATACAAAGCCAAGTCCGGCGCCCACCATTACAATCGTGTCGCCGTCGTGGATCTTTCCGTCGCGTAACCCCAGTTCTACCGACAAAACCTGGTCGTTCTGACCCAAGTGCCCGTAGTGATCGAGGTAGGTTGTCTGCGCTTCGCCAAGCTTCAGCTCCTCCAGCACTGAATCGTGGGCGGAGCGTTTGAAGTGCAGAATCGCCAGGTAGTCGATGTCGCTGTCACTGAGCCCTCCCGAGCGATGGAGAGACTCGCGAATCACGTGGTAGAAGTTGGGCAGGGTGCGCTCGGTGAGCTTCTTCTTGAAGGCATCAACGTCGCGAACCTCGAAGTAGGGATGCTGAGCATCTTCCGCCTTGGGGGGCCACGCCTTGGCGCCGAGCACCGGCACCACGCAGTCCTCGGCAAAACTTCCATCGCCCCGGAATGATGAGCCGAGAACCACGTTGCGGTTGTAGCCTTTCTCCAGCAGTACCGCTGCTCCGGAGGCGCCGATATCCAGCATGAAGCTCGTTTCCTTCACGGAGAGATCGACGAGATCTACGTTGCGATACCCGCTTACCAGCAAAACACGTGTAAGCTCCGGTTTTGCGATGAGCATCGACTTCGCCACGTCGAAGGCGGCCATCATTGAGCCGCACATCGCCTCCATGTCGAAGGACCAGGCGT
>CAYQRW010000114.1:0-10406 GCA_964419735.1 uncultured Spirochaeta sp.
TACGGTGGGGTATGGTCATTTGCTCCCACGCCCCTGGGAGTTACTCGGTACTCACTGGGGGTCGAGGACCGCGAGACTGGCTACCTCATGACCACCGACGGGTTCGCCGACACCACGCCCTACGTCGTGGTGGAAACGGGCGTCGTGATTCGACTCTTTGGTGCTCCGAATCGGTTCTATGCGGATACAGATAACGGGCTGTCGTGGTTTCGCTATGGTGGCGGGGCATCAGAAACCCGTTGGTGGATTCCGCGCTTCTCGATAGGTACTGGGGTCGAGTACGTGACAACCTCCGGCCGAGGCGGCAACCGCACCGGGTTCATGGCAGTCCTGCCGGTGGCGGTCCGTTTTCCGTTTGGGCTGGAGGTAGGAGCACAGAGCTCCTTTCCCCTTGGAGAGGGTGGAGTGTCCGGACCATTGGTACCGTTGGAGGTCGTGGATGGGACCAGCCAGGAGCTGGGAAGTGAAGTCCTCGCCGAGGCTCGAATCAATCGCGTCGTAGCGCTCGATCTAGGCTACCGCTTTAGACGAGACCGCCGGCTCTCCTGGCTCGCCGGCATCCGCTATGCGGACATGGACGACGAGCTCTGGAACATCCAGAATGTCTTCGAGGATGGAAGCATCATGGCAGCGGATGACTCCCGTTTCGTCCGCGCGGGGTCGGTGGGGCTCGCCGGTCCGATCGTTGAGGTGTCACTCGCCGTGAGTGAACGGCTCGTGCTACGGGCGAACGGTTGCGCCCTCGGAGTCACCTCCTTCGATGAGGAGGAGGTCACGCCTGCCTTGGCACCGACCGTTCGTCACCGTTTGGTAATCGGATATAGCTCGGTCGGACTCAACCTCACGATGGAGCTCTAGCCGCAAAAGAGGGTACTCGATGACGGCCTTGTCAGTTGTGGCAGTTCCTACTCCACCACCCTCACATACCAGCTCCACCGGTATTCGCCCGCACCACCCTGCCACCGGGGGTGGCAGTCGGGGCCGCAGGCGGCGGTGCCGATGCCGCGGTGGAAGTGATCGGCGATGAGCACGGTTTCCCGGCGCGGTTCGATCTGGTAGGTGTGAGTGAGCTGGTCCAGGTCTTCCGGGGCGGTGTGCAACGCGGAGAACTGAAACGGCGTCTCGCCGGCGGCCAGAATGAACCGCGGCGGATGCTGATTCGCGCGGGCACCAGTCCCCGCTCCAACCGCACCTGCCGACGATAGTTCTACCCACCGCGTGTCGGCGTGGCCACCGTGTTCCTGCGGCACGACGTAGGGAACGTACTGCTCGGTGACGCTACTGGTGTACCGGCCCAGGGGATACCCTGCGGTGCGGTCGGGATAACTTTCCCGGGGGCCCCGACCGTACCAGGTGAGCTGCTCATACTCCGGCGGCAGTTCAAACCGCAGCCCGACCCGAGGCAGATCCGTGACACTGGAATCGATTGTGGCCACGGCGTCCAGCCGGTACCACCCCTCAGTGGCGGTCAGCTCGAGCGCGAGCGTCGCGCGCCGGGTTGCGCCATGGCGGTACTCCGCGGTGAGCCTGCCCTCCCCATCGCTGCGCCAGGTGGCGCTGAGCTCGTTGAGTCCGGGGGCTATCCACCGTGAACCGGGTTTGGCCTCCTGGTCCGGCATGTGGCGGATGAGGTCATTCTCGGTGGGGGCGCGCCACAGCGCCAGAGTTGGGCCACCCACCACGACTGTGCCGGCGGTAAGTCGCGGCGCCCCGCTCTCGTCCAGGGCAAGGCTCACCTCGGCGGACTCGCCGGCCGAAGCCACGCCGCCGCGCCCGATAGCCGCGCCCCCTGCTGCAGCTACCGGGCCTGCCGCCGGAGCACCTCCCTGTGCGCCCGCGCCGCTGCCAGTTACAAGCTTCTTGCCACCGCCACCACTCTCCAGCACCCACTGCTCCCCGGCAAACTCATGGTCCGCCGGGGTCAGGGCGGTGGCGCGAGTTGCGGTCAGGCGCACGGTGAGCGTGCGCTCGCCCACGGCTCGGCCGGCCTCCGCCAGGTCGATTTCCATGTCCACCGTCTGGTCGACGGCCACCGGCGGCAGGGGAATCGTCCCGGTAGCCACCGGCTCTCCGTCGTCGGCGACGGTCCAACGCAGGGCGCATCCGGTGAGGGGGGTGAAGTCTCGGCGGTTGGTGAGCGTGAGCTGAGCGGTTCCCGGGGAGGCGCCCGCCAGAGACGTGAGTTCGACTTGAACCGGCTGTGCCAGCTTCTTGAACTCCTCCATGGCGGGGTGCGGCGTGCGATCGGGACCGATAAGGCCGTTAATACAGAAATCGCGGTCGTTGGGCTCGTCGCCGAAGTCGCCGCCGTAGGCAAAGTATTCGCGGCCGTTCTCGGCGGTCTTTCGGAGTCCCTGATCCACCCAGTCCCAGATGAAGCCGCCCTGCAATCCGGGAAGCGTGGTGAAGGCATGAAAGTAGTCGGCCAGGCCGCCGTTGGAGTTACCCATGGCGTGGGAGTATTCGCAGAGGATCAGCGGTCGCGGGTCGGCGGCGCCCGGTGCGGGGCACGCGGCGTCGCGGGACCAATCGGGGGCGCGTCGGTTGAGTTCTTCCAGCTGCGGCACAGCTCCTCCCTCGGTTGCCCACTCGGAGATCTCCTCCACCGGGGCGTACATCGGCGGGATGATGTCGGTGGCGAAGCGGCCCCGCCAGAAGTGGTAGCTTTCCTGCCCGTACTCGGTGCGCACGGCGCCTTCGTAATGCACGAGGCGGCGGGGATCGGCGTGGCGCACCCACCCGGCGGCGGCGGCGTGGTTGACGCCATAGCCGGACTCATTGCCCAGCGACCACACCAGCACCGAGGGATGATTGTAGTCACGCTCCACCATGCGCTGCACGCGATCGAGAAAGGCGCCGGCGTACCGAGGGTCGCGACAGACTTCGTTGTAGTAGTGGTGCGCCTCCACGTTGGCTTCGTCCCAGAGATAGATGCCGTACTGGTCGCACAGGTCGTACCAGTCGGGATGGTTGGGATAGTGGGCGGTGCGGACGGCGTTGAAGTTGTACTGTCGCAGCAGTTCCAAGTCGCGAATCATCGATTCCCGCGTGATCGCCTTGCCGGTGTCCGGGTCGTGCTCATGACGATTGACGCCTTTGATCAGGACGGGACGGTCGTTAATCAGCAGCTGCCGGTCGGCGATTTCCACGCGGCGGAATCCGATGCGCTGGCGGTAGACGGCGATGATTTCGCCGGGGGCGGGGGCTACCTGCCCGAGGGCAGCTGGGGCGCCTGGGGTTGCAGAGGGGGCGGGGCCCGCCTCGGTTGTGGAGCTCGGGCCGCTGGCAGTCGCGGCGGGGCCGGCCGCGGCCCCCGGGGCAGACTGGATGGCGGCGGCGGGGCCGGCCGCCTGCCCGAGGCCAGCTGGGGCGCCCTCCTCGGTCGCCGCGCTCACGCCACCGGGGCCCGCGGCGCCCGGGGCCGGCGCTCGCAGCGTCACCAGCACGGTGTAGAGGTAGGGCTCCTCGCCGCTCCAGGGCGTGACCGGGAAGCTCCCGGTTTTCAGGCGCAGACGGTCCGCGCGGGTGGGGCTCTGGTGGTGGTGGTTGTCGCTGGCCGGCGGCCCGGTGACCACACCGGAAACGCGGACCACTTCGGCGGAGTTTCCGGCTCCCCGGGGCCGGTTGGTAACCGTTTGGCCCGTACCTGCGGCGTCAGCGTCCACCGCGCCCACCGCATCAACCCTCGCTCCAGCCGACCTGGCCGTCCCAGTCCCCCCGGCCCCGTTGCTGCGGTTCAGCAGATCGCCGGGACCGTCCAGGAGCGTCACTTCCACCTGCCACGGCCCGGCGGCCGGCGGGGCACTACCTGGGGCCGGGGGCTCACCGGCTGAAGTCGGCGCCGCACTGCCTGAGGCCGGCAGCCCACCAGCTGGGGCCGATGACCCGCCAGGTGAGGCTGGGGCCGCGGCGATATCTATCCCCGCGCCGGCGAGCTCCACCTCCGCCACGAGCTGCCCGTGGCTCAGATCCGCGCTGAGCTCCGGAATGAGGCGCAGGTGACTGATGTAAGTGGCCGGCTCCCGCCGCAGGTAGACGTCCCGGTGAAGTCCCGCCATCCACCACTGGTCCTGATCCTCGATGAAGCTGGCGTCGGAATAGCGCACCACCATCACGATCAGTTCGTGCTCGCCGCCGGCGGTGGTGGCACTTCCGGTGGCGTTGGCCCCGCCGCGGGCGGTGGTGGCGCTATCCGCAGCATTGGCCCCGCCGCCGGCCGTGGCCGGAGACCCGTGGCGGATCTGGTCCGTCACGTCGAACTCGCTTTCCAGTCGGGTGTCTTTGGCGACACCCACGAACGCACCGTCGAGCCAGACCAGCGCCACGCTTTCCGCGCCGCCCAGGTGAAGTATGAAACGATCGCCGCCGGGGGTGACGCCCGCCCCTGGCCCGCCAGACCGACCAGACTCACCGGACCCACCAGGCCGACCAGTCCCGCCACCTTCCAGCGTAAACCGGCGCCGATAGATCCCAGTGGGATTGTCCGCCGGCGGATTCGGCGGGGTGTCGGGAAAGGGCATTTGGATGTTGGTGTAGTGCGGTTTGTCCCATCCCTGAAGCGTCCAGTTTCCCGGGACGGTAATCGATGCCCACTCCAACGCGGCCGACCCGGCACCGGATCGCCCCCCGGTACCGACGGCCCCCGCACCGGCGGATGACCGCACTCCCTCACTTGCCCCGGACGTGTCCGCAGCCCCCTCGCCCACCAGGTCCCGCACCACCTCCGCCGCGGCCTCGGGCGTCTCGAAGTACAGAAAATCCCACGTGCCGGTCAGATCGGCCGCCGCCCCACGATCGGTGGGATCCGCAGCCAGTGCCGTCTCGATGTCGGGATACGCCGGCATGCGGGGACGCATGGGAAGACGACCAATGCCGGTGATCTCCGGTCGGGTCCAAGGGCGCAGGGCAAGAATATCGGTCGTGTTCATGGCGTGTCCTTTCGTACGTTTCTCGTATCTCGTAAGCGCTATTCACGCACCAGGTGCCACAGCTGCGCCTGGTGGTCGCCGGTCGGTATCCCCAACCACAGGCCCCGATGGACCAACTGCGCCGCGGAATAGCGGCGGCCGGTGGCCACATCCCGGTAGATGGCCGGGATTGCAGGTCTCGCGCCGGCAGCATTCACGGCCACGGCACCGCTCCCCGACGCCGCGCTGGCCGGGCTTGCGGATGCGGCCCCTGCCGAGGCGCCGGGCTCACCCGCACTCGCGGCCGCAGCACCGCTCCGCGCTCCGGCCGAACTCGCGGCGGCAGCTCCCAACCCGGTAAGCCGCAGATAGCCCCCGTCCCAATTGGCTCGGGCCAGTGGTCGCACGTGGAAAACCACCACTTCGCTGCCGTCCGCCGCTTCCACCATCCACGCCCGCTCTCCGCCGGTCTCTCCGGAGAGCGCCGCTCGCCCGGAATCCATCCCGGACCGCGCCGCCGGCGCCCCGGCTCCACCACTGCCGGAAGCACTGCCTAACCGCACAAAGCGCCCGGTAAAGGCGATTCGCCGGATCAGCTGGTGCAGCTCAGATCCGCGCCGAAACACCGCCCGGTCCTCCTCCGTCTCCCGCGCCGGATTGAGCTCATAGCCGTAGCTAAACGCCGCCGCCGTCACCACTCGGGTCCACGCCGGAGTGGTGCGCCCCACAATGTGGTTGGGGACGCTACTCACGTGGGCTCCCAGCATCTCCGGGGGAAAGACCAGCGTCGTACCGTACTGTACGTCCAGGCGTTCGATCGCATCGGTCTGGTCACTGGTCCAGAAGCGGGGTGAGTATCGCGCCAGCCCCATATCCAGCCGCCCGCCGCCCCCGGCGCATCCTTCAAAGAGCACCTGTGGAAAATCGCGCGTCAGACGATCCAGCAGGCGGTAGAGCCCCAGCATATAGCGGTGCATCACCTCCCCCTGCCGTTCGGCAGGCAGCGCCGGAGAACCGGCTTCGGTCATGGGCCGGTTCATGTCCCACTTGACGTAGGTCGCGGTGGATTCTCGGAGCACACCGGCGATCGTCTCATACAGATGGTCCACCACCGCCGGATTGGAAAGATCCAGGGTAAGCTGATTCCGTGCCAGGGTCGGTTCACGCCCGGAGATTTGCAAAAACCACTCCGGCCGATCACGGAAGAGACGGCTCTCGGGGGAGACCATTTCCGGTTCCATCCACAACCCGAACTCCAACCCCTCCCCGCGCACCGCCTCCGCCACCGGCGTCAGACCGTCGGGAAAGAGCTCGCGGTTTACCCACCAGTCACCGAGGGATGTGGTGTCGTCCCGACGCTGCGAGAACCATCCATCGTCAAGCACGAGCAGTTCCGCCCCGATATCCGCACCACCCCGGGCCAACTCCGTCACGCGTTCGGCGCTGAGGTCGAAGTACATCGCCTCCCAGCTGTTAATTACCGTCTTCCGCGGTTCCCCGCGCCACCGGGAGGCCACGATCCCATCCCGCAGGAGGCGGTGAAACGCCTGGCTCATACCGGTAAAACCAGTATCACTGTGTACCAGCGCCGCCACCGGCGTATCAAACGATTCCGCCGGTTGCAGATAGCCCCGGTATCCGTCGATTCCCAGCGACACGCGGCACGCCCCGTACTGGTCCACCTCGCAGGCGGCGGTAAAGTTTCCGCTATAGAGCAGGCCCGCCGCCCACACCTGACCGTGGTGCTCGTCCGTTTCGGGCAGGCAGGCGGCTACAAAGGGGCTGGTCTGGTGGCTCGAGGCTCCGGCCCGCGTGCCCACCGCATGGCTTCCCGCACTCACTGGCGTCCGCAGCACATGCCGTTCCCGCGCCCACGCTCCACCGAGACTCACCATGTCGTAGTGATCGCTGGGCAGATCCCAGGACGCCGACGCCGCCCGCCGTAGCGTCACCGGCCCTTCGCCCCCGGAATTGGTCACGCGCGTCCACCGGAGGATCGCGGCACTCTCCTCTAGGACAACGTAAAACAGCTCTACCGACAGGTCTCCCTGGGGATCGGCTAATTGAACCCGAAGGGTTCTGCCTGCGCCCAGCCGGTGGTCGCTTCGCAGCGCCGGCAACCCCTCGGGAAAGATCGACTCCTCCGTCACCTGGTGGTCCCGGTACTCCAGGCGGAGCTGCTCGGTTCCGTCGGAAAGTACCGCCTCCAGCGCGCCCCGGCGCTGCTCCCCCGTGCCCCAGGTGGGATACTCCTGCGGCAGCGTATCCAGCGAGTACCCGCCGGCGGCCAACGGCCATTCACCATCGCTGGGCGCCTCCCCCCGCGACTGAATCGCCAGGTACGGCGCCGCCGCCGGGTGCATCAGCGCGTCCGCGTCGATGGGCGCCTCCGCGCCTAATGGGGCGCCCCAATACAGGTGCGCCGGGAAGCGCCCGTCCATCACGTGGATGACATAGCTAAAGAACCGGTTATGGACGTGAAACGTTCGACCATCTGGTGCGGTAGTAATCATAGGGCGCAATTATTCCTTCACGCCGCCGAAGGTCAAACCCGCGATAAACTGCCGCTGCAGTACGAAGAAGACGATCACCGAGGGCACCGCCGCCACTACCGAGCCCGCGGCGATCAGGTTCCAGGAGATCGACCACTGCCCCCGGAGCGCTTGCAGTCCAAAGGTGATCGGCCGGGCGGAGTCGCTCTGTACCAGCGTCAGCGCCCAGAAGAAGTCGTTCCAAATGAAGGTAAAGAGCAGTACCCCCAGCGAGGCCAACGCGGGCCGCACCAGCGGCAGTATTACCCGGAAGAATACTCCCATTTCCGTGGCCCCCTCGATCCGGGCGGACTCCACCAGTGCCATCGGTAAGTCGGCGATGAAATTTCGCAGAAAGAAGGTGGCAAAGCCGATCTGGAAGGCGGTGTGGAAGATAATCAACGCCCACAGAGTGTCCAGCAGATCCAGATTGGCAAAGAGGGTGCGCACCGGAATCATCAGGATCTGAAAGGGCACGAAGTTCCCCGCGATAAACACCGCGTACAGAAGAATTCGCCCACGAAAACGGTGAATCGCCAGGGTATACCCAGCCATGGCGCTGAAGAAGATCGCCATAAACACCGAGGGCAGCGTGATGATCACGGAGTTGATGAAGTACTGCAGCATGGGACTCCGGGCGGGATTAAAGACCTCGGCGTAGTTCTCGATCATCTTGAACTCGGTAGGCCAGCCCCAGTAGTTTCCGGAAATGATATCCTGATTACCGCGCATGGAGGTTACCACCACCGCCAGCATCGGCAGCATCCACAGCACGAGGAGCAGCAAGAGAGCTACGCGGTAGATCATCCGGGTGGGTAGTTTGGTTCGTTCAATAGGTGTGGGAAACATCGTCTTACCTCTCCTCGTTCTGTACAACCGACCGCAGGAAGAACGTGATAAACACGGTCATAACCAGAAACAGGATTACGGCGATAGACGCACCGTAGCCCATACGGAAGTTAAACAACGACTCCTGGTACATGAGGTATGCCAGAACGGTACTGCTTCCCCAGGGACCGCCGGAGGTCATAATCGCAATCAGGTCAAAGCTGCGCAGTGCTCCGATCACGGTCACCACGACAGCGATGAAGCTGGCCCCCCGCAGTTGCGGCAGCACCACGTTCCACAGCATCGTCCATCCGGAAGCGCCGTCAATTCGCCCCGCCTCCAGCACTTGGGAGTTCATGCTGGTGAGGCCCGTCAGATAGAGGATCATGCAGTAGGCCGTTTGCGGCCACAGATTTGCCAAGATGATGCCGTAGGTGGCAAGGTTCTCGTCCGCCAGGACGGGAATCGGTTCGAGACCAAACGCCCGAAACAGCTCCGCCAGTAGCCCCAGGTCGGGGTTATAGAACCAGGAGAAGATCAAGCCCACCACTACCAGGTTGATCACGAAGGGAAAGAAAAAGAGCGACTTGATCATCCGGATTCCCCGGACGTTTTGGTTGAGGAAGAGCGCGATAAACAGTCCCCCCACCGGTGCCAACAGCATCAGGACCAGCCAGCGAATGTTATTCGCGAAAGCGGTATGGAAATCCTCATCCTGGAAGAGCTCGCGATAGTTCTCGAAGCCGATCCAGGTCATCTCTCCGAAGCCGCTCCACTCGTGGAAGCTGATCCAGATGCTCTGTACTACCGGCCAGAGCACAAATAGGGTGAAGAGAATAAACGCCGGGGCCAGGAAGTAAACCGGGGCCAGGGTAAATTGCAGCCGCAACCAACGGTATTCAGTTTCTTTTTTCACGGTATCGATCCTTGCGGAGGTCCGGTATTGGCGGAAAATCGGTGGCCCCCGAAGTGTTACCTCCGGCGGCCACCGTCTTATCAGGCTGGTGGATCACAGCGGACCAGGGCGGTCCACCGCGTACCTTACTTACTCGAAGATCCGCTGCCGTTCACGCTCCAGGCGCTCACGAATCGCGTCTTCCCGGTCGGGATTCACCATGAACTCCTGGAAGCCCTCCATACCAACCGAGGCCATCTCAGGGCTGGTGTCTCGATCGTAGAACTGCGCCAGACCATCGGCGGCGTTCAGCATTTCGAATCCGGCCATGGTAAAGCGGTCTTCCGGCGGGCGGCTCTGGCTGTTGGGCGGAATGTTGCCCACTTCATAGGCAAAGTCAGCCAGGATGTCCGCGCGGGAGGCAAACTCCAAGAAAAGCTTGGCCTCTTCCACGTTTTCCGCACCGGAGGGAATCAGGTACGCCTCGGTGGGAGCGTCCTCGTAGGTGCCCACATTGGGATTGATCTCGGGGAACTGAAAGAACCCCACGTCGTCGATCACCCCGGCGGACTCCAAGTCGGGCACGATGAAGTTTCCGATCAGGTACATCGCGGCGGTTCCGTTGATAAACGGGGCCTGCGCCTCCTGCCAGGAGTAGGTAGCGTGGTTTTCCAGGAAGTAGCCGCGATCGATCATTTCTCCCCATACGTCAAATACTTCGTCCAGGCGCTCATCGGTGTAGGGTACGTCACCGGCGGTGAGATCCATGTGAAAATCGTAGCCGTTGATCCGCAGGTTCAGATAGTCAAACCATCCGGCGGCGGTCCACAGAAACTTGGTTCCAATGGATACGGGGGTAATGCCGTTCTCCACCAGGGTGTCACTGACTTCCATGAACTCCTGCTGATTTTCCGGTACGTCCAGTCCGTACTCATCAAAGATGTCCCGGCGGTAGAAGACACCCCACTGGTAGTAGCCCCAGGGAACTCCGTACAGCCCGTCATCCACCGTGAACGCCGCGCGGCTGGAAGCCATCGTGTCGTTGAAACCGGCCTCTTCCCATAAATCTGAAACGTCTCGCACCAGTCCCTGCTCCACGAAGAAGCGCATCCGGTTTCCCGCAAACCACAGCGCCACATCCGGCGGATCGGAGGCGAGAAAGTTACGGATCGCGGTCTTGTACGCCTCGTGGTCAAACGAGTTCAGCGTGACATCGATATCGGGATACTCTTCCCGAAAGCGGTT
>CAYQRW010000115.1:0-10223 GCA_964419735.1 uncultured Spirochaeta sp.
CTGTGCCTGCAAAGCGGAAGCGACCGTATTCTGCTGGCCATGCGCCGCATGTATACGATCCGACAGTATCTGGATGTGGTGGGTCAGTTACGCGGCATCGATCCCGATTTCACGATCACCACCGATGTGATCGTCGGCTTCCCCGGTGAGGGAGAGGCGGAGTTCGCCGAGAGCCTGGCCGTGGTAGACCGAGCGCGGGTGGCCCACGTGCATATGTTCCCCTACTCCCTCCGGAGCGGAACTCGGGCGGAACGCATGCCGCACCACGTCTCGCCGGAAGAGAAGCGCGCCCGGGGACAGCGACTGCAAGACGCCGCAGTGATCCGCAAGCGACAGATTCGACAGCGGTTTGTCGGTAGGACACAGCGGGTGTTGGTGGAACAGGTGCACACCTCCCCGGAGGGGCCGGTTGCCACCGGGCTAAGTGAGTACTACCACCCGGTCAGGATCCTGTTCGCGGAAGGCTCACCGCGGGGCCGCTCCGACGAGGCGTTACCCACCGCCAACACGTTCTACGATGTGGAGATCACCGCCGTGGGAGATGGCGATGATCCGCCCCTGATTGCCCGGCCGCGGACCTGATGGCACGCACCCTTATCGCCGCCTGCGGTGGTCCCGCGGTAGCCCAGGTACGCAAGACGTTTCCCGTAACCCCGGATCCCTCACCTACCGCCCTACTGCAGCGCCGCGGCCGCCTCCTGAGCCACGAGGGTCTTGCCCTGGCGGAGTTGCCGCCGCTACCCGAGGCCGGCTCCGACGCTCTGGAGCTTACCGCGGAACTGGCGTTCTACCTGGGGCACTGCCGGGAGTGTACGGCGGTGCTGCTGATGATTCCCGCGCAGCGGCTGACGCTGGCGGATCGGATTATCGCTCCCGAAAAACGAGAACTGATTCCGGACCTGCTGGAACCGGCATCCCGCATCGACGCTTCGGTGACGGTAGCTGCGATCGATAACCCGGCGGTGTGG
Organism: uncultured Spirochaeta sp.; assembly: GCA_964419735.1. GTDB lineage: Bacteria > Spirochaetota > Spirochaetia > DSM-27196 > Alkalispirochaetaceae > Alkalispirochaeta. The sequence goes on from CAYQRW010000115.1 coordinate 969, forward strand.
GCCGCGGCGCAATGGGCGCTGCGTCGCCTGGGACCGCACCAGTTCTGGGTGGTGGGGCTGCCGGTAGAAGCGCGCCAGCCCCGCGGTGGGGTGAGGTCCGGCCGGCGGGCAGACGGGCGCACCGCCGACGAGCACCAGAACGATGCCCCCGCCACCGGCCTACATCCCGCTGATACCCACGCCCCCGACCCGCCACCGGCCCGGCCCGCCTCCGATAGCGCCACCCATCGCGGATTGCGCTCGGTGGTGGCCGCTTTGGAGGAGCAAACGCGATGATCGCCTTTGACCACATCTACGTGGAGCGCGCGGCCCGGCAGGAGCCGGTGGCCCAGGAGATCCTTCAACGGCTCTCACCGCAGCGCATCACCGAAATCGACGACGCCCAGCGCTTTTTCAAGCGTCCCGGCCAGGACTTTGCCCGACAGAAGTGGGCCCCCCGGCTGATCTTGGCCCGTAAGTCACACCACTTTCTGTACACCGGCAGTGAACGGGTGGCCAGCTTCGGTGCGGAGCGACCGGTCCACTACAACGATGTGGTCAGAAACTGTCTCTTCGACTGTGACTACTGCTTCTTGCAGGGGATGCACCGTTCCGCCAACATTCTAGTTAACGTGAACCTGTCGGACTATGTGAACGCCGTGGACCGGCACCTGGCGGAGCAGGGACACCTCTATCTGAGCATCAGCTATCTCAGCGATCTGCTCGGCTTTGAGCGGCATTTCGGCATGGTCCGCCGCTGGATCGAAATCGCCCGGGAGCGTTCCGATCTGGAGATAGAGGTCCGCACCAAGAGTGACGGCTTTCCCACCATTGCCGATCTGCCGCCGCACCCGGGCATCGTACTCACCTGGTCGCTGTCACCGGACGTGGTGGCCCGTCGCAGTGAGGCGGGGACCGCCGCCTTTGCCCATCGCCTGCTCGATGCGCGCCGGGCGGCGCAACAGGGGTGGCGCGTGCGCCTGTGCTTTGATCCGATCATCGTCACCGACCGGTGGCGGGAACACTACGATGCCGCCATCACCGAGGTGTTTCGACGAATGCCGCGGGGATCCGTGGAAGAGGTAAGCTTCGGGGTATTTCGCATGCACCCCGATTTTCTGCGTCGGATTCAGGCGTTCCGCTCGGCGGAATCACTGGAGCGGGGCGTTCAGGTGGGCACCAACGTAGCGGCCTACGAGGATCAACTGCGGGAAGAGGTGTTTGAGTTCATGCGGGAGCGACTCACCCCCCACATGCCCCCGGAGCGCATCCACCCGGTTCACGGCTGAGGCAGGTTCGGATCGCCGGCGTCCTTGCGTCCCGCTGCACGGAGGATGCGGTCCCGCAGACCGGCGGAGGCGGGGCCCTGCGGCAGCTCGACGTACAAACAGCCCACGCCATCTTCTTCAGCCCGACGGAACTCGCGGTAGAGGCGCTGCGCGTACTCGGTGGGGGAGCTCATGCGCACCAGATCCAGTTCAGCCGCATCCGCCGGCGCTACGTCCACCGCCGGAGTCACCAAAAACCGCAGGGGCGCTGAGGGCGCTGAGGGCGCTGCGTCCCCGGCGCGCAGTCCATCTTCACCATGCCCGGCGGCCCGCGACGCCCCGGCCGGCAGCCCTACGCGCAGCGCGCGCCAGTCTTTGGGATGGAACGCCACCACCGGCACCGTCGGCTGGTAGTGGCGGTACCGCGTGCCCGGCGAGCGCTCTCGCCCCTGGGAGGCGGCATCGTTCCGGTCGCCCCCAAACACCGGCACGCCCGTTTTCTCTTGCAACTCCTCAGCGGAAATGCTCCCCGGCCTGAGCACGCGGAGCGTAGCGGGATCAGTCCCGTCCACCACCGTGGATTCGATGCCAATGTCGGTAACACCGCCGTCTACGATCGCACTCACCCGCCCCTCCATCTCCCAGCGCGCCATGGCATAGGAGGTGGGACTGGGGCGCCCACTGCGGTTGGCACTGGGTGCCGCGATAGGCACGCCGGCGGCGGCGATAATCGCGCGTGCCCCGGGGTGGGACGGCACCCGGAGCGCCACGGTGTTCAGCCCGCCCCGGACCACCGCCGATATCCCCGCCGGCGCCGGAACCACCACGGTGAGCGGGCCCGGGGCGCACGCCTCCAACGCCCGGCGGGCGGCGCCCAGCTCCTGGGGAACCATCGCCAGCGCGGCTGCAATCGAGGCAACATGCACGATCAGCGGATTATCTTGGGGCCGCCCCTTGGCGGTAAAGATCGCCCGCACCGCATCCCCGTTGGTGGCGTCCGCGGCCAGCCCGTAGACGGTCTCGGTGGGAATCACCACGAGCTCTCCCCGGCGCAGGAGCTCCCCGGCGATCTCGATCTGATCCAGCCCCAACAGGGCGGTCTGCCGGGGCGCCGGGGAGGAAGCGTTAAACTTTGACGTAGACGACCCCGTCTTCAACCATCACCTCATACGTTTTGACCGGCCGCGTGGCGGGCAGATCGCGGACCGCGCCGGTCTTTATGTCAAAGCGGGACCCGTGTTTGGGACAGTACACATCGGTTCCCATGATAATGCCTTCACTCAATTCGGAGTACTCATGACTGCAGGAGTTCTCCGTGGCGTAGATTCCGTCTTCCAGCTTGTACAGGGCGATCTCTTTCCGCCGGTGCACGAACTTCTTCGTTCGTTGAAATTCGTCCTCGCGACACACTTCGCGCCATTTTGCCATGTCGTCTCCTATATCCTAATCCCAAAAAAAGGGCTCCGGCCGTAACCGAAGCCCCCTATGCTTCTCCGCGTGACAGTCCCGGGGCTTAGTCAGCCTCCGCGGCGATCCGGCTTTCCACGATTTCGTGGATCTCATCGACGATTACCTCGGGATAGTTTCCTACCACTTCTTCAAAGAAACCCTGTACCAGCAGGTGCTTCGCCTCCTCCGGGGAGTAGCCGCGGGTGTTGAGATAGAAGATCTGGCTGTCGTCCAGCTTTCCAATCGTGCTCCCATGGCTACAACGGACCTCATCGGTGTGGATCTCCAGGGTTGGAATAGAATCCGCCCGAGCATCGTCACCAAGAACGACGTTGTTATTGGTGAGGTAGGCATCGGTATTGAGGGCATCGTGGTTCACGCTGATCAATCCCTGATACACGCTGTGCGCTTCGTCGGTAACCGCGCCCTTGTAGAGGGTGAGGCTGTGGGCGTTGGGATCCACGTGGTGCTGTACGGTGCGCAGATCGATATGCTGATCCTCATGCGGGAAGTAGACGCCCCCGATGAAGGCGTCGCCCCCGGCACCATCCATGTGCACGTCGTAGCGGTACTTGCTCAACATGCCACCAAAGGCACCGGTATACACGTGCAGGGTGGCGTCCCGCCCGACCGAGCCGAAGCCGTTGGAGAAATAGGTGGAATCGATATTCACGTTTTGCAGTCCGTAGCAGTCGATCCGCCCGGCGTTACCCACCAGCAGGTCCACCGCCTCATTGAAGAGCACTTCCCCTTCTTCCGCGCCCCGAGAACGGTGCACCACGGTAAACCGCGCGCCTTCATCGGCGATCGCTACCAGCTGCGGCGAGCGGAGCACCTGATCACCGGACTCATCGAAAGTTACGACGAAGGGATCCTTGAGTTCCACAAAGCGCGGAACGTACAGAATTGCCCCATGGGTCATCGTGGCGTAGTGCCACACGGCGATGCGGTTATCGGCGTTCTCCAACCCCCGCAACAACACCTGCTTCACCTTGTCCGCGAGCTCCCCGGTGACGGCACCGGCGATAGCGGCTTGCAGTGACACGAAGACGACTCCCTTTTCTTGGAGGCCCTCCGCCATGGAGCGCCGCAGCCCGGCGGTGTTGGAAAACGTCATGGAACCGGAGTGTCCTACGGGATTCTCCACCTCGGCATCGGCGCCGGGGGCGATCTCAAAGGCGTACTCGTCGAAGGTGTACATCGATACGTCCGTTCGGCGGAACTCCTCGTCCTGGGACGTGGGCCATTCCATCTCGGCGAAGCGGTTTACCGCCGCCTCGCGTACCTCACGGAGCCATTGCGGCTCGTTGCGGTTGGCCACAAAAGACCGCAACGTCTCCAGCGAGCAGTCATTAATTGCTTCCGTGCTCATCCGACGGATCCCTCCATCTCAAGCTCAATCAACCGATTGAGTTCCACGGCGTACTCCATGGGCAGCTGTTTGACCAGCGGATCGAGAAAGCCGTTGACGATCATCGTGGCAGCCTCACCTTCATCGAGGCCGCGACTCATCAGGTAAAAGAGCTGGTCGTCCGAAATCTTACTCACCGTCGCCTCGTGCTCAATGGCCACGTCGTCCGACTGAATATCCATATAGGGATAGGTGTTGGTGGTGCTTTCGCCGTCGATCAACAGCGCGTCACACTCCACCTTACTGCGGGCGTTTACCACTCCCTCGTCTACCTTGATATGACCACGATAGGTGGAGGTGCCTCCATCCTTGCTGATCGACTTGGAGGTGATCTGAGATGTGGTGTTGTTGGCGGCATGGACGATTTTACCGCCGGAGTCCTGCTCTTGCCCCTTGCCGGCAAACGCGATCGACAGCACCTCGCCGTGGGCACCGTCGCCCATGAGATACACCGCGGGATACTTCATGGTGCGCTTACTGCCGAGGTTTCCATCAACCCACTCCACGGTGGCGTTCTTTTCTGCTACGGCCCGTTTGGTTACCAGGTTGTAGACGTCGCTGGACCAGTTCTGGATCGTGGAGTACCGGACCCGGGCGCCTTCGTGGGCGATAATCTCCACCACCGCGCTATGGATACTATCGGTGGTATAGATCGGTGCGGTACAGCCCTCCACGTAGTGGACGAAGGAACCCTCGTCGGCAATGATCAGCGTCCGTTCAAACTGCCCAAAGCTCTCCGAGTTAATCCGGAAATAAGCCTGCAGCGGCACATCGACGTGTACCCCTTTGGGCACGTAGACGAAACTTCCCCCACTCCAGACCGCGCTGTTGAGGGCGGCAAACTTATTGTCGTTGTAGGGGATAATGGTACCGAAATACTTCTTTACGAGCTCCGGGTGTTGTTCAATCGCGTGTTCCGGTGAAAGAAAGAGTACTCCCTGCTTCTCGAGGTCCTCTTTGAGACTGTGGTACACGACTTCGGAATCGTACTGCGCTCCGACCCCGGCGAGGAACTTCTGCTCCGCCTCGGGGATCCCCAAGCGATCATAGGTGTCTTTGATCTCTGAAGGGAGGTCGTCCCAACTGCGGGCACCGGCGGTCTCCGTGGGGCGCGCGTAGTAGAAAATCTCGGAGAAATCGATATCGCTTAGGTCCGCACCCCAGGAGGGCATGGGCTTACTGTTGAACGCCGCCAGTGACTTGAGACGGAATTCGAGCATCCACTCCGGCTCACCTTTGGCCTCACTGATCGACCGGACAACGTCTTCGCTCAGACCTTTCTTGGTCTTGAAGACCGACTTGTCCTCGTAATGGAATCCATATTTATAGTCATCAAGCTGTACTTGTTCACTACTCATTCAGGGCCTCCTCTTGAATACCGTGCTGTTTCTTTACCCAGTCATAGCCTTTCGCTTCCAGTGCTTCTACCAGTTCGCTTCCGCCGGAGGTAACGATCTTGCCCTGGTACATGATGTGCACGTAATCGGGCTGGATGTGGTCCAGAATGCGCTGATAGTGGGTGATCACCAGAGCCCCGAAATCGGTCTCAGCGCGGAGCTTATTGACTCCCTTGGCAACGATCTTGAGTGCATCGATATCCAGACCACTGTCCGTCTCGTCGAGGATCGCGAATTGCGGCTCCAGCATCAGCATCTGCAGGATCTCCATGCGCTTCTTCTCACCGCCGGAAAAACCGGTGTTCAGATAGCGGTTGATGAAACCCTGTTCCATGTCCATATAGTCCATGGAGGCGCGCAGTCGCTTTACAAAGGTCTTGGATTTTTGTTCGTCTCCTCCAAACCGAATCTCTGAAGCACGCTTCAGGAATCGCCCCACGGATACACCGGGGATCTCTACCGGGTACTGGAACGCCAGATACAGCCCCAACAACGCCCGTTCGTGGGGTTCCATTTCCAGAATGTTTTCCCCATCCACGAGGATCTCCCCCCCGGTAACCTCGTAGGTCTCGTTACCGAACATCACGTTGGACAGTGTGGACTTCCCGGAGCCGTTGGGCCCCATGAGGGCGTGTACTTCCCCACTATTCAGCGTCAGGTCCACTCCGTTGAGAATCGGGGTGTCCTCAATCTTTGCTTGCAGATTCTTTATTTCGATCTTCACAGTCAAACTCCTCTTCAGTTGTGCGTGCGTTGTCGGATCAAATCGGGTACCCGAGATCCAGGCGGGCCTCTTCACTCATGAACTCGATGCTCCACGGCGGATTCCACACCAGATTGGTTACGACGTTATCGTAGCCATGATCTTCGCGAATCACCGTCACCATATCTCCGGTTATCTGATCTCCCAGGGGACAGCCTGGATAGGTGAGCGTGAAGTCCACTTCAACCTGGTCTTCATCCACATCTATCCGATAGATCAGTCCCACATCGACGATATTGATGCCGATCTCGGGATCGATAACTTTCTTCAAGGACTCAAGAATATCGGTCTTACTAACCATGTTCACCTTCCCTAACTCTTCCCGTAAAATACTCTCAAACACGGCTGCCTTCAAGCACTTTCCGGTAATTTTTCGGAATAATTCTTAACAACAACCGCAACTCGGCGGATGTCGTAAATGACCGACGGCAGTATACTGACCAGGGTATGAGAAAGGAAGGTCTTTTGTGCAGGTGCTATTGATTCTGTGCCATCCAAAACAGGGAAGTCTGAACCATGCCGCCGCGGAGCGAATCATGGGCGCGCTAAACGACGAGGGGCATACCATCCACCTGCACGATCTATACAAAGAGCACTTTCAGCCTGTTCTGGAAAACGAAGAGATCGCCCGACGCTTCAGCTTTGACGATCTGTTCACGACGCACGCGCGGGAATTGCGGGAAGCGGCGGGGCTTATCTTTGTCTATCCCGACTGGTGGGGCATGCCGCCGGCGATGCTCAAGGGTTGGATCGATCGCCTCCTTCGCCCGGGGGTGGCGTTTGATTTTGAAGGAGCTGAGTTCATGCCCAAGGAGAAAGTACCGTTACTCGGCGGCAAACGCGCCTTGGTCATCAACACCACCGATGAGACCAACCCCCTGAGCCAGGAGGCGATGTACGCCTTATGGCGGGAGCGGGTCTTCGGATACGTGGGAATCACCGACATCGCCTTCAAAACGTTCTACAACGTCCGCGAAAGTACCGGCCGCCAGCGGCGCCAGTGGCTTCAGGAGCTGGATGATCTGGCACGGCGCTTCGTATGATTACCAAGTTTATCGAACCGTGGGTTCTGTTTCCCGGTAATCTCATCGTTCTACTGGCCCTGATCGCACTCATGCTGTATCGCACCCGCCGGCATATGCTCCGCTGGGGCCAGCCTCCGGCGGCAACGGCAGCGGTCGCGGCCAGCGCCACCTTACTCAGCGGTGTGGCGCTCCTCCTCTATGTGGCATCCACCGCAATCGTCACGGACCGCGTCATGGGTGCGCTGGAGCGTACGATCGCGCCGGCTTCGGCGGCGGAGCTCACCACTGCCCAAGCGGTTGTGGTGCTTGGAGGGGGCGTGGTGTCCCAGAGCCCCGCGGAGCGGACGCTGCAGGAACTGGACGGGGAACCGGTGTCGGGCCGAGCCGCAGCCTCCCTCAGTCCCGAAGCGGAATCGCGTTTGCTCCACGGAGTTCGACTGGCGCGTCGTCTGCAGGTTCCTCTGGTAGTCTCCGGGGGACGCGTCCTGGCGGCGGAGGAAGTCCCGCCGGAGGCGGAAGTGGCAGCGGCGCTTGCCCGGGACCTCGGGATTCCCCGGGACATGCTCAGAGTAGAGGCAGCCAGTCGAACCACGGCGGAAAACGCGCGCTTCACCGCGGAGCGCTTCGAGTTCCAACGGGTGGTGGTAGTGACCAGTGCCTATCACATGCGCCGCGCGCTGTTGGCGTTTGATCGGGAAGGTTTTACACCGCTCCCGGCGCCGGCGGCATATCGCCGGGACCAGCGGCCCCTGCGCCCCGTGATGTTCATGCCGGGCGCCACCAATTTGCGCGACACCGCCACGGTATTGCGGGAACGGGTGGGGTTCTTGTGGTATCGAATGACGGTGTAACTATGACCGGCAGCGACGCCCCCGGAGTGGCGCCCCGGAGTGGCGCCCCGATCGTTCGCCGGGATCAGTCGATTTCTTCCAAGTCCGTAGCCAGCGAGAAGAGCGAACTGCGCACATAGACCACCGGCATCGGGCTCCGTTCCGTGGGCATCGTCACGAAGAGCTCCACGTCCAGGTGGATTCCGCCGGGGGCGGAAAGAGTCGTGGCGATGCCGGTGCCGATCCCCGCCAGCACCCGCGGTATGGTGGCGAGGGCGTAGTCGGTCTGGTAGACGCCGATATCCGCGACGCCCAGCGCGCGCAGTGAATGAAACCGGATATGCTCGATCGTATCGCCGGTTTCCTCGTCGGAGCCTAAGTTGAAGGAGGCGGTGTTGGCGGAGAACGCTCCGCGCCGGGTGCTGATCGCTCCCTCATCAAAACCGCGGACGGAATCGAATCCCCCCAGGCCCGTGGTGTCACTGCGGTCCTGGTTCCACACGATCAGCGGGGAATAGAACTCCATGCGGTGGCGCCACCGCCACCGATCAAAGGTGCGGTGGTGCAGCAGGGCCGCCAAGCGGCCGCGGAGGTCCACCGCAGTCTGCGACTCGAGGTGCGTGCGCTGGGTGACCTCGATGCGGAACCACCCTCCCACCGTCTCGGGAGTCTGGGAGGGAAGGACCGGGCGCAAATCGGATACCTCCCACGCCAACCGGGGAAACAGATCCATCGATTGCCCGGACTCGCCGTTTTCTGTGAAACGAACATCTTCGCGTAGTTCCGTGGAGAGCTGGAACGTGCCGCGCCATCCCGACCAATCGGTGCCCACCGTGGCGTGGCGGGCACGATCGATCGACTCCGTGGTCTCCGGCACCAGCGGAGGATCGGTATTCGCCTCCACTCCGAGTTCTACGAAGGGGGTTAGGCTGATAGCGCTAAGATTTCGGCTGAGCGAGACATCTCCGGCGATCGACCCGGTAAGAAAATCTATCCTGGAGGCCACGGTAAACGCGGCCTCCCCAATGGGGATCGACGACTGCTGCTCGATGATGCCGGAGGGAAGTTCAATCTCTAGATCCGGCTGCACCCGGGCGCGCACGGTATCGACCTCCACGGAGGCGTCCTGACCG
>CAYQRW010000116.1:0-4703 GCA_964419735.1 uncultured Spirochaeta sp.
GGTCCCAGTTCGTTTCCTTCACCACTGTGGTTGAAGACGACATCCAGGATCACCTCGATGCCGGCGGCATGGAGCTCCCGAACCATCTCCTTGAACTCGGTAACCTGTTCTCCCAACTGCCCGTCGGCGGCATATCCCGCTTTCGGGGCGAAGAACGCCAGGGTGTTGTATCCCCAGTAATTGGTGAGCTTCTCGCCGGTGAGGGGGTTGGTCCGATGGTACTCCCCATCATCAAACTCATGGATAGGAAGCAGCTCCAGACTCGTAATCCCGAGCTCCTGGAGATAGGGAATCATTTCGATCACCCCGCGGTACGTGCCGGGGTGCTCCACCTCCGCGCTGAAGTGGCGAGATAACCCCCGCACGTGGGCTTCATAGATAATGCTTTCCCGTAGCGGGTAGTTCAGCGGACGATCATCTCCCCAATCAAAGGCACCGTCCACCACGATACACTTGGGGATCCCCGCCGCGCCTTCCTGCCCTCGAAAACTGAGATCCCGCTGCGGCGATGCCACATCATATGCCAGCGCCTGGGATAGATCCCACTGAAAGCTACCGGTCACGGCGCGGGCGTACGGGTCGAGGAGCGGCCGGTTGGCGTTGAAACGGAGTCCTTTTTCCGGAGCAAAGGGGCCATCCACCCGGAAGAGATACAGGGTACCCGCACCGAGGCCGGAAAGCTCGATATGCCAGACGTCCCCGGTACGGTGCTGTTCGGGATAAAGCTCAAACTCGTAGGCCGGGTATGCCGCCTCCGGCACATCGTATAACTGTAGCCATACCCGCGTCGCATTCCGGCTGACGAGGCTGAATTGAACTCGTCCAGGTAATGCTGTTGCGCCCAGGGGATACGGTTTTCCCGATGATGCTGTCAGGTGTGATAGTTCCACAGGTGGGCAAGTATACTACGAAAGAAAGTCGCTCACCAAGTTGAGAAACAGATCCCTATTCTCCACGTGGAGCCAATGTCCTACGGCGGGAATCGTTTCCAGAAGGTGGTTGGGGAAGTGGTCACCGATCGCCCCGGTATCGGAAGCGCGAATATACGGCGAGTTCCCACCGGCGATGAAGAGTGTGGGCCCCTCATAGCGCTCGTTCTGGAACGGCCAGCCGCGGATTTCCGCATAGGAGGCGCGCAATCCGTCAAGATTCAACTGCCACCGGTACTCCCCGGATAATTCGTCGCGGACGAGGCTTTTCAGGAGAAACATACGAATCGCCTTGGTGGGGATGCGCTCCGCCATGATCTGATCGGCCTCGCTGCGGCGCTGTACGCCGGCCTGGGCCACCGCCGCCATCGCCTCAAAGATCTCCGCGTGGCTGGGCGGGTACCCCCGGGGAGCGATATCGGCACTGATCAGTCGCTCCGTCCGCGGCGGCTCTTGAAACGCCATCGCCATCGCCGCCTTACCACCCATGGAATGCCCGAGTATCGCCCACCGCGAGGAACTCACCTCCAATGCTGCGCACGCCGCGTCTAAGGCGCTCCACAGCCGGCGGGCCACGCTGCGGAAGTCCATATCCCCCGTGTGGGATGAGCGTCCGTGGTTGGGCATATCCGGCACCATTACCAGTCGCTGTTCGGCCAGCGCCTCCGCGTGGCTTCGCCAGTTGTCCCCGGCGCCAAACAATCCGTGCAGTACCAGGAGCGGCGCGGATGCGGCCCGGGTATTCTCACCGAAGACGCGCCAGTAGAGCGCTCCCGCCGCAACCTCTCGCACGGCAGCGCTCATTATTCTCCCTCCCGTGAAGCGATCTCCGGCAGGCGCCCTACCCCTTCCACCACGTAGTGCGGGCGATAGGCAAATGATTCGATATCTTCCGGAGCGGTGACGCCGGTGAGAACCAGAATCGTAGAGATTTCAGACTCGAGCCCCGCGATAACGTCGGTATCCATCCGGTCGCCTACGATCACCGACTCCTCCCGGCGGCACTCGATCCGCCGCAGCGCCTGCCGCATCATTAACGGATTCGGTTTGCCCACAAAATAGGGCGTCACTCCGGTGGCCAGGGCGATCGGCTGAATCAGAGCACCACAGGCGGGAACGATCCCGTTTTCCACCGGTCCGGTCAGATCCGGGTTGGTTCCGATCAACTTGGCGCCGTTGATCACCAGATTGATCGCCTTCTCAATCTTCTCGAAGCTATAGCTCCGCGTCTCACCGATCACCACATAGTCGGGATCTACGTCGTTCATCGTATACCCGGCGTCGTACAGGGCGTTAATCAGCCCCGCCTCCCCAACCACGTAGGCGCTTCCCCCGGGGTTCTGCGACTGTAGGAACCCCGCCGTAGCCAGGGCGCTGGTGTAGAAGTTCTCCAGCGGCACATCAACCCCCAGCCGTGCCAGTTTGTCCTTCAACTCCCTGCGACTGCGTTCACTGGAGTTGGTGAGGAACACAAAGGACTTCTCCGTGGCGTTGAGCCACGTCACAAACTCCCGAGCCCCCGGAAGCAAACGGTTTCCGTGGTAGATCACTCCATCCATATCGGAAATGATCCCCCGGATATCCCCGAGCCGCTCTCGCAGGTTACCAAACTGGGGATGATCCAGACGTTCCGTCGTACTCATACGCTCCACCTCTCGTGAGTGCATTATATGAAAAAAGCCGCCGGTAATCCGACGGCTTTCGCACAGTGTAGGCAGCTATTCGATCGTTGCGGTCCCGCCGGTCACCGTGATTTTCGGTTCTTCTTTTTGTTGCGCTTCTGCGCCACTTCCCGCTTCACCGCCTCAACATCAGCGGCCTGTGCGGCAGCGGCCTGCGACGCGGCTTCCGCCTTGTCACTGGAGATCTCTTTCCCGCGGCTTGCGGCGGCACCTTTGTGGTACTTTTCCACCTCTTTGCGTTTCTTCCGCGCCTTCTCCGAGGTCTGCCACGCCAGCAGCACCGGCGAAGCGACAAAGATGGAGGAGTACGTACCTACTACCACACCGAGCATCAACTTCAGCGCAAACAGCTGAATCTGTCCGGTGGCAAAGACGAAGATCGCCGCCACCGCCAGCAAGGTCGTAATCGATGTGATTAGCGTTCGGCTGAGACTCTGCGTGATACTGGTGTTAATGATCGCCCGGAAAGAGCTCTCCCGCAGGAGCCCCTCGTTCTCTCGGACGCGGTCGAAGATGACGATCGTGTCGTTAAGCGAGTATCCGATAATTGTCAGCACCGCCGCGATCGTCGCGGTGGAAACCTCGAATTGGAACGTACCGATTATGCCCAGCATGATCAGCACGTCATGGGCCAGGGCAGAGATCGAGGCCACCGCGTATCCCAACCGAAAGCGAAACCACAGATAGGCCAGAATCAGCACCATGGCGAACACGGTGAGCAGAATCGCCTGCTGCGTCAGGTCCTGGGAAAAGCGCGGCCCCACATAGCTGCTCTCCAGCTCCTGCACCGTGGAGGGAGCAAACTCCTCACGAAGCAGTTCCAGTAGGTCGTTGGTCACTACCCGCTGGAAGTTGTCCTGGCTGCCGTCATCCCGGACACGCAAGATGAACTGGTTGTCTTCGGGGGCGCCCACGCGCTGCACCGTGGAGCTGGGGTACTCGTCGAGGGCATCTCGGACTTCGCCGGCGTCGACGGAGCCGGCGCCGCCGATTCCCACGGTGAGACTTAAACCGGCCTCAAAGTCGATCCCCAGGTTGAAACCACCCTGGGCGATCGTTCCGGCGATACCACCTACAATGAGCAGGGCGGAGATGATCAGCATCACCACCCGGGTTTTCATGAAGTCGAAGATCCGTTTCATGCATTCCTCCAGGCGATGCTGAGCTTCGTGCGTTTAAGTACCTCGGTACTGAACTCAAAGAACAACCGAGTCACCACCAGCGCGGTAAACATGGAGGAGAGGATCCCCACCGCCAGGGTAACCGCGAATCCCTGAACCGGACCGGATCCGAGTTGTGACAGGAACAAGGCGGCGATAAAGGTTGTTGTGTTGGCATCCATGATCGTCCAGAACGCCTTTTGAAATCCGGCGCGCACCGCGGAGCGGGCGCCCTTGCCCAGCCGATACTCCTCTTTAATTCGTTCAAAGATGATGACGTTGGCATCCACCGCCATACCCACGGTAAGTATGATACCGGCGATACTGGTGAGGGTCAGGGTCAAGTTGAACGCCGAGAGAATCGAGACGATGAAGAACAGGTTCAGGATCAGTGCCACATCCGCCACCAGACCGGCCCCCTTATAGTACAGCACCATAAACAGGATTATCAGCGCGAAGCCGTAGGCGATCGACTGTAAGCCCACGTTAATGGCGGTCTCCCCGAGAGATGCACCCACCACCTGCTGGTTTACCACATCCAGCTCAACCGGAAGCGCCGCGGTTCGCAGCACCAGGGCGATGTTCTGCGCCTCTTCCTCGGTGAACCCGGTAATGCGCACCTGACCGGTGGGAATCTCTTCCTGAATGCGGGCGTAGGCGCGGACCGTATCGTCCATGACGATCGCCAAGGAGGTGCCCACGTTGTCCCGGGTAAGGGCGGCGAATCGATCTGCCCCCTCGCCATCAAGGACGAAGTTTACCGTGGGGCGATTGGTCAGCTGATCTCGCGCCACCTGCGCGTCCTGAATATGCGATCCGTCGAGGCCGTATTCGTTGATGTCCTCGTAGATCACGATCCAGTTCACCCGCTCATCGATACCATACTCATCGCGGGAGACGTACTCCACGACCTCGGATCCGGCGGGAATGAA
>CAYQRW010000116.1:4803-10215 GCA_964419735.1 uncultured Spirochaeta sp.
TCGAGCCTGGCCACGCGCCCAGTCTCTGATTTCAATTCGCGAACTCTGGGCAAGTTGTTTCTGATCCTCCGGTACCATGAAGTACCAGCGAAGCGTCGGCAGAAACGCGCCGACGCCGAAAGCAACGAGCACCAGAATGATCAACAGACGTAGTCGTTTACTCATTCATGCAACTCCGGTGGGAGAATGGGATTTGTTATTTGGACTCAGCCTCGTGGGACTCTTCTGCATCTGCAGCGGAGTCGCTTTCGTCTTTGGCGGGCGCTTCTTTGGCCCCGGCTTTTTTGTCCAATACCGAATTAATCGCGCTCTTGGAGAACTGGATCTTGGTGTTATCATCCACCTTGAGAACAACCGCATCGTCCTTCATGGAGAAGATCGTTCCCCGAATTCCACCGATGGTGGCAACCCGATCTCCTTTTTTGAGATTCTGCAGCATCTGCTTGGTCTCTTTCTGGCGCTTGTTCTGCGGACGGATAATAAGAAAATAGAAAATTGCGAAAACGAGGCCAAAGGTAACCAACGTCGGCGCTACGGAGGCGGGTCCACCGGCTCCGGCGGCGCCCTCCGGCGCACCTACCAGCAAGGGCAGGTTGAATAACATGTTCATGATCTATCGTCCTTTATAGTCAGGTCTTACTGAAAGTTCTGCGTACGGTATCACGGGCGCGATACAGGGTCAAGTTGAGTGAATCGGGGCGCTCAGGAGATCGCCTGCACCTTGGCGAGGTCATCGGGGACGGAAAAGACGCCGAACAACCGCTTGAGATCGTCCACCGTGGAGACCTCAATACCACTGGCGGCGCGAAACCGCTCAACAAAACCATCAAGGGCGTCATCATACAACGCAGCACAGAACGCGTAGCGGTACAGCCCCTCATCAAGCAATTCCTGCGGGGAGCGCTTACCGTACTTTTTGCGGGCGGTACCGTCGACAATAGCCGTGTCACCCTGAAATCCGATGGTACATACGAAATTTTCACGTTTCATAGTAATGAGTGTAACCGAAAAAAACGGCGGGGCAGAGCCCCGCCGCACGTGTAACTAATCATTAGACTGAAATGAACGGGATCGGCGCTACATGAGCCGATTCCGCAGGACATCGGCGACTACATGAGCCGATTCCGCAGGACATCGGCGACTACATGAGCCGATTCCGCAGGACATCGGCGTTACATCATGCCGCCCATGCCTCCCATTCCGCCCATGCCTCCCATGCCGTCCATGCCACCGCCGGCTCCACCGGAGTTGTCCTCCTTCTCAGGAAGATCGGTAATAGCACATTCGGTGGTCAGCAACAGACCGGCGATAGAGGCCGCGTTCTGCAGCGCGGAGCGGGTCACCATGGCGGGGTCGATGATGCCTTCCTGCACCATGTTCACCCACTCACCGGTGGCGGCATCATAGCCAATACCCTTCTTCTCTTTCTTGGCACGGTCCACGATGATCGAGCCATCCACGCCGGCATTGATAGCAATCTGTCGCATCGGGTCTTCCAGAGCGCGCTTGACGATCTTAAACCCAACCCGGATATCTTCGTCTTCTCCGCTGAGGTCGAGCTTGTCCAAAGCCGGGAGAATCTGAGTCAACGCCGTCCCACCACCGGGTACGATGCCTTCTTCCACCGCGGCGCGAGTCGCACTGAGCGCATCCTCGACGCGATGCTTCTTCTCTTTCAGCTCAGTCTCCGTGGCGGCACCAACGTTAATCACCGCAACACCGCCGGCGAGCTTCGCCAGCCGCTCCTGCAGCTTCTCACGATCGTAATCGCTGGTGGTCTCTTCGATCTGCGCTTTGATCTGAGCCGTGCGGTCCTTGATGTCCGCCTGCTTACCGGCGCCGTTGATAATGGTGGTGTTTTCTTTGTCCACCTTCACCGACTGCGCGGTACCGAGCTGACTGATGTCCATGGACTCCAGCTTCAAGCCCAGCTCTTCGCTGATCACCTGACCACCAGTGAGAATCGCAATATCCTCGAGCATCGCCTTGCGACGATCACCGAATCCGGGAGCCTTCACCGCACAGGCGTTAAGGGTACCGCGGATGTTGTTAACCACCAGAGTTGCCAGCGCTTCACCTTCTACATCCTCGGCGATGATCAGAATCGGCTTGCTCTGCTGAGCCACCTTCTCCAGGATCGGCAGGAGGTCCTTCATGTTCGAGATCTTCTTGTCATAGATGAGGATGAAGGGATTCTCCAGCTCGGCTACCATGTGCTCCCGATTCGTAGCGAAGTAGGGAGAGAGGTATCCGCGATCAAACTGCATTCCCTCCACGAAGTCGGTGGTGGTTTCCATCGTTTTGGATTCCTCGACGGTAATGACCCCGTCTTTTCCGACCTTCTCCATGGCGTCGGCGATCTCGTCACCGATCTCTTTGTCGTTGTTGGCCGAGATGGAAGCGACCTGAGCTATCTCATTGCGGTCTTTGATCGTCTTGGCCATCTTGCCGATTTCTTCGACCGCGACTTCCACCGCCTTGTCGATTCCGCGCTTGAGTCCCATCGGAGACAGGCCGGCGGCGACACTCTTGAGACCTTCCCGGACGATTCCGTAGGCCAAAACGGTGGCTGTGGTGGTTCCGTCACCGGCGACATCGTTGGTCTTGGTGGCGACTTCCTTCAGGAGCTGGGCACCCATGTTCTCATAGGGATCTTCCAACTCGATTTCCTTGGCTACCGATACCCCGTCCTTCGTGACGGTGGGGGCGCCAAACTTCTTGTCCAATAGAACGTTGCGGCCCTTGGGGCCCAGCGTTACCTTGACGGCGCGAGACAGTTTCTCTACGCCTCGAAGCAGAGAACGTCGTGCTTCCTCGTCAAACTTCAGTTGTTTCGCCATAACACTCCCTCTTTGGTTACGTGTGATAGTGTTGTATGATTAAGGTGTTGCGCTCTTAATTCGCGCGTGGAAAGATACAAACGATTTGCGGAATCATCAACTGATTTTTTCGTAATTTTGCCGTACTAAAACAGGGTCTTGCTACATAGCATGGTAATATTGTCTTCTCGGATCTCCACAAAAGATGATCTCACACTATTTGTGCACACGGTGGATGAACTATTCCAGATTGCCGGCACCGACCAAACGGTTCCGCTAATCCTTCATCCGGTGGGACTGCCCAGCTTCATCGCCGGGAACCGATCCGCTACCGGTGAACTCTCCCGTCTCCAGGAGATCTGTGCCCGAGAGAGTGTAGAGCTGTGGAACGGGGGCTACGCCGGGGCGCCGGGAGATCATCTCACCACGGAAGAGCTTGCGTGGGATCTCACATGGGCCCGTACCAACCCCTGGGATAGCGGTCTCGCGCGACTCCTGGAAACGGCACCCACCACCGACTTCCCGGTACTGGTCACCGACCGGCACGCCGGGCAGCTGCGAGGCGAACGGATGTCTCACCAGGGACCGCTTTGTCTGGGGTACGTCACAGACACGCTCGCACCGCCGGCCGGTGGCCCGCGGCAGCTGTGGTTCTGGGAAGACGGCACGTGGACCTGGCTCACTTCCGTGATCGTAAGTCTTTCGGAGGGGACGGACGTGCCGCCGGTTGACTCCAGCGCTCCCGCCGACTGTGTACATCTCATTTTATCCGGATTTTCCGCCGCGGAGATCACCGCCCGCAAGATCGCAGACACGCTCGATGAGCACCGGGCAACGGCGGTCTCGACGATACTGGTGCGCCGTGCTGCGGCCACGCCGCCGCGGGGCACCTTTTTCCACAGTGGTGTGGACCGTCGCGGCCGCTGGCTGAGGCCGGATCGGGCGGCCACGGTGGCGCGTATCAGAGGCTCCCAGGCGGTTTCACGAGAACGCACGGCTGCCATGCTCCGTGCCGCCGCCGGTATACCGACGTCGCTTCCGGATGCCGACCCAACCTCCGCAAACCACGATCCGTTTCAGAACCGAGAGCTCCAGGGCGGCGTCACCGGACGGCTGCGGCTGGACACCGATTCGGTGGGAGCGTTGTTTTCAGCGGGACGCCTCGCGGGATTTACCTACGGCGATACCGCGCTTACTCCTCCAGAGCGATCCCAGGGCTTCCGGCAAACTTCACGCACCACGGGCTACCTGGAGACGCTGAGCGCAGCGTGGTTTACAGGCCTCCGGGTGCGCGGGGTCCATGAGGTTGCCGAGATCGCCGGAGACCTACGACTGGGGATCACCACGTTCGCGATGGATCAGCTCCCCGGCCTGGCGCTCAACATCACCGTGGAGCGACGCGGGGAGCCTCCGCAGTTGGAGGTGGGAGAACAGGATCGCGACCGAGGGCAACAGGCGGAGACGCTCCTGCGGCACGCTGCCCTGGAGATCCCGCTGTACGATACGAGGGACTCGCTCACCGCGCTGGGCGGAGCGGTTCTGGACAGCACCGGCGAGGTGCGGGAAATCATGCTCTTCCCCCAGCCCCCGGTAGCGCTCTCGGAGCGTGCGAGCCCGCTGGAGTGGAGTGTCGGGGCAACGGGAGTGCGACTGGATTTGCCCGCGGCGTCGCTGTGGATCATCACCGCGCACCCCGGCGCCGCCTTACCTGCCCCCTTCCTGCTGGGAGCTCGATCGATCCCCCAGGGGACGCGCATCAGCTGGTACCCGGTGGGCTTTGAGCGCTCCCCGCTCGATGCTGATCGCCACTGTCTGAAGTGGTCGGTGAGCTATCGGATTCTCGCCGTGGAGCGGGATTCGGGGAAACCCGTCTTCCCCCGGGTGGAGCACGACCTCGCCGGTGAGCTCGACGGGTTCACGTGTCAGTCACGTTCCGCCGGACGAAGCGTTCCCGCCATATAGCGCGCGGGGGGTGCGCCGGATTCCGACGCGATCAGAACCGCCCCAGCCTCATCGAGTCCGGTCAGGATCCCAATCACCTCGACGGAGGACTCCCGCTGCAGCCGCACCATCCGTCCCTGCCACACCAGTCGGCGACGAACCTCAGGGAGCCAGTTCCCGGTCCGCACAACCTGGGCGAGGATTTGATCCAGGGTCTGCACTATCGTGGCGACGCCGGTGCTCTGCGAGAGCATCGCTCCGATACTACCGGGGAGTATGGCCGGCTCACCGGCGGAGTGCGGGCCACGCGAGGGATGTGAAAGCCGCGAGGGAAGTGGGCGACGCGAGGGAAGGCCCACGTTCAGGCCGATACCGATGTAGAACCAGCGGGGGTCCGCCTCCACGAGGATTCCACAGACCTTCCGCTGATTCAGAACTATATCATTGGGCCACTTTATGCCCACTCCGGCGATATCGCACCGCTCCAGGGTACGAGCCACGGCCAAGCCCGCCCTCAGGGCCATGGAGGCCGGATTGGGATCACCGGGATCCCACACCCCGCCGCGTCGCAGGGCGAGCGTGGTGAGAACTGATGCCCCCGGCGTGTCCCACCAAGGTGCACCCCGCCGTCCGCGGCCGGTAAGCTGCTCAC
>CAYQRW010000117.1:0-10090 GCA_964419735.1 uncultured Spirochaeta sp.
ACGGCGTAGTCCGGCTCAAGGATTTCGCGCAGCCGCATGCGCATGATGGCTGCGTCGTCAACGATTAATCCGTTCAGCATCGTACCTACTCCTCATCCGATAGAGCGATATTTATTTCCAGGGCCCCCACTTCGGAGAGCATGCGCATGGCGATCGTGGGCATGTGGAGAAAATCCACCTGGATATCTTTACCGGTGAACACCGCCGGCGGCGTGATTTGTAGCGTTTTGTCCTTACCCGCCAGGGCGATGGTGGCCTGACCGGTAATCATATTGCCGATCTCTCCCACTGCGCTGTTCACCAGCTTCTTCAGCTCCGAAGGGAGTTTATTCGGAACCATATGGTGGGCGATTTCCATGGCGAAACTCTGATCCACGGCGTACACTACCTGGCCCCGCATGGCTCCGGTAATTCCGAGGACGATACACACGGGGAGTCCCGGGACCGGTTTCTCCTTACGGACCAGACTCTCACGGGAGAGTTTGAGCCCCAACTCTTTTTGGAAGACGTGAACCGCGCTGTGGACGAATACGTTTGCGTGCTCTGCTTTCATGGTTGTTCGGGTACCTCTATTCCTGGATCTGGTATCGTGAGGGTGAATTGTGTTCCCCGCCCTCTTCGGGTGGCTAGTTGTATCGTTCCGCCCAGCTGACGAATGCGCTGCCGCACCGCCGGCAATCCTTCCCCGCGGCCGGAGGTGGCGGTGGTAGCCGCGGCGGTGGAGAAGCCGTCGGAGAAGACGGTGCGCACAAGATCCTGGGGCGTCAGCTTTTCGGCGGTTCCGACGATTCCCAATTGCCGCGCCCGGTCATGGACTTTGTCTACATCAATGCCCCGGCCATCGTCGGAGACGCGTATCTTGAGCCGTCCGTTTTCCCGCTCTACCGAAAAGTCGATCGTACCCGCATGGGGCTTTCCTGCCTGCTCGCGATGGGGTGGAAACTCTATGCCGTGGTCCACCATGTTCCTTACCAGATGATTCAGCGCATCGGACACGGCCTGATATACGCGGGTATGTACGGACGCGTCCTGATCGTCCCACGTAACCTGGACATACTTTCCTCGAGACGAACTAAGCATTACCGCGTGCTCTTCCATGCGGGCGAAGAGGCTGGAAAGTGGCAGGCGCGAAATCGCATCAAGTTTCTGTACCAGTTCCGTGTCATGCCCGTGTTCCGCCAAGACGTGATGATAGATGTCCTGTAGCGAATCTCCGTCGACTTCCTGCATAGAGCGATTCTGAACCCATTGTTCCCCAACCGCCTGCTTCACAAACTGAATCTCCTCCCGGTAGGCGCGTCGAAACGAATCGATCAACGGTGCCACCGGCTCGGTGTCACCCATGATGTGGGCATCTATCAGCGCTGTCTCCAGCTCATGCGCCAACTCACTACTGTTACGCATTTTCAAAAAGCCCGCATTGGATTTGAAGGTATGCAGTTCCCGCGTGAGGCTATCGTACTCATCGTCGCGGGCGGTGAACTCGCCGGATACCAGGTGTGCATCTAAGCGGGAGAACAGTTCATCGCCTTCATCCAGGATTCCGGTGAACTGCGATCGGGCGGTGACGATGCGCAGAACCATTTCCCGCTTGCGCTGCTGCTCTTCGTTTTGGGCCCGGAGCTGTTCATTTTCCGTAATATCCCGCAGCGCGCACATGACCGAGTCTTCATCGACCATATTCAGGCTTACCTCGATCGTTTTTCCGCCGATCGAAATACGGCTGTCGAGTACGTCAAAGACAACTTCCGGATCGGACCGCCCGGAGAAGACGATCTCCATGGCACTGGAAAAATCTTCCTGTTTCTCGGGGTCATCGAAGAGTACGCGGGATACATTGAGACCTACTACCGAGCGCCCGAAAATCGTTTCACACTCCCGAGAAATCTCAGGACGGATGATGAGGTCGGAGCCAAACGAGAGGAAGCCTTCGCCGGAAAAGTCCAGCAGACTCTGGATCGAGCGAGTTCGTTCCTGCACCCGATCTTCGAGATTGGCATTGGCGGATTGCAGCAGGCGTACACCGAAAATTAATGCCCCCAAGACGAGGAGAATCAGCCCCACCGCCACGATCGAAGCAACGATAATGGTGGTGCGGATCGCCTGTTGTGCCGCGTTCTGGATGTCGCTTCCGAGGCCGGTCAGCGCGGAAGTGGTGAAAAACCCGAACCCCTCATTAGTAGCGTCTATCTCGAGAAATGCGCGCCGTACGTCAAAGAGCAAGGACTGCGGGAGCTCACCTCCGCTGTCAGATGTTCGCAACTCTTCAAGCTGACTGACGATGTCCGCCAGATTGGAGCGGTCTACTTCTTCGGGTAGTATTCCAAGAATTTCGTCCAAGAGCCGCGCTCCGGAAACAAACCCGTTGGTGGAGACGCCCCACAGGTTTCGCGTTTGTCGGACGCGCTGGCCCACCTGATCATCGAGGAGGGCTAATCCCGGGTGAAAGGCGAGTGCGTCCAACGATTCAAAGGCGCGATCGAATTGCGTCTGCCAGAAGGTATAGGCATCCTGAAAATCCGAGGCGGCATAGAGCATGGAATACGTAGTATTTGACAGGCGGTAGACACTTTGCAGCGTAGCATCTGTTTCCAGCCTCAGAGACTGAAGTTCAGTGGCGCGGCGAAAGGCAAAGCCCGCCACCGCAATACTTACCAGAGCCGCTACAACAGCAAAGACGATGACCACCCGCAGGCGCGCTGTTTGACTCATTCTCCCAATCCGACCACAGTATATCGAGAGTGAAAAGTGTATCGTCTGCCGGACTGATTGCCTACCCCGCGGAGCGCATCGGTTGATCGTTGTCCCCCGACAGCGGGGGCGTTGCAGAACCGCATTAGCCTCTTGTAAACTTGTAGTAGCAACGATATTGGTGCTGTTACACGGGAGGGGGATTCATGTCGGACACACCGCTTTCTACCGACGACGAGGCGGGACCACGGGCGTGCTATTTTCTCGACAGTCCGGTGCCGATGGCGGAGCTTCGGATCAGTGCGCTCCTGGAACGCGATGAGTCCGATCTGACCGGTTTTGTTGAGGCGCTGCGGGGTGAGGCCTTCGTACCGAACACCGCTATGGCTGCGCTCTTCAGGGCAGGGAGTTCGCGCGAGCTGAAATCCCATCTATTTCCCCTACCCGCGGACGACACCATCAAGACCTGGCGCCATCTACTAACCTCTCTGGTGGAGGCGGCCTCTCGGACGGCCGTGGCGGATCTCGCGCTCACCCGTCTCGACGGAGGAATAGTCCGGATTCGTCTGGATGCCCGGCTTACCGGGGCCACTCCGGCTACGGCACTGCTGGTGGCGGAGGAACGGACCGCCGAGACGGAGCTCCGGGAGCAACTCAACCTCTTGTCGCTGCTCCCGGAGGCAAATCCGAACATGGTATTTGTCCTGGAAGGGGCGGACCAGGTGATCTACTCGAATCCCACCGCGCGGCGCTGGCTCAATGAGCACGATCTGGACGCCACCCGGGGACTCCTCGAACTCTTAGGTGCACTTCCCGGAGCGAACGAGGAGTCTACGCTGCACGCGGTCCGTGGGGAGCGACGGTACCAGATTCAGATCGCCCCCATCGCGGGTACCAGCCGACGGATGGTGACCGCCGCCGATGTAACTGAAGAACACCGCGTACGGTTTGAACGAAATATCTTTGAGCACGCCTTTGAAACGACCTCGAATCCGATGGTAATTACCGACGAGAACGGGAGGATTGAGTATATTAACCGCGCCTTCACCGAGTTCTATGGATACACTGCGGAGGAAGCCGCCGGTAAACACACCCGGATTCTGAATCCGGGGCAGGAGGTGTACCGGGATATGGGCGTAGACCACGCCGCATACGACCAGCTCTTCAGCACGATGTGGCAGAACCTTGCGGAAACGGGACACCACGAGACGGAAATGGTTAACCAGTGTGTCAGCGGAGACCTGGGCCGGATTCGCGCGATCATGAGTAAAATCGATCTGGCGGATGATATGCCCCCCAAGTATCTGGCGGTCCATGTTGATATGGATGAGATCTACCAGCGTGAGGAGCAGGCGCGCATCGAAATCCTGGAGACGATCGCGCGGGTAGGCGAGCTTCGGGACAACGAGACGGGGCAACATATGCGGCGCGTCGGACTCTACGCGCGGAGACTGGCGGAGATGCTAGGAATGGCATCCAAGTACTGTGACGACATTCAAGCGTACGCGCCGCTCCACGATATCGGCAAGGTGGGCATCAGCGATGAGATCCTGCTGGCGCCGCGGAAACTCACGGCTCAGGAGTTCTCCGTGATTGAGCAACACACCGTCTTGGGGCACGGCATCCTGTCGCAAGCCTCAACGCTGGAGATGGCGGCGGATATCGCCTTGAGTCATCACGAGAAATTTGACGGCAGTGGATATCCCTACGGCACTGCCGGGGATGCCATTCCGTTGTCGGCGCGCATCGTAGCAGTCTCAGATGTCTATGATGCCCTCAGGAGTCATCGACCGTACAAGGACCCGTGGGACCATGCCTCCGCCGCGCAAGAGATCCGCCGGATTCGCGGTGTGCACTTCTGTCCCGATGTAGTAACCGCCTTCGACCGCATCGAATCCGATTTTCGCGAGATCTCTCACGAATACGCTGATTGATTCCCATTTGACAGATCGTTCCTACCGCTTTTAAAATTGATATATACGGAAAATGTTGGGCGCGGTCCGCGCTCAACCATATCTAGTCTCGTGTCTCACAAGGAGGCATCTCCATGGAAGCCGTAGGAGAATTCTTTAGTCTTGGGTATTTTATCGCAGCATTTGGTGGCGGACTGTTCGGCGCCGCCTTGGGGGCGTTGCCGGCGTTTATCTTTACCGGATTTCTGGTAATCGCCGGAGAGATGATCGAAGTCATGGGCCAGAGTTCCAGCGTTACGGGCCATGTGGCGTTTGGCGCCGTGTTTGGCCCGCACATCTCCTTTGGCGGTGGTGTCGCAGCCGCGGCGTTTGCCGCGAAAAAGGGAATCGTGGACGCCGGACGTGACATTCTGACCCCTCCCACCAAGGGTGGCGTGCGCAGCGATTTCTGGCAGGTCCTGGTGGTCGGCGGAGTTTTTGGTGTTATCGGGCACCTGATTCGAGCGGTTGGTGAGGGCGTCCTGGCCCTTCCTACCGACAATATCGCTCTGGGAGTCTTTCTGTCGGCCCTGATCGTACGCGTCGTGCTCTCTCCCGGCAAGACCGGCGTATTTGGAACGTTTGACTCCTCCGTCGCATCGAGTCGCATGTCCTATCCGGAAGATCGTCACAACGCCTGGCTCCCATTCTTTAGCCGGATCGAGCTGCTGCTACTGGTAGGTGGCGGGGTAGGGGCGCTGTCCGCGTGGATGTCGCTCCTCACCGGAAGTGCCTTTATCGGTTTCGGTATTTCGGCAGCTTCACTGATCGCCCTGAATGCGATCGGTCCCGTACCGGTGACGCACCACATCTCGTTGGTGGGCGCCCTGGGCGGGCTCGCCGTCGCCGGCCCGCTGGGAGCCACCGCCGGTGTCCTGGGGGGACTGGTCTTTGGCATTATCGCCGCCCTGATCGGTGAGCTCGGAGCACGCCTGTTTATCAGCTGGGGTGATACCCACGTTGATCCGCCGGCGTTTGCCATTTTCATCGGTACTACGCTGGTGATCGGCTTGTCTGCAGTACTGCCCTTTATGGAGCACGCCCTGTAACGACACCCGCCGATCTATCATTCTCCAAGAATCAAGCCGGGCACTGGCGTATCAATGACGGTGCTCGGCTCTTTCAGTGTCCCCGCCTTCATGACCGCTGCTCCCGCCCCACGTGGTAGCGAGTACCCGCAACCAGTTTCCGTGCGCAATGCCCCTAATCTCATCCTCCGAGTATCCCCACTCGGCACAGGCGCGTATCAGATTGGGAAGTCCCCGGACCGTACCGATCTCCTGCGGGATCTCTACCCCGTCAAAGTCGGAGCCCAGACCCACACGGCTGAGACCCACGCGGTGTGCCAGATACTCCAAGTGTTCCCGGAATCGGGTTAGGGGGGTGTCCGTATCGCTACGTCCGTCAGGTCTGAGATACGGCACCCCGAAGTTCACGCCCACCATCCCATCGCTGTCGCGGATCGCGCTGAGTTGGTCGTCGGTGAGGTTGCGGGTGCTTGGGGAAAGCCCCCAGGCGTTGGAGTGAGACGCCACGATCGGCGCCCGGGAGGTACGTACCACATCCCAGAAGCCCCGGGCGTTCAGGTGAGACACATCCACCATGATTCCGAGTTCATTGCAGCGCCGGACCAAGGCGTGGCCGTGTCTTGTAAGCCCCGGTCCAATATCCGGAGACCGATCGAATCCGAACGGCACACCGCAGCCAAACCGGTTGGAACGACTCCAGGTGATACCTAAGGACCGCAAACCTGCATCGTAGTAGAGATCCAGGGCGTGAAGGTCTGTATCGATCGCTTCTGCCCCTTCCATGTGACACACGGCAGTCACCGTACTCCCACGGTGAATCCGTTCCAGATCCTCCGCACTCCTCGCCATCACCAGGCGTCCCCCGGAACGTTCAATATAGCGGTGAAGAATAGAGAACATCGTTGCCGCTGCCCGCTGAGCGCGGGGCAGGGGGACCGTTGCTGGTGTGCTCAGGTCGCCGGAAAACGATCGGGCGCGCTTCATTTCCGCCGGGGTAGGCGGCACAAAGATCGCGAAGAGTCCGCCGGCGAACCCGGCCTCCCCTGCGGCGTTCAGATCCAGATGGTAGGTATCGGTACCGTCGATGAAGTCATAGCCGGGATTATCAAAGGCGCGTCCCAGGACATCGTTATGCCCGTCGAAGACGGGGATCTTCGTAGACGGTGAATCACTGTGCATTCCTCAACCTAAACCAAATGTGCCTCGCGGTGAAAGCGCGCGGCGACCATCGTGAAGAGGTAGCCCGCTGGACCCAGCCACGGCCACGACGGTAGAAGATGTGCCGGCGGCGGTGCGGCGAGCGCAACGGTTAGCCACTGCGTTCTCGCGAAAAGGCGTCGATCGAAACCTTAAGCTCACTCTCGACAATCGGTTTGGTTAAGAAGAGGGAGCGGGGTACCGACAGTGCCTTTTCTCGCATCTCGTCCGTGCCGTATCCGGTGGTGAATATCACGCCGGCTTGAGAGATTTGCCGCAGCTCGAGAGCAGCGTCGATGCCGTTCATGTCGCCGGCGAGGGCGATGTCCATCAGAACCAGGTCGGGGTCGTGCAGTTTGGCCAGCTCCAGCACTGACTCACCTTTAGCCGTGGAAGCTACCGTTTCATGCCCCTGCTTTCGCAGCATCTGTTTGACCATCATCGCGTTTATCGCTTCATCTTCAACTATCAATATTCTCATAGGGGATGCGATCCTTATATGCGCTTTGGGAGATATGGATAATACTTCTTGTTCCGCTACTTGAAGATAGGTCTTGGGAAAAGCTTCCGCCAAGCTGGTGTTCCGCCAATTCCTGGATCAGAATCGTACTGAGCTGCCCCTCACTGTCATGCGAAACGGCCTCAGAGGGTACCGGCACGGTATCACTATAGGTGAGTTTCAAGGTGTACGCATCTACCTCAGATAGCTGAAGATGGATCTTCTGTTCTGTATCGGAGAGATCCAGTCGCCGGAGGCTGGAAGTAACGAGTTCATGCACGATTAGCCCGCAGGGTACCGCGATATCTATCAGGATTTCGATATCGGAGATCTCTACGAAGCATTTAGGTGGCGCGCCGCCGGTGACGAACTCCGCAAAGACTCCATCCACAACTCCGTGAACGTAGTTGGCCATGTTCACATAGGAGACACTCTTATCGGAGCTTATCTGGTGATGGGCGAGGGCGATCGTCGATACCCGTCCGCGTAGTCTTTCACACGCCTCTGCTATTTTCTCATCCTCCATAAACGTAGCCTGAAGGCTGATAAGCCCCATAATGACCTGCATGTTATTCTTTGTGCGGTGTTGAACTTCAAGCATGAGCGCATTACGTACGGTTAGATGTTTGCGAATCGCATTTTCGGCAGATTTCCGTCGTGATAGGAGTTTTAGGAGCAAAACCACCGCCGTCGCAGCACTTACGAGGAGCAGCGCCAGAATCCCAAAAATGACCTCCGTCTGCTGTTGTTGGGATCTTTCGGCCTCCAGCTGTTCGGTTCTGTCGAACACCACGGAGAATAGAATATTCGTTTCTTCTACGCGTAACGGATACGAGTATACCGCTACATCGCGCACCGATTCGTCGGCAAGACGATGCCGAAAGGAGAAGGAGTTATTCCGTTGCAGCTCAGCGGAGCGCATTTCTTCCGCGGTCTCCTCGGCAGAAAGCGTATTAATGGTGTTGATATTCTTGCCTACCAACGCCGAGTACCCGTAGAACTCATAGGCGGCATCATTGGCAGCAATGATTGTGCCTCCGTCGGCATCGATCAAGAGCATCACGGCGCCATGTGAGTCAAACAGCTCCTCCTGTGCAAATAAGCCGAGGCCATCTTCCCTATGGAGTTCGATGAGACGGTCCGGTCTACGATTGATCAGAACGCTCCGATCGGGAAGATCCTCGTCCGGAATTCCATGGCGCGCGAGCGCTCGGTCGTCAAAGACGTATCGCGTCTCGCTCTGGTGTTGGATCGGAATGGAGGACGGGGCTTCCCTGTCGAGTATCCGGAGGACGATTCGTGATGCGACGCGCCCTTGAGCGTATCCATCAACCACGCGACCCCCTACAACGCCATCCCGCACCAGAAAAACCGTGGTTACCAGAACCATCGGTTCGGCGTTCCGCACCACCAATTGGAGGGCATCTCGGTAGGTGTAGCTATTCCCCGATGGTGACAGCAGATACGACAAATAGATTATTACCGTTTCGTCACCAAACTGGGCGAGCTGATCAAGGAGTTCCCGCTCATCGAGCGCGTTGAGGTGTGCTACATTCACCGAAGGATGCCGTGTCTCCATGGCTTCCACAAAAGATTGGTACTGCAGTACCTCGCTTGGACGCGCTCCGCTCACCACAGCGATTCGATTCAGGTCAGGTTTCAAATCAAAAGCAAGGTCAATCGTTTCCCCGATCGCCGTGGCGTCATCCATCCCGGTGACCCCGAGTACCTGGGACCGTTCTTTCAGGCGATCTAAGCTGAAATCGTTGACTCCGGAAAAGACGATGGGGATCTCGGCAAACAGGTCCTCGCGATGCTTGAGTGCCAGGTCCAGGCCGCTATCGTCACTCACCAGAATCACGTCGATTTCGATGTTCGTGCGGCTATACTTCTGGCGCAATAAGTCGCTGAGAACGTTCCGATGATCCTGCCCAGGATTGCGGATCAGATCCAGATACTCCACATACAGCTCAACGTCGGCCCGGTCGCCCAGAGTGTCAACAACCGCTCGTTGAATATCGTCCGTCCACGGATATCCGGGGTGGTAGGAGTGGAGAACCAACACCTTGTGCGCGTCGTCAACATGCTGATCTTCGCTCGGCGCCGGCGCCGGCAGTGCTGAGAACAAGATTCCCAACAATAGGATAATTTTCAAAATGTGTAGGCCTGTGGTTCCAAGATATTGAACAGTGGCCGCTCAGCGTGGCCTAGATTGGAAAGTTTGACGCGCATGGTGACTGCGCTCTCAAGGACCTAAACGTATAGGTTTGCGAATACACGGTCAAGGTGTGATCGTGGCGAGGAGCCTGATCACTCGGACACCCTCAGACGGTACAGCGGAGATTATCCGTAAGGCAGGCGCTGCTTTCGCGATGCCGCCGCCGCGCGGAGCAGCTGTCCAGCCGACATCACCACCAGGAACCCCACCGCCGTGATCACGGCGAGCCATTTCAGGGTGGTCACCGGGCCGAGAACCCCCGCCGCGCGAGACTGCGAGGGTGCGGCGGACAGGACGGTGAGAATGAGACCGTTCTCGAGATAGTCGCTGAGACCTGCCGTGCCGGTTGCCGCGATACCAGCACGGCGAAGAACGCGGCAGAACCCTCGGTTCGATCTGAAAGACCGGAATAACAGTATCAGCAATACGGTGTAGGCGATGGCGTAGCCGAAGTCTACCACCAGCATAGCGCGGTATGCGCGGATCTGCGCGGCGGTGAGGGAGG
>CAYQRW010000118.1:0-10087 GCA_964419735.1 uncultured Spirochaeta sp.
CCCAGCTCTGCCGCTTTTTTGGTTGCCACCGGGTCAAACGGCAGATTACTCCCCGGTTTCCACGTGTTTCCCACCAACGGAAGAAATTCGCCCCAGCTTACGGAGGTCAGGGGCGTTGCCGTGGGATCCGTCTTGGGGTCGGCGGTATAGACTTGGCTGATATTGCTCAGGTTGACCACCGCCTCGGCGCCAAAGCGTTCCGCCAGCAGCACCGCGTCATAATCAGTGCTGAATCCCGGTTTCCAACCGGCTCCCACCAACACCGCTCCGGTGAACGCAAAGTCTCCGGTGGGATCATAGACTACCGGATCCGTACACAGGGGGCCGAGGCTCTGCCGCAGGAGCTCAGCGTTCAGCCGCGTAGCGGCGATACCGATCCAGTCCTGGGCATCACTATCCTCCGGTGTACCGCCGACGCGCTCCGCCACCGCCCGGTAGGCTGCCTGGTAGCGGCGAGCCGGTCCGCCGCCGCCGACGACGACGATGGCGCGCGCGCCCTCAGCAGAGGTATATTCAGCCAGAAGGTCACGATAGGCCACGATCAAGTCAGTGTCGGCCTCGTCGGGAACCAGAATTGAACCACCTAAAGATATTACGATCATAAAACCATCGTAGCCGCTTTTCGCAGCACTGGTCAGCCCGCTACGGCGTAGTTACCTTGAGAATAGGACCAATCATATGCAAGATCTCACTAGTATTCTTGACGAATGGCAGTACGATAACGAGCAAAACGTACGGATTATTGTTGCCGAGGATGGCCGGAGCGTGCTTCAGGTGCGGCTACCGCTGGGCATTGAACAGTATGAAATGAATGGGAGACCGGACCGTCAGCGACCGTACGGCTTTGATACGGTGCTGGCGCACACGGAAGACCGCCTGCGCCGGCACATCTTCGACCATGGGAGCGACGCCGGCTTCGAGATCAGTGCGGACGATGCGGAAGAGCTTCAGGCTGAAGGCATCCTGTTCTACTATCGATACCTGCTCCTGTATCAGCTGCAGTACTTTGACCTGGTCGTGCGGGACACCGAGCACAATGTCCACCTCTGCGATCTCTTGGAGCGCTACTGTCCCGATGAGGAAGCGCGAAATGCGGTGTTACAGTTTCGCCCCTACATTCTCCGCATGCATGCCGCCGCCCGGGCCATGGGAATTCAGCACGGGACGCTTGAGGGCGATGCCGAGAGTGTCCTCGAGGACGCGATAGCCACGATCGAGAGCTTGGAGGAGATCGACAGCCCCGCCTTTCAGTTTGAACAGGTGCGGTCCGCCAACTATTTGCGCTCCATGCTGCGCTCGCTTGCCGGCAAGTCCACTGCGGCCGACGACCCGCAAGCGTCCGATCCATTACGTGATCAACTGCGCGATGCGATCGACCGGGAAGACTACGAACGCGCCGCGCACATTCGGGATCAGCTGCGCGGTTTTGGAGGACACGGTTGAGGACACGCTCGTGTTGACAAAGAACGGTGAGTCGTTAGACTAAAAGCTCAATACTCTGAGTCTGGGCTGGTAATTTTGAGAACACGACTGACGATCCTGCTGCTGATAGCGCTTTCTATATCTCTACATGGTCAAGATATACAGACCGCCTCCGCGTTCTTTGATGAACTTTCCGATCGGTATGGAGACATCGAGGACTATACCGCTGATCTGACGGTAACCACCGAGAATTCCGAGCTCATCGGAACGATCGAATACCGGATCCCCAACCAGATGCGTATCGATTTTGAGGAGCCCACCGGGCAAGTAATGGTTTCGGATGGGGAGACGCTCCAGGTATACATCCCCGAGCACAACGTCACCTTGGAGCAGTCACTGCAGCGGCGAACCGATGCCGACATCGCCACCATGGCCAACGAACAGGGGTTGACGCTATTACGCAGCAACTACAGCATCGCCTTCCTCAACAGTCCGGCCCCGGTTCCGTTGGACGAGGGAGATAGCTCGGATGATGCGGAGATGGTAACCAAGTTACGTCTCAACTGGCGAACGACTGATCAGGGGTTTCGCCAACTCATTATCTCCGTTACCGAGGACTTCCTGATTCGGCGTATCGTGGGCATCAATGCCAACTACGAGGAGGTTCAGTTTGATTTTGAGAACCTCCGCATCAACGAGGGTATCCCGGGGACCCGCTTCGAATATGAGGCTCCCTCATCGGCCAATACGTTTAGCAATTTTCTCTTCGAAGGGGAGGGCTGACGGTGGAATCTATCGGCGCCAAGCTCTTTAATGCCCGGAATGATAAGGGTGTCAGTATAGAGCAAGCCGCCCGAGACACGCACATTGCCAAGCGTTTCATCGAAGCGATGGAACAGGAAGATTTTGACGAGTTCCCCGGAGAGGCGTATCTGCTGGGGTTTCTTCGGAACTACGCCGGATATCTCGGGCTGAGTGCCGAAGAAGTTGTCACCCTCTACCACAACATCCGTATCCAGGAGCAGCCGGCTCCTATCGATGAGCTGCTTGATCGTAGTCCGTCACCAAAACTGCTCCCGCGGATTCTCATGGGTGTATTGGTTGTCGCGGTGGTCGCGGGGGTGACGATGCTGTTTGTCACCGGAGTCATCTCCTTCCCTGAGCGGCGGGCCGCGGACACCGAGTCCGAATCGGCGGACGAGTCCGAACAGCAGCTGATCAGTTTGACCGACCAGTTTGTAGAACGCCGCTTCATCGCGGGAGATCGCGTTTCAGTGCCGGTAGATGGGGAACAGGCGGTGCTCGAGTTTGTTGCCATTGAAGATCGGATTTCCGTGGGGAGTGAAGCAGGCATCGTGCACATCGGCGATGGTGAAGAACGGGTACTGGATCTTACAGGCGAAGGAAGCGGCGATGTGCGCTTGGCGGTGCGTGAGATCTACTTAGAAGATGCGCCACCGGCGGTGGTCGCGCGCCTTGATCGGGTTGTCAACGGGGAGCGCTTGATTCCTGACGATAACGAAGGAGAGATGACCGACACCGACGTGACGGATCTTGCCACCGGCATGACCAACGCTCCCGAACGGGAACGCTCCGCCCAGATTATCGCGGAGTTTCCCTCCCAGGAAGAGTACTTCATCGAGGCCGATTTCCGGGGGCTCACGATGTTTCGCTGGGAAGTGGATGACGATCCTCGGGAG
Source organism: uncultured Spirochaeta sp. (assembly GCA_964419735.1). Taxonomy (GTDB): domain Bacteria; phylum Spirochaetota; class Spirochaetia; order DSM-27196; family Alkalispirochaetaceae; genus Alkalispirochaeta. The sequence continues at coordinate 3,123 of CAYQRW010000118.1, forward strand.
GAGCGATACCTGGACAATGGAGAGCGGGTCCGCACCTCCGTGGAGGATATCGTCCGTATTTGGGCCAGCAACGCCGGTAATGTGCGTCTCCGAATCGCCGGGAACCCCGTGGAACTCGGCGATCAAGGCGAAGTGGTAGCGGCCGTGGTGCGCTGGCGCGAGCTGGAAGACGCCAACTACGCGCTGGAGTTACTGCCTCTCTACTGACGCGCGTTGCCCGGGCTCTCCACGCCGCGGTCGTGCTGCGCCCCGCTGCCCCCCAACAATGATGATTCTACTGCTGCCCCGTGACCCGATTTTCGAGCGCGACAAGCCGCGCTCGCTGCCGCGGGGTGAGCGGTGCCTGGGTGAGTGCTTGCGCCACCAGTTCGAACTCCCGTCGATACTTCTTAATCTTTAACCGCTGCAGTACGCGCAGCGCGTCATCCCACGCTTCCATCGCAACCAGAGCGTGAGCGGCGTCTACCGGTCCGCCGGAGGCCGCCTCCATGCGGCTACGTGCGCGCTCCGCGGCGGCCGCTTCTCCCGGTACCGTCACCGATCGCACCCGCAGTTGGCTGTCCAGGAGAATCGATTCCCCCTCCGGGCCGCGAAGTTCACTGCCCCCGGTGGATACGGTCCCCCCCGTGGATACGGTCCCCCCCGTGGATACGGTCCCCCCATGTTCCGTCCAGAGGGCGGGCACCATAAACCGGTTGTGCAGTTCCCGCTCCGCCGCCAGTTGCTGGATCTCCGCCCGCAGCGCATCGCGTTCGACCTGATCCTGCTCCCGTCCCCGACGCACCACAAACAGGTACTCCCGCGTTCCCACCGCGCCCTGGGTGGCCTTGCCTCCGCGGAACTTGTGGTAGGTGCGATGGAACAGGTGCACCGTGTGGGCGCCGTCCTCACTGAGGAGTGCGAGCATCTCCTGGGGACGAATAATGCCGTCGTTGTTGTACGAGACGAGCAGATTCCGGGTGCGGATCGCCGCGAGCACCGTTTCCATCGCCTTCAGGGCCGCCCGCCCGGCCTGGCGGCAGTAGTCGGAGCGGTAGTGGTCGGTGCGAATACCGGCACGGCTCCCCTGAACCACGGGGCCCGGGTTGTAGTGGTCCCAGCGAACCGCCGAGGTCAGCAGATGGTAGTTGGCGCCGTACTGGTGGATCGTATAGGGGGGATCTAAGTAGGTCACGTCGAAGGGGCGCCCATCCTCCGGATGGGGCAACTCGTGGGCGGGGCCCACGTGCATCCGTCCCCGGGGCCCCGCCACCAACGGCAGCGCCTCCAGCTCCACCGGCGCCATAATCCTCCCCAGCGCGTCGCCGCCGCGCCCGCCCCAGCCGTGATGAAAGCCCTTCATCACCCCGGAGGTGTTGTTGTGGACGCTCATCTCCACCAGCAGGCTTGCCAGAAGGATGTCCCGGCGCGCCCGGGCGGCGCTGCCGGGGGTGGGAAAGAAGGCACCGGGAGCGCCGCTGCCGGCCGTGCCGCCGCCTGAACCGAAGGCGCTCCCGCCGCCGGCGCTGGCACCAGGCACGAAGGCGCCCCCGGCGGCTGAACCGTGGGCGGCCTCCGGCTCCTGCCGCTCCGCCGCTGCCTGCCGACCCCGCGGCCCCAACTCTTCCCGGTGGATCGCCGCCGCCATCGCATCGATGCGCAGTGCGTTCTCCCGCGTATAGAAGAGCCGCTCCCGGTGGGGGTCGGCGGCTGCGGTATCGGCCGGGGCGTAGTGCCGCGCGAAGTACAGATCCTCCTCGCGCGCGGGGGTGGTGAGGCTGTTAAGGTGGGCCAGCACCGCCGCGTACCCGCCCCACGGCGCAAATAGCCGCTCTACCTCGTCCGGTGTGGTTTCCAGCAAGGCGGTACCGAAGGGGCGGGTATAGTCCTCGATGTCTCCGGCGTGTACCTGCAGTCCGGCCACCCGTCCCAGGCGCGCCACCACGCCGGAGCCGGTGAAGGGATCCGCCATCGTGGTAAGCGGTCCGGCGTGGGATTCCAGGTAGCGTAGCCCCTCCCAGATCAACGGCAGCAGCGCGCGCTTGTTCCCAATGTACGTGATGAGGGAGGAACGCAGGGCGGGGTGGTCGGGAAGCTCGGGGCCGATCATGGACCGAATCATGGAAAGCTCCGCGGACCGTGTCAATCGCCCACGCCGTGGGGCGGCCCACCTCCGGGGAAAGTGGCAATCACCCTTGACGACCGCAGGAAGGATAATTACCCTTGGATATATACTGACCGCGGGTCATGCGTCGCCGCACCTCCGCACTGGTGAACGGCAACCGCCGCGCCCGGGGTCACCGCAGGAGCAACCCACGTGGGTATCGTAGAACGGAGAGCGCGCGAAAAAACCGAGCGCCGCAACACTATTCTCACCAGTGCGGAGGAGCTCTTCTTTCGCAACGGGTACGAGAAGACGCGCATGCTCGAGATCGCTCACCACTGCGAGCTCAGCAAGGGGGCGCTCTATCTGTACTTCAACAACAAAGAGGATCTGGCCAAGGCGGTGGTGATCCGCGCCTATGACCTGCTGCTGGACGTGCTGGAACGCAACGCCTCGTTGGCGGAAACGGGGCTCGACAAGGTACGGGCGATGCTACAATCACTGTTCTCCATCTACGAGGAGCATTACCGCACCTTCTACCTCTCCTTCGTGCTGGAAAGCCACCTCCAGGGCTACCTCACCGACGACCGCAAGTGGCCGGAGCGAACGGAACGGATGGACCGCATCCACCATCTGGCGGCGTCCGCGCTGCATCAGGGCACTCAAGACGGCACCGTCCGGGAGGACGTCAATCCGGAGTTGGCGGCGATTACCGCCATGACCGCCGCCGAGGGATTCGTGCATCGCATCTTTCTCTACGGGGATCACATCGCCCCCCACCGGTATCCCACCCCCACGCTGGTTCGGGAGTTCATTACGATTATGGTCAACTCAGTCACATGAAATATCTTCTCCGCGCGCCGTTACTAATCGTCGTGGTGATCCTGGCGATCACCGCCTTCTTTGCCGCCATGCTGCCCCGGGTGGAGCTGGACAACGATGTTATGTCCTTTGTCCCCGAGAATCATCCCGCCAAGGAGGCGTTTGACCGGCTGGACGAGCTCTACGACACCGACCTGTCGATCGTGGTGGCGATTCACAATCCCCGGGAGACGATGCTCACCGCCGACGGGGTGGAGCATATCCGTCGCGTCACCGAGCGGATCGAGGAGATCGAAAACGTCACCGGGGTGCAGTCGCTCACCAGCATCGACTACATCGACGGCGACGAAGAGGGAATGACGGTGGAGGAACTCTCCGCCGGCTTCGATGGATCCCCCGCCGCGCTGCAGGAACTGCGCCGCCGCCTGCGGTCCTGGGAGGCGTACGACGGCGCCCTGGTGTCGGACGACTTTCAGAGTAGTCAGCTGGTGGTGGAGGTGCCGCCCAACCTGGATGCCGATCCGCGGGAAGAGGTGTACTTCTCGATTCTCGAGATCCTGGATGAATTCGAAGCGGAGCACGACGGCACCTACGAGTACTACGTGGCGGGGGAGCCGGCGATCACCGTGCTGCTCTCCACCAACATGCAGTCGGACATCGTCACCCTGATTCCGATCGTGATCGTGGTGGTGCTCTTCAGCCTGTTTCTGTTTTTCCGGCGGCTGGGCGGCGTGATCCTGCCGATGATCACCGTGCTCATCAGTACCGTCTGGACGATCGGCCTCATGGCGCTGCTCGGGGTAAAGCTGTCGATCGTGGCTACCGTCATTCCGGTGCTCATGATCGCCGTGGGTAGCGCCTACGGGATCCACATCATTAACCACTACTACGATGAGGTCGCCGCCCGCGGGGGCGTGCCGGATCATGAAGGCCGCCGGGAGATCGTGCTGGCCACCCTCCACCGGGTGGGAGTACCGGTGCTCATGGCCGGGCTCACCACGATCGTGGGCTTTGGCGCACTGGCCACCAGCGAAGTGGCGCCCATGCGGGACTTCGGCATCTTCACCGCCGTGGGCGTGGCGGTGGCACTGGTGGTGGCGCTCACGCTGATTCCGGCGCTGCTTATTCTCTCCCGCGTCTCGGGACGGGGACATAGATCGAACCAGGAAGGTTCCGCGGAGGCCACCTCGCTCATCCCCCGCGGCTACCTGATCACCCTGTACCGCTTCTTTGGTCGCCGCAAGCGCCGCATCCTAATTGCCGCGGTGGTCCTGGCAGCGGTTGCCGCCTGGGGTAGCTCCATGCTGGTGGTGGACAACCAGCTCATCGCCTACTTTAAGCGCGACACCGACATCCGTCGCGCCGATGACTTTCTCCGGGAGCACTTCCTCGGCACCCGCAGCTTCGACATCAACGTCTCCGGCGAATCCCCGGGCGACCTCACCCGGCCGGAGATCCTCTCCGCCATGGACGATCTCGCCCGCTACCTGGAGGAGTACGATCAGGTCTCGCAAGTTATGGGCTATACCGACTTCATTAAGCGCATGAACCAAATGATGAACATCGGCGTCCCGGCCCCGGGGTTCGAGGCACCTGCCGCAGACGCGGACTCTGCCGCGGACTCCGGCGGGGGGACCGATTCCGCCGGCGGCGGCACGGATGGCACCGCTGCCGCCGATTCGCAAGACGCCGACACCCAGGACGGCGACACCCAGAACGCCGAGGAGGGCTTCGGCGGTGGTTTCAGCAGTGGCTCAGACTCCGAGCAGGGCTTCAGCGCCGGTGATGGTGGCTCCGGCGATGAGTTCTTTGGGAGCGCCCTCTCCGGTGAGGGCGGCGCAGACGCAGGCTCCGCAGGCGGGAGCGATCCCGCGGCGGCGAGCGGAGCGGGCCCCGACAGAGCCCTCGGTTCAATTGCCGAAATTCTCAACGACGCCTACGCCCTGGCCGACCGCAATGAGATCAGTGGCGAGGAGCTGGTGCGGCTGGTGAACCGGCGGACCAACTACCGCGGGGCCGCATTCTACGAGATTCCCGCCGACCCCGCGCGGTATCCGGTGGAGTCCACCGACGAGCTATCGCGGCTTATCAGTCAGTATCTGCTGCTGTACTCCGGGTCTCTGGAGAACTACGCCGATGATTCGCTGGAGCCGCGGCAGGCGCGGATGACGGTGCAGTTGCGGAACACGGGGAACATCTTTACGCGGCAGGTGGTACAGGATATCGAGGAATATGTGGCCTCAGAGTTTCCCGAGGGCTACGAGGTGGAGATCGCCGGCGTGGCGATCGTGGAAATGGCGCTCACCGATCTGATCACCAACGCCCAAATCATGAGTATCGCGGTGAGTCTCTCCCTGGTATTCCTCATCGTGGCGTTTACCTACCGCTCCCTGGTGGCGGGGATCTACGGCGTGATTCCCTTGGGGCTGACGCTGGTGGTCAACTTCGGTGTGATGGGCTTCTTGGGGATCAAGCTGGACGTGTCCACGGCGATGGTGGCCTCCATCGCGATCGGAATCGGCATCGACTATACGATCCATTTCCTGTCGGCGTACTCCGCGGAGCGCCGCGAGAGCGATGACCTGGAGCAGGTGGAACTGAACGTGCTCTCCACCACCGGTAAGGCGATCACCTTTAACGCCGTCTCCGTGGCGGCGGGGTTCGCGGTACTGCTGCTGAGCAATTTCTACCCGCTGATGTACATGGGCATGCTCATCGCGCTGACGATGATCACCTCGAGTATCGCCAGCATGACGGTATTGCCGGTCATGCTGGATGTGTTTACTCCGGCGTTTATACAGCCGCAGGAGCTGCGGCCCAAGCACCCCCAGCGGCGCGAGCGTCGGAAGGAGGAATAAGGAGGAATAACGACATGAAACATCTCACACCGATTGCCCTAATGGGCGTCCTGATCACCGCGCTGGCACTGCCGGCCTCGGCGATCACCGGCCGGGAGGTCGCGGAGAACGTGCAGGACCGCGACGCCGGCGACACTACCCACGCCCTGGTGAACATGCGCCTCGTGGACGAGGACGGAGACACCAGCGACCGCGTGATCGAGCAGTACGGCCGGGAGGACTCTCAGGGTCTCACCCAGAACGTGATTATCTTTCACGAACCCGCCTCCGTGGCGGACACGCGCTTTCTCACGATCGAGAACGACGGCAGTGACGACGACCAGTGGATCTACCTGCCGGGGCTCCAGCGCGTGCGGCGCATCGCCGGCAGTGAAGGGGACAGCTCCTTCATGGGTACCGACTTCACCTATGACGATCTCCAGACGCGCGACATCGAGGAGTACCAGTATGAGCTCCTCCGGGAAGAGGAGTACCAGGGACGCCCCGTGTACGTGGTGGAGACCACCCCCAACGACCCCGACGACTCGCAGTACTCGCGGTTGGTGCAGTGGGTGGACCGGGAACGCTGGCTCCCGCTGAAAATCGAGTTCTACGATGAGGACGACGAGCTCCTGAAAGTGAACACCGTGAGCCGCGTAGAGCGGGTGCAGGGCTACTGGACGATCATCAACAATACTATGGAGAACGTGCAGACCGGCCACCGCACCGAACTGGCGATCCAGCGCTTTCAGTACAACGAGGATCTGCCGGACAGCCTGTTCACCACCAACTTTCTCGAAACGGGGAGGGCGCGATGAGACGGCATACAACCACAACCCACAGCATGAATACCGGTATCCGGGGGCCGCGATTGCTCGCAGGACTGGTGGCGGCGGGAATGGTTCTTGCGGTTCCCGCGAACCTCACGGCTCAGGAGAGCGATTTCTCCGGCGGGTTCAGCGCGGAGGATGAGCAGGAGACCGCCGGCGACGAGGAACCGGCGGCGGAGTCCTCCGAGGAGGATGAGTTCAGCGGCGGCTTCGGCACCGGTGGAGAGGAGGGCGGCGGCTTCGGCGGTGGGTTCTCCTCCGACCGGGAGGACCCGCTGAGCTGGAGCGGCCGCCTGCGGGTGGATACCCGGGGCTACGCCGACTACGAAGAGCCTGTGGAGTCTGCGATCGACATGAGCGCCGTGGCGCGGCTGGAACTGGAGTACGCCGGTG
>CAYQRW010000119.1:0-4623 GCA_964419735.1 uncultured Spirochaeta sp.
CAGCCATGCTATACTGCACGGATGAAAATCACCGTCCTAGAACCGCTCGGCCTGTCGCCGGCCGACCTCGAGGCAACGCTTGCTCCGCTCCGCAGCGCCGGGCATGACATCACCACATACGCGGAACGCCCCGCCTCCCCTGAAGAAACGATCTCCCGTATCGGTGACGCCGAGATCGTCGTGATCGCCAATATGCCCTTCTCCGGGGAGGTGATCCGTGCGGTCGATAACGTGGCGTTCCTGGCTGTCGCGTTCACCGGGGTCAACCATGTGGATATCGACGCCTGTCGTGAAGCAGGAATCGCGGTGTCCAACGCAGCGGGGTTCTCTACGGAGAGCGTCGCCGAGCTGACGCTTGGCATGATGATAGCCATGCTGCGCAATGTGGTTCCGGCGGACGCGGTCCTCCGTCAAGGCGGTACCAACGCGGAACTGTTTGGGCGCGAGCTCAGCGGCATGACGGTGGGTATCGTCGGAACCGGGGAGATTGGTCGTCGGGTGGCTCAGGTACTCTCCGTACTGGGCGTACGCCTGCTCGGTTACAACCGTACCCACTACCCTGAAATGGAATCGCTGGGAATGCAGTATCTGGCATTAGATGAGCTGCTCTCCGCGAGTGATGTGGTATCAGTGCACGTGGCGTTAACGCCGGAGACAACTAATCTGCTCTCGGCACAGCGAATTGCCGGCATGAAACCCGGCGCGTATCTCGTGAATGTCGCTCGCGGCAAGATCGTAGACAGCTCGGCCGTGGCAGCGGCGTTACATGAGGGACGGCTAGCTGGAGCCGCAATCGATGTCTTTGAGACCGAACCTCCCATCGGCGAGGATCATCCGTTTCTCGGCGCCCCCAACACTGTGCTTCTACCGCATGTGGCGTTCGGCACCCGCGAGAGCTTCCAAAAGCGAGCCAATATCGTGGTGGAAAACATCCAGGCCTGGCTTGCGGGCGCGCAAACGCGTGTGGTTCTGTGATCACTCTACTACGGCCAGGAACCGCGCCCGTCCTCGATAGCACGCAAACGATCTGAGCACAAAAAAACCCGGTGAACCGTGAAGATCCACCGGGTTGATACCCCCTAGGGGAATTGAACCCCTGTTTTAGGAATGAGAATCCTACGTCCTAGCCGCTAGACGAAGGGGGCATTGCGCTTCCCGGGGAGGACTTGAACCCCCACACTCAGAACCAGAATCTGATGTGCTACCAATTACACCACCGGGAAATATGTCTCTCTCTCGACACCGACGCGGCGGATAATAGCGCCGGAAATAGGTTCGTGTCAAGTATTATTCGGTGGCGTATTCGTGGAGATAGTCGATTCGACGGCCGGCGAGACGCTGCTCAAAATTGAGGAAGGGAAGCGCCACGGCTGCGAAGATCCCACTCACTCGGCCCCCCGCCTCTTCCAGCAAGGTACAGGCAGCTTCTACGGTGCCGCCGGTGGCGATGAGGTCATCCACCACCAGCACGTTGCCGCCCTGGGGAACGTCCTCGGCATGCACCTCGATGCGGTCCGTGCCGTACTCCAGGTCAAATTCCCGACTCATCGTCCGGCCGGGCAGTTTCCCCGCCTTGCGCAACAGGATAAGGGGTAGCCCCTGGCGATAGGCGAAGGGTGCCGCAAAGAGAAATCCCCGCGCCTCGATCGCTGCCACCGCCTGCAGCGAGTCATCCTGGTAGATCTCGCCCATCCGGTCCACGGTATGGGTAAACGCCCGGGGATCGGCAAGGAGACTGGTCAGATCGTAGAACAAAATACCGGGCTTGGGAAAATCGGGGGTCTTCCGGATCGCCCGGTCCACCACTGGGTCAATGCGCATAGCGGTAGTATTGTGTTCCCGGCAATCGGCGTCAAGCCGTTCCTATTTGAAGAAAACGCCCGGTGGCCCTATGATAGATAGCCAACGATGCAGTACCTCATACCGATAGCGAGCGGAAAGGGCGGAGTCGGCAAGACGCTCCTGGCAGCCAATCTGGGCATCGCCCTGGCACAGCAGAACAAGACCGTCATTGTCATCGACCTGGACCTGGGGGGAAGCAATCTCCACACCGTCTTGGGGATTCGAAACCGGCATCCGGGAATCGGACACTTCATCTATAAGCAGGCGGAGTCGCTGGAACAGCTGGTGGTAACCACCGGTCAGGAGCGGCTGTACTTCATTCCGGGGGACAGCCTCTTTAGCGGCACGGCTAACCTGCCGTACTGGCGGAAACTCGCCCTGCTCAAGCAGATCGAAGAACTCACCGCTGATTTTGTACTCCTGGATCTGGGGTCGGGCACTACCTATAACACGTTGGACTTCTTTCTGACCTCTTCCGCGGGGCTCATGGTGACCACCCCAGATACCACCGCGATTCTCAACGCCTACTCATTCTTGAAATCGGCGATGTTGCGACTGCTGCAACGGAGCTTTCCCGGCAAGAGTGCAGAACGCCAGGCGGTGTTGGATTTTGTGCAACAGAAGGTGGAGGGGGAAAACCTCACGCTCCAGCACGTAATCACCGCGATTCATGAGATCGATCCCGAAAGTGGGCGCTCCGCAGAGCAGATTCTGGATAGCTTTCGTCCGCGGGTGGTAATGAACCTGGGCCGCACGGCGCAGGACATTCGCCTGGGAGGACGGCTCCGACAGGTAGTACGCAACAATTTAGAACATGATGTGGAGTTTATCGCCTACCTTCCGCAGGATGAACTCGCCTCCCGGAGTCCCCTGGAGCGTACTCCTACGCTGCTCACCTATCCGCAAACCCCATACTCCCGGGCGGTTCAGCAATGCGCCGCGCGCCTGATACATGAACCGGTACCGGACCGGCTCAAGCTCTTCCCCGAGGATGAAGATCTGCAGGAACTGGCGCAGGGGTTCAACACACCGCGGTCCGGCGCGTAAGGTTCATCCGGGTCCCGCGCCGCCCCCGGCGCCGCGCTCCGTTACCAACCGCGAAACGCCGCCACCCGGGCGGATACCCCGGTGGTCCACTCGCTCCGCACTCCCGCGGCGAGGGCGTGGTATCCCAACCCGGCTACCATGGCACCGTTGTCCATGCAGAGCTCCACCGGGGGCAAAACGCTCTCCACCGCCTTCCCATCCACCGTGAGGTTCTCAAGGCGCCGACGCAGCTCACTGTTGGCGGCCACTCCTCCCCCGGCGGCGACGCGGCAAATGCCGGTGTCCCGGACCGCGTTCTGCACGCGGGTCATAAGCATGCCCACGGCGGCGTCCTGAAACGCCGCGGCCACGTTTTCCCGCGTCCGCGGATATCCCTCCTGCCAGAAACGGTCTAACTGATGGACCACGGCGGTCTTGAGTCCGGAGAAGGACATGTCGTAGCGACTGTTGGCGCGGTTAAGCTTGGGTTGGGGAAAGCGCGCGGAACGCGGGTCGCCGGCGGCGGCAAGGCGGTCGACAATCGGGCCGCCGGGATAGCCCTCCCCAAGAAACACGCTGATCTTGTCGTACGCTTCGCCACAGGCATCATCGATCGTCGTCCCCAGCACCTCGAGCTCATCATAGCCACGGCTTACGGCGATCATCGTGTGCCCACCGGAGACAAGCAGCACCAGATAGGGATAGCGCAGCTCTTCGGCGCCGGCGACAAGGTGCGGAGCGTAGGCGTGAGCGTGCATGTGGTCTACCGCCACAAAGGGTAGCTGCTGCGCGTAGGCGAACATCTTGGCGAAGGTGAGCCCCACCGCCAAGGACCCGCTCAGCCCTGGGCGGTTGGTCACGGCCACGCCGTCGAGTCGCCGGGGGCGCGGCGGGCCCGCTGAATCGGCGGCGCCGGGCGCAACCTTCGGTTCGATCTGAGCCTGCTCCAGCGCTTCCCGGACCACCGGCAGGATCTGCTCCACATGCGCCCGGGAAGCTACCTCCGGTACGACGCCGTGGTAGCGCGCGTGAAGTTCCGTCTGTGAGGCGATTACCAAGGAGTGGATAGTGCCGCCGTCTTCTACGACGGCCGCGGAGGTCTCGTCACAGGAGCTTTCAATTCCTAGAATCAGCATAGTACAGTTGCTCGCGCTCTCCGTTGATCAGATCGCTGAGCGGGCGAAAGACGAAACCCGCTTCATCGAGCTCAGAATAGCGATCGATCAGCACCCGCGCAAGCTCCGGCGAGGTGACGTGTCCGATCATCACGGCGTGGCCCCGTTCCCGCGCGATCGCCAGCCCCTGGTCCAGTTGCTCCGAAATCGCCTCATCCTCCCGGACGTTATCAAGGAACACGTCGCGCACCACCGTGGGCACTCCAATTTCCCGAGTGGTATCGGCGGCGACGCTCAGATGGGTGGTGCGGCTGTCCAGGAAGAAGAGGCGGTGGCGGCGGAGCGTCTGGGCCACGGTCGCCATCACCCGGTCATCAGCGGTGGCAAGGCTCCCCATGTGGTTATTGACCCCCACCACCCCCGGCATGGAGGAGAGATTGCTGGTCAACGTCTGGCGAATAAGTGGGTCGGAGTGAGATACAAAAATTGCTCCGGGGCCGGGATCGTTGCCTCCGGACGCCTCCATGGGCTGGTGAAGAATCGCCTCGTGGCCGAGGGCGATAACCATTTGGGCCGCTTCCCGGGAGTATTCCAACCCCGGAAGCACCGCCACCGTGGCAACGCCGGGAAACGGCACGAA
>CAYQRW010000119.1:4723-10064 GCA_964419735.1 uncultured Spirochaeta sp.
GCCACCAACAAACCGAGAAGAACGATACGTGCGCGCCAACCGTGCATACACCTCCAGATGCGGTCAGTTCACCATCATCTCTTTCAGATGTTCGGCATCGCAGCGGAGCTTCTTAATTGCACGCATCTCTATCTGCCGTACCGTTTCCGGAGAGATCCCCATGGCGTCGGAGATCTTCTTCAGGGTATAGCGCTCTCCCCCGTCCAGGGCATACCGATAGCGGAGGACATCGCGTTCTCTCTCCTTGAGCCGATTGAGACTATTCCACGTCTCCTCCCGGAGCGTGTTTTCCATAACCTCTCCGTCCGGGGAGTAGGTGTAATCCTCCAGCAGATCCATCATGGTGCTGTTGTCGTCGTTAATCTCACTATCCAGAGATACCGGGGAGATCGCAATCCGCATGATCTCAGACACCTCTTCGGTGGTGAGCCGGACTTCGCCGGCGATCTCCTCGGCCGTGGGCGGGCGCATGAGCCGCTGACTGAGGTAGTTATAGGCGCGTTGAATGCGCTTCAAGGCGTCTTCTTTGCGGTGCGGCAACCGGATCGCCCGGCGGCGGTTCGCCAGGGAACGGGTTATCGCCTGCTTGATCCACCATGCGGCATAGGTGCTAAAACGCACACCCTTGCGGTAGTCGAAGCGTCCGGCAGCCTTGAGGAGGCCCAAGTTTCCATCTTGTATCAGGTCAAGCAGAGAGACATCGGGACTCACGTACGCTTTTGCAATTTTCACCACGAGCCGGAGGTTACTCTCGATCAGGGTCCGCTGCGCTTCGGTGTCTCCGTTTTGGATCCGTCGGGAGAGGGCTTGCTCCTCTTCAGCCGTCAGTAACCGGGTCAGCCGGATCTGTGAGTAGTACGCTTGGAGTGCATCAGACTGGGACTGGCTTGCGATTCGCTTTTTGGCCATACCTTCCTCCTGCAGAATAATAAGCAAATACAGTGCCAATCCTAATACCCGAGATATAATTCACGTAAGTCTCGGTGGTGAATGGATATAAAAAAGCTCGCCCCCGAGGACGAGCTTGGTATTTGTATACATTTTTGTACACGATTTGGCGGGCGCTTATGAAAAACTATACACAGTCGGTGACGGAATCGTCCCATTAGGGAACATATCACGTCCCATACTGGTTCACAATCATATCAGCCAATCCGAATCCCGCCGTTTTTGACATCACTTCGGCGTACTCGTCGTAGAGCATATCTTCGAAGTACTCCCCTGCCATACCGGTGTCCACAAGCCTATTGTCCTCGTTCAGCGTACCGCGCATGCTGTCGAGCATTTGCTTGACGAAGATCGTTTCAAAATCCTCGGCTACCTCGCGGAGCTGGGCATTGCCGTCTCCCTCGGGTACGGTGTAGCGCAGATTCTGCATTTGCAGCCGCGCCATACTGGCAGAGCTGTTCGTCGGATTGAAGGAACTGTCACCGATCATCTGCTACCTCCCGGTTCCGGTTATCGTTTGAGTCCGTTGGCGATACCCAGCATGGAATCACTGGTCTGGATCGCACGACTGTTCATCTCGTAGGCCCGTTGCGCAACGATCATGTTCACCATTTCTCCTACTACCGAAACGTTGGACATCTCCAGGAACTTGTGCTGAAGCCGCCCCATGCCCTCCTCACCGGGAGTGTCGCCCAGCGCTTCGCCGCTGGCGGCGGTTTCCTTGTAGAGGTTCTGGCCCACAGCGTTCATGCCGCCGGGATTCACAAACCGGTAGAGCTCCATTTGGCCTACCTGGATCGGGGTCTCCTGTCCCGGCACCAGCACGGTGACCCGGCCGTCCTCGGTAATGTTGAGGCTGTCGCGCTGGAACTGCGGTGGCATAATAATCTCAGGTACCAGGCGGTGGCCGTTGTTGGTTACCAGCTGACCGTTGGAATCGATTTTGAACGATCCGTCGCGGGTATAGGAAAACGTGCCATCCCGGTCCTGAACCCGAAAGAAACCTTCGCCTTCGATCGCGAGATCGCTGATATTTCCCGTCTGCTGCAGACTTCCCTGCTCAAACTCTTTAGCGGATCCGGCTACCTTTACCCCGTGTCCCACCGTTACCGGAGTGGGCACCAGCGTCTGCTCCGTTGCCGGCGTGCCGGCGGTTCGCGTGGTCTGATAGAGCAGATCCTCGAAGTCGGCCCGGTTGCGCTTAAATCCGGTGGTGTTCACGTTGGACAGGTTGTTTGAAACGGTGTCGATATTGAACTGCTGACCGGTCATTCCGGAAGCGGCAGTCCACAGTGAGCGCATCATTGGTTAGCTCCTCTTTGATTCAGTTCATTGCCGGTACTCATTATTGAGCCCTCAAGACTTCGGCGATCAGCCGACCAGTGCTCTGGTCCTGAGTCTGAATCGCCTTTTGATTTGACTCATATGCGCGATTGACTTCGATCATCTGGGTCATCTCAGTAACCGGATTGACGTTGGCCGTTTCCAGAAACCCCTGCAAGACCGCCGGTCGTTGTGCATCCAATCGGTCCATCGCTTCGCCGCTCTCGCGAGTAGTGCTCCAGAGGTTACCCCCCTCTTTCCGGAGGTATCGTGGTTCTTCTACTCCCACCAGACGGAGCGTTCCGATCTGTACCGTCTCGTCCCACCCGTTTTCACGCATCTGCACCAGCCGGTCGGGATCGTTCATGAACTCTTCGTTCGCAAAGACGCGGCCCTCTTCATCCACGGCAAAGTTATTTTGCTGCACTTCGATAGGATTTCCATCCTCTCCCAGCACCGGGTACCCCTGCTGGGTCACCAAGAGGCGTTCCGGCCCTATGGTGAAGCTGCCGTTACGCGTATACCGTTCCCCGTAGGGGGTATCCACCGCAAAGAACCCTTCCCCTTCCAGGGCAAGGTCAAAGGAGTTGGAAGTCTCTTTTACGGCTCCCTGCTCAAAGATGGTGAAGACCTCGTTCTGTTCAACGCCGGTTCCCAACCGCCCCACCACGGGAGCCTTGTCGATGCTCCCCACCGGCTCGTTGCGATAGGGAAACTGCACCACCCCGTCATCGGCGGTACGCCGCAGGAGCAGCTCGGGAAACGCTTTGTGAACGGACACGTCACGCTTATACCCGGAGGTGTCAGCATTGGCGAGATTATTCGAAATCGCATCCATGCGGTGCTGCTGAGCAAGCATGCCACTGGCGCCGGTAAACAATCCACGTACCATATGGTCTATATCGGTAATCCCGCAGCCAAGGTTGAGAAGTGATGTAGCGAGTCGCCGCGAACCCTGACAGGGCTTGGCGAACACGGTCATTTTGGATATAGTTCCCGCCACACGCCAAGCTAGCTCAGGGGTAGAGCAGCTCACTCGTAATGAGCAGGCCGTCGGTTCGAATCCGACGCTTGGCTCGGCTTTTTGCCCGCGGATCGATGCGATCCGCGGGCCTTTTTGCATCCCAGCGCCCGTGCCGGTGACACCTACCCCGGCTGTGCGGCTTACACCGGCTTACAACTGCGGTTGAGGCGTAAGTACCACCACTCGTCCGGAGGCCAGCCGTACCACCTGTCCCCCGCCGATATCGGCCAGCGAGGTCACCGTCTCTCCTTCCGAAAGGGTGGCGATCGTGTCCCCGGAGATAATATCCCGCACCTGGTGAGGTTGAGACAGGGCGAACTCCCTGCCGGAGAAGTTGTCCCACACCGCCGGCACTCGGAGAAATCCCTCTTCTCCGTGGAGCGTGCGTACGCGGAGGCGTGCCCCGGTGGTGCCTACGATCTGGAGAGGCGTTCCCGCGGCAAGGGAAAGCGGCGGTGACGGTGGGGGCTGAAGTTCCGGATCCACCTCCGCTTCCGCCCCGGCAAACGTATCTCCCGCTCCCTGAAGATAGGGATTCCGGTTCTGTGCACGGGCCACCGACGGCGCCGGCACCGGGAGGCGCCGCTCCACGACCGTATCGGAAGGGGGCACCACCCAACGGCGAAGCCGACCTTCCGAGTCGGGAGCGACCGCTGCCGGCGTCACCTGAGGGGGATCAACGAAGTACGCCCAGGGATCTACCGGACGGCGCCATCCTCCCTGGTAGATTCCGATATGCAGGTGCGGTGGGGTGGTGATCGCGTTGCCCGTATTTCCTACCGTTCCGATCACGTCCCCCGCAGAGACGCGAGTTCCGGTCGTGGTCAGCTGTTCGTCGAGATGCGCATAGTAGAGCATAATATCGCGGGCACCGTCACGGAGGGTGACGATCTTACCCCCGCGCTCGCGCTCACCGACCCGCACGACCTCGGCGTCGCTCACCGCCAAGACGGGGGTTCCCCGGGGAGCAAAGACGTCCACACCGTGGTGTTCCCGACTGCCCGCGTCACGGCCGTCACCGAAGAAGCTCCAAATATCCTCGTGGGTGGCACCCTCAACGGGAAACGCCAAAGAAGCGCGCTCGGAAACGGTTACTTCAAATCGCCCTCCCCGGAGGAGTTCCGGCTGTAGGCGCAACAGATAAAACCCGTTGGACCGCGCCTCAAAGGCGATTTCGTTTCCATCCTCCGGACGACTGGCAACTAATTCTTCAGCCGCCCCCACCGCATCGCCCGCATCCGATTCATCGGCTAGGCGAAACACATCGGCAAAGTAGTAGTCGTGCTCCGCCTGTATATCAATTACGATCCTTCGGCCGCGGGTTACTGGAAACCAGTAACTTATCGCCTCAGGGTTCCGAGGATCAAAGTACACCGTCTCCGAAACGGGAGGGGTTATGCCGGGCGGTTCATTCATGGCGCGATCCGCCGCCTCCATCCAGGCGCTTCCCATAGCGGTTTCGGCCATGTCTAGACGATCCAGGGCGTTGCGGTAGGCCTGGTGCGAATCCCGGGGATGAAACGGCTCTTCCACCACCTCCTCGGGGCGCATCATCCACAGCACCGCTCCCCCGATCGCCACGACGAGGATCCCCGCTACTACGTAGTACCAGATTCTCATGCGCCCAATATAACACGCACCGCCGCACGGAGGCATCCTGCCCCGGACCTACTTGAGTCGCAGGAGCACGCGCGCTACCCTTACGAGGTGGCATCAACATATCTCTGGTACGATCTGGAAACCTTCGGCCGTGATCCTCGGTGGGATCGCATCGCACAGTTTGCCGCCCTCCGCACCGACGGGCAGCTGAACCCGGTTGATGATCCGATCGTCCTCTACGGCCGGATCAGCCCGGACTACCTTCCCTGTCCCGAGGCATGCCTGATCACCGGCCTCACGCCCAAGAAGACCGCCGATGGACTGGTGGAGGCCGATTTGGCCGCCGAGATCCACGCTCAAATGAGTGTACCGGGCACCTGTACCGTAGGATTCAATAGTCTCAGGTTCGATGATGAGTTTATCCGCAATCTGTTGTATCGCAACTTC
>CAYQRW010000120.1:0-10008 GCA_964419735.1 uncultured Spirochaeta sp.
CCCACATACTCTACTTCTCTCCCGGGGACGGGGCGCGGTTTCGCCGCAGGATCGGCGACACGCTTACCGCGCTGCAGGAGCAGCTCCCGGCGGCCATGGAGCAGGGCCCCCACCGGGAGCAGCGAGACGCGCTCATGGCGGAGACGGAGCAGCGTGAAAACGAGAAGATCAACGAGTTTGAACAGTACGCCAACCAGGAAGGCTTTTCGATCGTCCAAATCGGTGAGCAGGCGGAGCCCCGCAGCGACCTCGCCTATTTGGTTGACGACAAACCGATTCCCATGGATGAGCTCGGGCAACTGGTAGAGCAGGGCACCCTCACCGACCGCGAGTGGAACCAGCTGCGGCGGCGCTATTACCAGCTCATGGACGAAATGAACCGCGTCTTCGTCGCCCTCCGCGGTGACCGAATCGGGACCGAAACGCGCCTACGTGAGCTGCAGCGGGCCGCGGCGGCGCCGGTGGTGGAAGAGGCGATCGAGAAGGTGCGCAACGACTTTGTCGGTGAGAGCATCATGAATTACCTGACCCGCATGAGTGAGGATATTTCGGAGAATCTGGCGCTGTTCCTTCCGGAGGATCCGGAAAAGGAGCAGGAGCGGCAGATGGAACTCCTCCGGTACGGGGTCAACGTGCTGGTTGATCACAGCGAAACACAGCAAACGCCCGTGATCTTCGAAAGCCGTCCCGATTACCACAAGATCTTTGGAACGCAGGAGCTGAATCCAGATTATGAAGGGCGGCACGGATTCTTATCGCTCCGCGGCGGAAGCCTGCTCTCCGCCAACGGGGGATTCTTGGTGCTCCGGGCAGAGGACGTCCTCAGCCAGGAAGAGGTATGGCACGGCCTCAAGCGTGCGATTCAGGACGAGGTCACCGAGATCCGCTCCGCTCCCACCCCGTACGGCCCTCCCATGCAGAGCCTGAAGCCGGATCCGATCAAGGTAGATGTAAAAGTCATCTTCATGGGCAGCGAGCACATCTACGACCTCCTGTTCTACCAGGACGAGGAGTTCGGCAAACTCTTTAAGGTACTCAGCGAGTTCGACTCCGTCATGGAAAACACCCCGGAGACGCGCCGCGCCTACGTGGATTTCATGCACATGATGAGTGAGGAAGAGGGCTTGCTTCCGGCAGATCAGGATGGAATGGCGGCGATCGTGGAATACGGCGTCCGGCTGGGAGAGTTTCGCGACAAGCTGAGCACCCGTTTTTCGCTCATCGCGGATTTGCTCCGGGAGTCGAGCCATTGGGCCCATCGCGCCGGTCGACCTACGGTGGACCGGGAGGCGGTGGAACAGACGCGGGAAATGCGCCGATTTCTACACAACCTTCCGGAGGAGAAGTACGACGAACAGATCTTCTCAGGGGAGATGATTCTCCAGGTGCAGGGTACGCGAATCGGGGCGATCAACGGTCTGTCAGTCTTGGACCGCGGCTACTATGCCTTTGGCCGTCCGATGCTGATAACCGCCCGCGTGGCACCGGGAACCGACGGCATCATTAACATCGAACGGGAGAGCGGCCTCTCCGGCGAGCTCCATGACAAGGGCGTCTATATTATTCACGGTTTTCTGCAGGCCACCTACGCCACCGACTTTCCCTTGGCGGTGAACGCCAGCATCGGCTTTGAGCAGAGCTACGCCGAAGTAGACGGCGATTCCGCATCCTCCACCGAGGTTTACGTCCTCCTCTCGGCGATCGGAAACCTTCCCCTCCGGCAGGATATCGCGGTCACCGGCAGCGTAAACCAGTTCGGTCAGATTCAACCTGTGGGGGGAATCAGTGAAAAGATCGAAGGTTTTTATGCCACCTGCCGACTGATGGGTCTCACCGGGCAACAGGGAGTGATAATTCCACGCACCAACATTCAGAACCTGATTCTTTCCCGGGAGGTGCAGGACGCGGTCGACTCGGAGAGGTTTCATATATACGCCGTGGATACCGTGGACGAGGGAATCGAAATCCTCACCGAGAAACCGGCGGGCGCGCGTCAGGCCGACGGCCATTTCCCCAAGAACTCGGTCAACGGCATCGTGGAGCGGCGTCTGCGTCAGATGGCAGCTCAAGTGAAAGACTTTTCTTAGTCGTTGCGCGGAAACGGGTGCCGCGTCTATACTGAGTGGTATGAGCCAGGATCAGGCAAAAAGTGTACTCGACAAGGCGCGCGACGCGGCGCGCTCTCAGAAGCCCTTCGTAATCAAGAGCTACAAGCTCCCACCGGAAACTGAAGCACAGATCGAGGAGATCCTGGCGGTCTTTCTTGCAGAACTGGACCGAGACGTGCTCAAGGATTCCCTGGCGTACTGTCTCCGGGAGCTGACGGTAAACGGCAAGAAGGCCAACACCAAGCGCGTGTACTTTGAAGAAAAAGGGCTGGACCTACAGAGCGACGCCGACTACGCCCGGGGAATGGAGACGTTCAAGAACGAGACCCTCGACAATATCCGGTACTGGTTGGATAAACAGGAAGAGGCGGGCCTGTACGTGAAAGTAGTCTTTCATCTGCAGGGCCGTGATTTGCACATTAAGATCGGGAATAACACGCAAATCACGCGCAAAGAGCAGGTGCGCATCTATGACCGCATCGCGCGGTCCCGCGCGTTTCGCACCATGGAAGAGGCGATGACCTCCGTGCTCGACGACAGCGAGGGCGCCGGTCTGGGAATTGTCATTCTGGTACTGATGTTGAAAAAGATCGGCCTCGACGAGGAAGCGTTCGATATCGACGTCGAGGGAGATGAGACGGTGGCGCGGCTCGTGATCCCCATGGACCAGACGAAGGTGGAGAGCCTCACGGAAGTGTCGCGGGAACTGGTAGAGCACATCGAGCGCCTCCCGCAATTCCCAGAAAGTATCCTGCAGTTGCAGAAAATCCTGGAGAATCCCGACGCCGAAATGAATGAGATCGCCCGCGTACTGGGACAGGACCCATCTCTTACCGCGGACCTGCTGCGAACGGTGAACAGTGCTCGCTACATGCTGTCCCGCCGGCTGGATAACGTGGTGGAAGGGGTCAAAGTGGTGGGCCTCCGCGGACTGCGACAGATGCTGTTTAGCTACGGCACCAAACGGATCCTCGGTGACGGTGAGGACAATGATGTGTCTCGTCGCCTCTGGGAGCACAGCCAGCGCACCGCCTTCTTCGCCTACGCCATCGCCCGGAGCGTGTACAAACGCAAGGATATTCTTGACGACGTCTACGTGGGCGCGATCCTCCACGATATGGGCAAGATCGTCTTTTCCAATCTGCATCCCGACGTGGTGCAACACATTCAGGCGTACGCCGATTCCAAGGGAATCCCCTCCTCCGTGTTTGAAGAGATGAGTAATGGCATCGACCACGCGGAAGTGGGGGCGCGCCTGGCCGAGCGGTGGAACTTTCCCGATATTCTGGTGGCCTCGATTCGCTACCACCACACGCCGTTGAAAGCACCTACTCAGTTCAGGGATGTGGTGGCGGTGATCTACGTTGCCAACGAACTGGCGAATATGAACACTGCGGAGTACGATCAAATAGACGGCCGCGTGTTGCGAATGATCGGGATCACCAGCAAGGAGCAGCTGGAGCAGATCCACACCCGGCTCGCCACGCAGTACGATCGGGAATTCGCTCGCCTCGAGCGAGACCGGTAGTCGCTAAAGAGGGGCCGGCCCCTTGACCCGTCGTTCTATTCATAGTAGTTTTTATATATACTGTGAATCACATAAGAACGGAGGATCGTAATGGCGGTAACCGTATACACCACCCCCAGCTGTTCGTTTTGCAACAAGGTGAAGAAATACTTAAAGGAAAACCGAGTCACCTTCAAAGAACACAACATCCAGAAAGACCAGCGGCGCGCGGAAGAGATGGTTAAGAAGTCAGGTCAAATGGGCGTGCCGGTATTGGATATTCATGGAAAGGTAATCGTCGGCTTTGATGTCGGCAAGATCGAGCAAGCGCTCAAGAGGTAATCGATATGGCACACACGGAAGCGGTCTGGCAGGGAGACATGTCCTTCGAGCTGGAATTGCAAGGATTCAAGCAGGTCGTCGATGCCGACTCCAGCGTCGGTGGCAATAACAAGGGTCCCACTCCCAAGGCGCTAATGCTCAACGCGCTGGCGGGGTGTACCGGTATGGATGTAGTGGCCATTCTCAACAAGATGCAGATGCCCTTTGATCGCTTCGAGATTAAGATCGACGGAGAGACCACCGACTCCCATCCCAAGGTCTTCGGCAAAATCGATCTCGTTTACCAGTTTTGGGGATCCGACCTGGACGAAAAGAAGATTGAGAAGGCGTGCCAGCTGTCACAGACCAAGTACTGCGGGGTCTCGGCGACGCTCCAGGAAGTGGGCGAAGTAAACTGGCGCGTGGAGCTCAATCCGTAGCACGCCGCGCCTGCCACCAGGACAGGCAGATACCCACGGCGACGCCCACATTCAGTGAAGATTTGGGGCCGTCGTGGGAAATCGTTACCACCCGGCGACTCCGATGACATTCCTGCAGGATCTCCTCCGGCACTCCCAACTCCTCATGTCCCACGACCATAATGCCGGCAGGGGAAAACGCAAAGCGAGAGATCTCGGCGCCTCCCGTTTCGAGAGCGATCAGTGGCACATGGGGTACTCCCAGAAGTTGCGCGGCCTCCTCTCGTCCCCCGCGAACGATCGGTATCATTTCCGTGGCGCCCATGGCGGCCCGGTGCAATCGCGGATGGCTTACCTCCGGCGCTGCCATTCCTAAGACGATTCCCGCCACCCCGAAACCGGCGGCGGTCCGGATGATGTTGCCCACGTTGAACGGCGAGCGCAGGTGAGGAATCCAGATGACTACCGGGAGCACCGTACCGTCAGACTCCGCCCTCATTGCCGGGTCCGGGTGGGACGGGGCGGTGAAGCCAAGATCCAACTCCCGAGACGTATGCATTCCCCCGTCGCGGTTCAGCGCCTCCTGAAAGACCGCCGCCCGCCGCATGACTCGGGCGTCCAGATCGGGATCGGCCGCATCTCCCCCATGGACTATGAGAACGCTCCGCAGGTCTGCTGCCGCCACCCGTATCGCCACCGAACGGGCCCGGTCATCACTGAGTGCGGAGAGAACCGTCCTGAGATAGGCGTCGCGGGTTAGGGACGGAGCGTCCCGGGCGAGCAACGGCGCGAGATATCGAGCGAGGGGACCCTCGGTAAGCGCCAATACCCGCTGCAAAGCAAGCTTACTATTCATGAAACGGGTCTCCGGGGAGCCCGGATTAGAACGCCGCCGCCACCAACTGCTGTAAATCGGCCGGGGAAACTCCTCCGGGAACGTTGGACAGCAGCTCGAAGTCGGCGGCATCTTCCGCGGCAGTGCTCAAATCGTCCAGGGTGACATCGAGATCACGCAGTCGCGGGGGAAGATCGAGATGCGTCAGAAGCTTTCGCACACCTCGCGCCGCGCGCGGCGCATCGTCGGCAGCGGTAATGCGTTCCACCGGCTCGTCCAGGGCGGCGGCGATCCGCGCCGCCTTTTCCACGTCGCGGGGAGTCAGGAATTCCACCACGTGCGGCAGAAGAATCCCCGCTACCCAGGATTTGGGCAGACTGAACCGCGCGTTAATCGCGTACGCCAGCCCTCCACCGATTCCCTGTCCCGCGACCGCCAACCCCATGGCGGTGAGCAATCCCGCCTCCGCAGCCTGCAGCCGAAATCGGCCATCCCCGGGATTCTTAATACCGGCCACCGCCGCCGACTGCAGTTCCCGCGTTGCCCGCAATAACAGCGTATCGGAGAACATCGTGCTGTGGGGCGAGTAGTAGCCTTCTACCGCTGCGAGAAGCGTATCCATAATCGCCGCCAGGGCGTACTTGTTGGACAAGGTCTGGGTGAAACTGGTCTCCAGCACGGTGGCCCGCACCGTGCCGGGGACGATCTGAAGCAAGCGCGCCCGGCCGGCAAGGCCGTCGGTGACCACAGCCTCGTTGCGCATGAGCAGATGGTTGCGGTAGGAGGAGGGTACTTCTATGTAGGGGATCGAGGAGGCCGGACGTTTGCCCTCCATGAGATCACCCATTCGAATCTTTTCCGCCGCCACGTTGGCCACACACCGCGCCAGGGACAGCACACGCATACCACCAAGGCCGATAACCACCTGCGCTTTGCCCGCGCGTGCCAAAGAGGCGATATCATCGACGGAAGATGCTGGGGATCCCGGCATCAGTTCATCGTAGATCATCGTCTCCACGCCGGAGCGCTTGAGAATCTCTACCACGCGATGGATGTGCTGGCCTTCATGGAGCACGGACTCCGAGACGATTAGTGCCCGGGTACCGAGACCGCGGGCGATACCGCCAAGTTGCGGGAGAACGTCCTGGCCAAAAACGATTGTCGACGGAACTCTCAGTGTAAATGTCTGCATGCTTCTTACATTTCCAAAAAAAAGGCAGTGCTCTTAGTGTACAGCACTGCCGGCGGATAATCAAAAACCGAGAAGGAATCAATCGATGTCAAAGACGGACAAGATCTCATCGGCTACCGATTCAATAACGCGATTATCGATATAGGAAGGGTCTTGCAAGCGCGCCTTGACCTCTTCCACTCGGTCCTGCCGAATATCGGGCAAATTCCGGACCTCGTCGACAACCTGCATGATCTCCGCGCGCAGTTTCGCCTCATTGGACACGGAAATGGAATCGCCGGCACCGGGAGCGTTGGGTTTGTTAACCTTGTCTGTCTTGTTGAACCTTTGAATCGGATCAACCGGCCCAATTCCTTCGATTGTCATCGATTGGTCCTTCCTTTCATATGCATTATCGGCATCCTACCCTATAATGTTAACGGCTTTTGCCCGTCCAAACAAGCAGGGCAAACTCTCCGCGTACGGGAATGCTGCCATTTGACAGCTGTTCCGCAATTTCCTCCACCGTTCCTTCCACGATTTGCTCGTGAAGCTTGGTAAGCTCCCGCCCCACCACCACCGAGAAACCGGCAGCCTCCTGCACGAGCTCCGCGGCGAGCTTCTCGATACGGTGCGGTGACTCGTACAACACAAACGGTTCCCGCCGTGCCGCAAGCTCGCCGATCCGGCGCGCGCGCTTGGCTCCTTTTGGAGGCAGAAACCCCTCAAAGAACCAGCCCCGCCCGGCAACCCCGCTGACCGAAAGCAACGCCGTCACCGCGCTGGCCCCGGGAATCGGAACGATCGCGTGCGCACTGTCCCGCACCGCCCGAACCAGACGGCTACCGGGATCACTAATCCCCGGAGTTCCGGCGTCGCTTAGATACGATATATCGGCATCCTCATCGAGGAGCTGAAGAACATGGGGGATACAGGCGGCGGAGTTCTGGCCGCGGCAGCTGTGCAACGCCACCGAAATGCCCAGGTGCGACATAAGCTTGCGGCTCTGCCGCGTATCCTCGCAGAACACCGCCCGGGACGAGCGCAGGACCTCCACGGCCCGGTAGGTGATATCTCCGAGGTTGCCGATAGGCGTTGCGATAATATAGAGGCGCGCCATACAATCAGTGTACCCTGCAACCTGGAGGTGCGTCATCGAGTTCACACTGTTGCTTATTCTGGCGGGAATCGTTGCCGCGCTCGTGATTAGTTTGATCCATCTCCGCCGCAGCGACTACTCCGCCCTATCGGATCGCATGGCGGGGAGGTCCCGGAATCAGCTCAAGGTCATGAAACCGTGCCCCCTCTGCCATACGCTTTTAGAACCGGGCGAAACGGTGCACACCGTGGTCTATTCCGGGGAGGACAAGAACGCGCAGGACTCAGTGGTACACATGTTTGGTTGTCCCTACTGCTATCCCGCCAACACCCGCTATCAGCGAGTGTGTCCCGTATGTCGGCACGAGATTCCGGAGGAGGGGTTCGTGGTGGCCCGAATGTTCACGAAGGGCACTCGCAAACACGTGCATGTGCTGGGCTGCACCAGTTGCCGCAGCGGCGCCGGCACTGGGGGATATCGCGACCGCCGCAGTGGATAGGTGGCAGGACTCGCGGTGAGAGCCGGCTCCTCCGGGGCTCAGCGGGGCCCAGCACGGCCCAGCGCGGCTCAGCGCGTAGTCAGCCTAGCCCAGGGGGTAGCTGCACTACCCTACCGGCGATACGATACCGGTCATGGAAGAGACGATTTTTGACAAGATCATCGCCGGAGAGATGCACGCGGATATCGTATTCGAGAACGACCACGTGGTTGCATTTCGTGATATCAATCCGCAAGCGCCCACCCACATCCTGGTGGTGCCCCGGACCCGCATGCAGAGTATCGCCGAGACCACAAATCACGAGCCCCAGGTGATCGGCCGGATCATCCACGGCATCGCGGAAACCGCCCGCGCCCTGGATCTGGAGGAGAATGGCTACCGCGTGGTGTTCAATACCGGCCAAGACGCACTCCAAACGGTGCCGTATATTCACGCCCACATACTGGCGGGCCGCAAACTGGGATGGCCCCCGGGCTGAGCGGCAGGGTAAGGCTGCGGCGCGCGGGTGCTCCCGCCGCGGACTGCGGACGGCTCGCCCAACCGGCGCGCTGTGGTCGACACGCGGAGGACCGCCGGCCGGCGCCGCACTTGCTGTCGGCGGTGTCGCGGCAGTAGCTTCCACCCATGCAGTACGACTGGCATCAGTCAATGGCCGCAATCGATCGCCACGAGTGGAACGCGCTAGCTGCCGTCTCCCCCACCGCCCTCATGATGCACGAATGGCTCGAGCACTTGGAGCAGAGCGGCAGTATAAGCGCGGCGAGCGGATGGACTCCCTCCCACCTGACCGTCCGGGAGGCAGGCACGCTGGTGGCGGCGGTGCCGCTCTACATTCGCACCGACAGCTGGGGGGAGTTCGTCTTCGACTTCGCCTTCGCGGAAGTCGCCGGAGAGCTCGGTAGCAGCTACTACCCCAAAATGGTGGGGATGAGTCCCGCCAGCCCTTCACCGGCGTTTGGCTTTCTTACCACCCCCGGCCGGGAGGATGAGCTGGCGTCACCGATTCTCACCGCAATTGAACAGTTCTGCCGGGACAACGCTATCTCTGTGCTTCAGTTCAACTTCGTGCTGCCGGAGTGGCAGGATCGGTTGAAGCGGTTGGGCATGACCACCTGGGAGCACCACGGCTACGCCTGGTACAACGAGAATTTCACGGACTTTGATGACTATCTTTCCCGCTTTAGGAAGAACCAACGCCGCAACATCCGCCGGGAGCGGGCAAGTATGGCGGATCAGGGAATCACCGTGCGCATGGTGGCCGCCGCCGTGGCACCGGAGCACTACTTTCAGCG
This sequence comes from uncultured Spirochaeta sp., assembly GCA_964419735.1. Classification (GTDB taxonomy): domain Bacteria; phylum Spirochaetota; class Spirochaetia; order DSM-27196; family Alkalispirochaetaceae; genus Alkalispirochaeta. The sequence continues at coordinate 9,252 of CAYQRW010000120.1, forward strand.
CATGGCGGAGTACTACCTGCGCACCAACGCGCAGTTTGGGCCGTTTGCCGCCCGCTTTCTGACCGGCGAGTTCTTCACCGAGATGCCCGCTGCGGTGCGGGAACACGCGTGGTTCTCCGTGGCGGTGGATACCGCCGAGGCCGGCGATGAGGGCTTTGATCTGTCGGCGGATCCCCTGGCGCTGGCGTTTCTCGTACGGAAGGGAGATCGAGTTCTGGGCCGCTATTGGGGCGCGCGGGAAAAGCGGCCGAATCTGCACTTCAACGTCTGCTACTACACACCGATCGAGTGGGCGATCGCCGAGGGTATAAAGATCTTTGACCCCGGCATGGGCTCCGAGCACAAGGTGCGGCGGGGATTTCGCTCAGTTCCCACCTACAGCCTCCACCGCTTCTTTGATCGCCACATGCAGGCGATCCTCAACGCCAATATGGACCGGATCAACTCCTACGAGCGCGCCCAGATCAGCATGCTCGACGAGGCGGTGCCCTACAAAAACTCTTCCGGAACCGGTGCACGGTAGACGCATTCCCCGGGGATGTGAGTACTTTAGAAGTATGAAAGCGCTGATTGTAGTCGATGTTCAGAACGATTTTCTTCCTGGGGGAGCGTTGGCAGTTCCCGACGGCGATGTGGTGGTGCCGGTAATCAACGAGCTCATGCCGCAGTACGACCTGGTGGTGGCAACGCAGGACTGGCACCCGGCGGAGCACCAGAGCTTCGCGTCACGCCACCTGGGCCACGCCCCGGGAGACGT